>DASRDW010000373.1:0-6137 GCA_035652415.1 Candidatus Angelobacter sp. | reverse complement strand
GCACGTCACCAATGACGGAGTATTCCTTGCCGGAGGCGGTCCACGAGAGCGCTTTGATGTGCAAACCGAATCTATCCAGCTTGGCGAGAGCAGCTTTTCTCAACCTGTGGGAATCCGGGCCACCGTCTTTTCCCGGGACGTGGATGAGGAAGGCGCTGGCTCTGATACGCCACAGTCCCCGCGGCTCGCTTATGGCGACCGAGTCAGGCTAAAAGCCAAGCTGCGTCTGCCGCGCAACTTTGGCAATCCAGGAGCGTTCGATTACGCAGGTTACCTTTACAGCATCGGCGTGAGCGTGCTGGCCTCAGTAAAGGCAGAAGACATTGAGCTTCTTCCCGGACAATCCGGAAGCCGCTTGGGTTTTTGGCGCAGCCGGATTCGGCACAGCATCGTGGACCACATGCGCAACCGTGGTTTGTGGAACCATGATGACACAGCGCTCTTCGCGGCCATGATCGCTGGTGACGATTCGCTGCTGTTGCGTAACGTGCGCGAGGAATTTCAAAAAACTGGCGTTTACCATCTGCTGGTGGTTTCCGGGATGAACGTTGCAGTGCTGGCTCTGGCCATCTTTTGGCTGGCCCGCCGCCTGCGTTGCCCAGAATGGATAGCTTCATTGCTCACCATCGCGCTCTCGGTTTTCTATGCCTATGTCGCCGGCATGGGTGTTCCCATCCAGCGCGCAGTGCTGATGCTCTCACTTTTTCTAATCGCGCGGCTGCTTTATCGTGACCGCGGCGCACTGAACGCCACTGGGTTTGCTGCACTGGTTGTGCTGGTGCTCTCACCATCCGCGCTCTTTGATGCAGGCTTTCAACTCACATTCCTCGCTTTGTTGGCTATCACGGGAATCAGCCTGCCGGTTTTGCAGCGGACGCTTACACCTTATCGCAATGCGCTCCGCCAGCTTGATTCCACGGCGTTCGATCTAAGCCTGCAACCGAAGCAGGCACAGTTCCGTCTGGACTTGCGCCTGATAGCCGGGCGGCTGGCGCGATTCACCGGCACAAACGTAGCGCAATTCCTGGTTAAGTGGGGAATCTCTGGTGTTCTGGCATTTTGTGAGTTGATCGTGGTTTCCGCCATTACTCAAGCAGTGCTGGTGTTGCCAATGCGAAGCTATTTTCATCGCGCGGCCATCATTGGATTGCCCGCCAACATTCTTGTGCTGCCGCTTGCCGGAATTATGCTCAACGCCGGCGCAGCCGCGATTGCCTTGAGTTATGTCTCCGTGCCATTGGCGCGCTGGCTGGCAACGCTGGCCGCAGCTTCACTGCACTGGACTCTGCTATGCGTGAGCTGGCTATCGCACTTACATATTTCCGAATGGCGCATACCGAACGCAGGACCACTAACCGCGATGCTTGCAATTTTAGGAGTTCTGGCCGTTTTTATCTCCATTCGCCAGCGACGAGCGATAGCACTTGCTGGCCTGAGCGCGCTGTTTGCCTCAGCGATTTTTGCGGCATTTTATTCTCCGTCACCACAGCTCGAACCACACAAGCTGGAGATTACAGCAATTGACGTCGGCCAGGGTGATTCGCTCCTGGTCGTCTCTCCTGAAGGCCGAACCATGCTGATTGATGCCGGCGGCAGCATTGGGCCGGTCCATAGCGAATTTGATTTTGGTGAAGATGTGGTTGCGCCGTATTTGTGGTCGCGCGGGCTGGAGCACCTGGACGTTGCTGTTTTGACCCACGCGCACGGCGATCACATTGGCGGGATGGCGCGAATTCTTGAAGACTTTCATCCGGCGGAGCTTTGGGTGGGAGTGAATCCAGAGACTCCTGCGCTGGCGCAGCTCTATGAGGCAGCAGCCGCGAACCATGTCACGGTCCGACAGCACACGTCGGGTGATGTGCTTGACTGGGGTGGAAGCAAGGTTCGCGTTCTCTCGCCGCCATCAGACTGGCAGCCCAAACCGGAACCTAAGAATGACGACTCACTCGCTCTGCTGATCAGCTACGGTGAGACCAGCGCGCTTCTGGCAGGCGATCTGGAAAAGAAGATGGAGAGGTTTGTTGCCACTGAGTCTCCGCGCGCTGATCTTTTGAAAGTAGCGCACCACGGCAGCGCCACCTCAACAACTCCTGAACTGCTGGCGGCGGTGCAGCCGCGCTTTGCCGTGATCTCAGCCGGATATCACAATTCATTTGGCCATCCGCGGCAGATAGTGCTGCAGCGACTGCAGGAAAACCATATTCAGACTTACCGCACTGACATGCTGGGTGCGATCACATTCCTGCTGGATGGAAAAAACGTGAACGCGAATGTTCCGCTGCGTTAAAAACCAGCAAGGAATTTTGGACCACCAAGATATGGCTTAGTTATCCCTTTCGTTCGTGGCAGAGATCATGAAACCAATACCGCGCTTGGTATGAATCAACGGTTTGGCAAAGCCATGGTCAATCTTGGCCCGCAGATAGCTGATATAAACGTCCACTACGTTGGTCAGGCCGTCAAAACCCAGGTTCCACACGTGCTCCACCACCATGGTTCGGGTAACGATGCGCCCGGCGTTTCGCATCAGGTACTCCAGCAAAGCATATTCCCGTTGCGTGAGGCTGATTGGCTTTCCCGCGCGCTTTACTGTGCGGTGCATGCGATCAAGTTCCAGATCGGCTACGGTCAGCGTGTCCAGCGCATCTTTGGAGCGTCGCAGCAGCGTGTGCAGGCGGGCAAGCAGCTCCTGAAAAGAGAATGGCTTGATCAGATAGTCGTCCGCTCCGGCTTCCAGGCCAGAGACACGGTCAGCCACTTCACGGCGGCCGCTGAGTATCAACACCCGGCTGGTAGAGCCAGATTGGCGCAGCTTTCTGACCAGCGCCAAACCGTCAAGCCGGGGCAGGTTCAAATCCAGGACAATACCGTCATAGCTAATTTGCAAGGCCATCTGCAGGCCCTCTTCGCCATCGGCGGCCACATCAGCAGTAAAAAATTCTGCTTCCAGCCCTTTTACAATACTGCGTGCGATTTTGGGTTCATCTTCAACCACCAAAATACGCAAAACTCACCTCCTGCCCTATAAGTAAAACTTAGGGCGTATCAACGTGAGATGGCTAATCTCACAAATCGTTTTCGATTAAGCTCAACTTTGGGGAAGTGGAGCAAGGTTTTTAAGAACGTTTTCCTCGCCGAGAAGCTTTGCCGCGCTGCAGCTTTCTGCCGGTTACCCCGAAAATCGTATTTACGCATCCAGCCGCTTAGGCTGGTTCGCCCTCGTTTTCTGCCTCAGACGTTTGGTCATCTTCAGCGGCGGAGTTCGTCTGGTAATCCTCAATGATGCTGCGGGCTTCAGCTTCCTGAGCAGGGTTTACGCGAACAGAAATTCCACCCACGCCGGGAAATACGTCCTGCGGGGCTTGCAGGTTGGTCACAATTGACTCAATGCCGGCGGAGGTCAACAGGCCGTGGACTACCATGGCTTCCGATTCCTGCATTGTGTCAAATACCTCAACTAGCTCAGGATCGGTTTTAGGCTGTGCGCTCATGGGTTCTCCCTTGTTTCTGTAATGTAAGTATTATGGCAGAAAAAGAGTAATAAATAATCTGGTTGGCAATTTAGGGGAGCGAATTAATGCAGTACCAGTATTTTGATGACCAGGGCGCCGATCATGAGAGCCGATCCCAGAGCAGCATTGTATTCGCGGTGCCGCCAGTAAAGCGCGGAAGAAAACTGCTGGGAAGGCGCCTCAGCCACGGTTCCTGAACGATACGGTGTAAGCCGAGGCAGCAGACGAGGCACCACTCCGGCGTATTGGGAATAATCTGGAAAAGCCGAGCGTAAATAAGCCTCCTCTGCTCTGATTACTGGCAAATAGATGAAAGCGAACATCACCAGAGCAGCCAGGCCAATCCACCAATTACGTGCGGCCACAATAAAGCCAAGCGCAATCACAATGGATCCCAGGTAGAGTGGATTACGCGTATAGGCGTAAGGGCCAGTTGTGGCAAGCTCCGCGTTTTTGCGTATATATCCTGACGCCAGCGCGCGAATTGCAACGCCCACTATGACGATAACAATCCCCGCAGAAAGAAAAGGCCACGTTGGCTTGGCCCACCAGAGATAAGCAGCGGCAAAAAGAAAACCCAGCGGCACGCGTGAGCGGGTAGCTACCCGCGCCCAACTAGGCATGGCTGCTTCCGAGTAAATGGCGCGCGGCAGAGATAACTTCTTCCGCAGTAATCTTCAACAAACCTGCTTCTGTATGCGAATGATGGGAAAACGTGGTCTCGCTCTCCGGATGGCGCAATGCAATGGCCTGTGTTCCAAAAGGCCCGGTACGCGCCGGGTCTGTAGGGCCGTAAAGCCCAACTACGGGAACTCCCGAGGTGGCCGCAAGATGCAATGGGCCGGTATCGCCGCCGATAAAAATGCGGGCATGGCGCATAAGGGCGATTAGCTGTCCAACCGTGCAATGCAACGCAAACGCATGGCCGCCGCTTGCCGATATGACTGCTTGCGCCAGGCCTTCTTCACCGTGCGGAGCATTGACTAGGGTCTTGATGTTGTGTGCGGCCAGCGCTTTTGCAACCTCGCCAAATCGCTCCGGTGGCCATTGTTTAGCTCCCCATCCCGCGCCCGGATTCACAATGGTGAAGCTGGCAATCCCCATCCTGGCAATCTCATTTTCCGCCCAGCTCTCGGCTGCCGGATCATGGGGCAGCAGCGGCGCAGTCAGTTTTAAATCGGCGCCGCCAAGATATGGCTTAAGCGCCTGCGCCGCCAGTCCAAGATTTTGCTCGATCACGTGTTCGCCCAGGCGAGGAAATTTCTGCCGGTAAAAAAACCGCGCCGCCGATTCGCGCGGATTAATGAACCCTGCCACTGCGCCGGTTCCGCTACACCTAGCGAACAACGCGGATTTAACCGATCCTTGAAAATCGAGCGCGATATCGTAATGCATCTTCTGAACTCTTTTGAGCGCGCCCAGAATCTCTGATGTGGCTGAGGGACGAAAAAAATGCTTACGCCAGCGCCGTGTATCAATGGTGTAAACGTGGTTCACCACAGGTTTTTTAGGGCTTACAGTGCTGGGGCTGGCTTTGCGGCCTTGCGCTGTCAGCAGCTCTGACCATCGTTCTTCAATCAGCCAGCCGATTGTGGCCTGGGGCAGCGCGGCGCGAACAGCAGTAACTGCCGGTAGAGCATGGAGAACGTCTCCCATAGCGCCCAACCGCACAATCAGGATTTTGGCCATTCTGTCCTTCGCGATAGTTCGGTGCTGGAGTGGTCTTTAGGGTCGCCGACAATGGCAACGCGTCCGCCGCAGGCAATGACTACCGCTCGTTCCGGAACGCTTTCTTCGGTATAGTCGGTGCCTTTGGCATGAATATCCGGGCGAATCAAGCGAATCAGGTCGCTGACGTCTAGAGCGTCAAAAACGGTTACGGCATCCACATCCTGTAGCGCGGCCAACACTTCTGCGCGCTCGTTCTCCGGCACGCGAGGACGTCCCGCGCCTTTCAACTGGCGCACGCTGGCATCAGAATTGACGGCAACTACTACTTTGCCGCCCAGCTCTTTTGCGCCACGAAAATAGCGGACATGGCCCACGTGCACCAGATCAAAACAGCCGTTGGTCAAGATGATTTTTTCTCCGGCAGCGCGCCATTGGCTGACCTGCTCTGCCAATTGAGATGCCGATAAGACTTTTTGCGGGAAGGCAGACAGTTCAGGCCTCCATAACGGCGCGCAACAGTTCCTCACGGGTCACCGTGGCGGTGCCGCGCTTCATAACCACAATGCCTCCAGCGTAGTTGGCCAACCGCGCCGCTGTTTCCGGATCAGCGCCGGCAGCCAGAGCGGCCGTATAGGTTGCAATCACCGTGTCACCTGCGCCGGTAACATCGGCAACTTCATCCGATCCGTGGATTGGGATCATCACCGGCTTGTTGGAGCGGGAGAACACCACCATGCCGTCTTTACCGCGCGTTACCAGAAGCGATTGCAGCTTCATCTTTTGCATCACCGCTTTTCCGGTGGCCAGCAGGCGCGAATTGTCATTGCCGATGCGGGTGCGCAGTACGTCTTCCAACTCCGCCTCATTTGGCGTGGCAGCAGTAACGCCACTGTAAGCAAGCGTCCGATAACGCGAGTCAAGCGTCACCGGAACTCCATCGAGCGAAGCCCGGGC
>DASRDW010000372.1:0-8958 GCA_035652415.1 Candidatus Angelobacter sp. | reverse complement strand
GGGATATAGCAGCCGGGAAGAGTTGTTGCAGGTGGATATCAACCAGGAAATTTATCCAGCCCCTGGGTTGCGTTCACGTTTCCGCGAAACCATTGAGCGGGAAGGCGTGTTGCGTAACTTTGAAGAGCCTCTGCGCCGGCGCGACGGAACGTTGATCCAAACCTTGCAGAACACATTCGCCGTCCGCGATGCGCAGGGCAAGGTGCTGCAATATCGCGGCCTGATTCTCGATATCAGCGAATTGAAAAAAATCCAGACGCAACTGCAGCGGGAACGCGATTTTAACGGCAAGATCCTGAATAACACCCAGAGCATGATCGTGGTGGCGGATACGGCCGGCCTGGTGAGCTTTGCCAATCGCCGATGCTACGAAGCCGGCTCTTATAAGGTGGGTGAAATTCTCGGCCGCCACGTGAGTGAATTGGTGCATCCGTCGGCGCGCGAGTCGCTGGAGAAGGCGTTGGCAGCCACGTTGCAGGGCCAGCAGGTGGACAATCTGGAACTCGCCATCACCCGCGGAGATGGCGTGCTGGGGCAGTTTTCCGTCAACCTGAGCCCGATGCGGGATGAGCAGGGGAACGTCAGCAGCCTGGTTTTTGTAATGACCGACATTACTGATTCCGTCCTGCTGCACGCCAAGCTGGTGCAGGCTGAAAAAATGGCCGCTATCGGGCAGCTCGTCTCCGGCGTCGCGCACGAGGTCAACAATCCACTTACTGCCATCCTGGGTTTTGCCGATCTTTTGGCCGACAGTCCTGAGATTCCTGCCTCCGCCAAGAAAGATCTGGCGCTGATCTTGCAAGAAGCCCAACGGACGAAGCTGATTGTGCAGAACCTGCTCAGCTTTGCGCGCAAGATGCCGCCGCAGCGCCAGTTGGTGCAATTGAATGCCGTGGTACGCCGCACAGTGCAACTGAGGTCCTACGATTTTGCCAATCACGGAGTCGAGGTCGTAGAAAAATTGCAGGAATCGCTGGCTCCTGTTCTGGGAGATCCCAATCAGTTGCAGCAAGTGCTGCTCAATATCCTGAACAATGCTTATGATGCTGTGCTCGAAACCAGCCGCACCGGCCGCATCGAGATTTCCACCGAGCAGCGCGATGGCTTCAGCCAGATTATTGTGCGCGATAACGGGCCCGGGGTGATGCAACCGGAGCGTATTTTCGATCCTTTTTTTACCACTAAGAAAGTGGGCAAAGGTACGGGATTGGGCCTGAGCATCTGTTATGGGATCGTACGCGATCACCGCGGTGAAGTGTTGTGCCAAAACAACGAAAACGGCCCGGGAGCGACCTTCGTGGTCCGCTTGCCGTCTGCCCGGGATAAAGCTGTGGCCGCAGTGGCTGCTGCCAACGTCATGACGGCATCGGCGGGGCAGGCATGAAGTTGAATTCCAATTCATGGCGAGAGGCAATCGCGCCTGTTCTGGTCATCGAAGACGAACCTTCGGTGCTGGCTTTTATCTGTTCCGCATTGGAACGCAATGGTTATCGCGTGGTACAGGCAACTACAGGAACAGAGGGGTTGCGCCTGCTCCGCGAGCAGGAGTTCAGCGGCGTCATCTCAGACATGCGCACGCCCGGAGGCATTAACGGGGCCGATGTACATGCCTGGATCACGGCCAATCGCCCTGAAATGATTTCTCGGCTTTTGTTTACCACCGGCGACACCGCCAGCGAAGAGACCGCGGCCATTCTGGTAAACACAGGTACCCCCTGCCTGGAAAAGCCCTTCCGCGTGCAGCAACTGGTTGCCGCGGTGGAGAAAATTGTGGGCCGCAGGTACTGAGACAACGGGCATGACTGACGATCTACGAGTGCGCTTCCTGATTGTGGATGATGAGCAGAGCATCCGCAAACTGTGTATGACGATCGGCGCATCCCTGGGTTTTGTGTGTTCCGAAGCCGAGTCGGCTGAGGCAGCTTTGGCAGTGCTGGAAGCCCAGGCGCCTGATGTTGTCTTGACAGACCTCATGCTGCCCAGCATGACCGGAGTCGATCTCTTACAGCGCATCAAAGCACTGCAACCGCGCACCGAAGTGGCCATCATGACCGGCCACGGCTCGATTGAAAGCGCTGTGCAAACCATGAAGCTTGGCGCCTACGATTATGTGACCAAACCTTTCCGCGTGGAAGAGCTCAAGCTCATTTTGCAGCGCATGGCGGAAAAAGTCCGGCTCGTGATGGAGAACCAGTTCCTGCGCGCCCACGTGAACAACGAGATGCAGCTCAACGCCATGGTTGGCTCCTCGCCGCAAATTCAGGAGGTGTTGCGCCTGATCGGACGGCTGAAAGATTCGCGCAGTCCAGTGCTGGTCATGGGCGAGAGCGGCACGGGAAAGGAGTTGGTGGCGCGCGCAATCCACTTCCGTGGAGCCTTTGCCAGCCGGCCATTTGTCGCCGTGGATTGCGGCTCCCTGGTTCCAACACTTATCGAAGCCGAACTCTTTGGGTATGAGAAGGGGGCTTTTACCGGCGCGGTCAGAGCCAGTAAAGGGCTGTTCCAGGCAGCCGATGGAGGAACCATCTTTCTGGATGAAATTGGCGAACTGCCTCTGGAAATGCAGACCAAGCTGTTACGCGTTCTTCAGGAAAAAGAAGTACGCCGCGTGGGCAGCAACGAGCGGGTAAAGATCGATGTGCGAGTGATTGCTGCAAGCAATCGCGACCTCGAGGCCGCGTATCGCGACGGTACCTTCCGCAAGGATCTCTTTTTTCGGCTCAATGTAATCAGTGTGCATCTGCCTCCGCTGCGCGAGCGTGAATCGGATATTCGCGCCCTGGTGAAATACTTCCTCGACAAATTCTGTGCCGAGAAGATGGTGCGCGTGAGTAACGCCGCCTTAAGATGCCTGGAGCAGTATGACTGGCCGGGAAATATCCGCGAGTTGGAGAATTGTATTCAGCGCGCTGTGACCTTGCGCAATCAGGATGTAATTGATGTTTACGACCTGCCGCCTGCCATACGTTCCCCACGCGCAACTGCGGCAAAAATTACCGAACCTTTGGCATCGGGCGCCTCGAACTCCAATTCGACTTTGATTCCCGATACAAACACCTCTGACTTGGAAGACCTGGAGCGCATGACAATTCAACGTGTGTTCGAAGAAGTCAACGGCGATAAGACTCTCGCCGGCAAAATACTGGGCATCAGCCGGGCCACGCTCTACCGTAAACTAAAGCGCTACAACCTGCTCAAGTCAGCGGTCCACGCCTGAAACTTTGTGTCTTCTCATAGTGTGAGACGGGTGTTTCATCTTGAGACAGATGAGTGTGCATAGGCAATAAATTTCACATTCTAAGTGGCACAAATCAAAAGATTTATATACAATTCCTCTGCTAGTGAATTTGGCACCGTTCGTGCTGTTACCTCATAGGTTGGCTACCACCGACTCGCAACATTTCTGCAGAAGGCTGCTGAAATGGTTGGGTGGAGCTACTCATCACAATCACGGCTCCGCCTGATATCGATAACGTGATTGGTATCGTCTGAATCATTTTGAGACGTTGGAGAGTTGAGGTAACAGTGTCCAACCAAGCTGCAGTTGATTGGAAATTTCAGCCCCGATCGCGGGCTGACGCGGCCAACGCTGGCGCAGCAGAATCACCTGTTAACAAGCTGGCGCAGTTTTTTCCGGGCGTGACTCCGATGCGCATTCCGGTGCGTGTGACCGCATTAGACGCCCAGGGTATGGAACCGGCGGAGCATGTGCTGACCGAGAACACGGTCATTGAATTCGGCACTTCGCAGGAGGTTTTGTTTATCTCCTCGCTGCCCTTGGAATTCGACGGCAAAGTGCGTTTGGAGAATGCCGACGGATCGCTCCGCATTGAAGCCTGCGTGGTTGCTGTGCAATATCACAGTGGAAGGACCGTGGTGGCCGCCCGCTTTACACGGGAGATTGGCAACTGGATTATCAAGGCATGACGACAACGGCTAAGCCAACGACCGAGGTTGCTGCTTACTGGCGCGAAGCCCGCAAGCTTTACACCGTTTACAGCTCCCTGCTGGAACGGTTCGCATTAGGGCTGCTTCCTTGCCGGGAGCTGGAATCGCCGATCGATCGCAGCGAGCCCGACAGCGTGCAAAATATTCAGCGCTGGTTCGAGCAGATGGATGATCGCGTTCATGTGCACCAGCTTCGCCAGCTCTTGCAGACATCGCGGCTGGGAACGGAAGATAATTTGCGCTCCCTGGTCAATCATCATCTGCAGAAAGATACCAAGACCGAATCCGACCGCGACAAAGTTGATTTTCTTCTGGTGCAGTATCTCTCTTCCTGCGCTCCTCCCGGTTTTTACGACCGCGACGTTGAATTCGAAGAAGTAGCGCAAGTGCTTGAGCCCATCCTCGGCGAGGTGGGATTGCACCCGCCGAAATGGATGGAACCGCTCAACGAAGCGGCCAAGGGGCTCGACAGCCTTCACAGTCTTCGCGACCTGCTGAATGACGGCATGCTCGACCAGATGCGCCAGCTTAAGACGAGCGCCGGCGAAATGTATTTCGGTCCAACCGCCCTGGTGGGTATTGCGCGAGTCAATTTTCTGGTGCGGCGCACATTTGTCCGCCTGATCGCTGCCGACTTGCACGCCATTCGCTTCACCATCAATGAATTGGAGCAGCGTGGAGTGCGTACCGTGAATTGCGTGCGTGCCGGCCTGGGGCCGCAGGAGACACTCGAGAATCTGCGTCAGATTTGCCAGGAATGGAAGAAGCCCTTCCGCGCCGCCTATGCAGCCGGGCAGAATTTTAAAGAGCTTATTGAAATTCGCGGCGCCGTCGAAGAGGCCCGGGCGATGGCTCCGGAAAAAGCCTCCATGGCGGTTCCGCCTGGGGCTGATTTCTCTCAGGATGCCATGGCGCGGGCCAGCGCTGAGCCCGCCGGCAACGGCATTCCGAAAGCGCCCATTGCCGATGTACCCCCGCCCGCCTCGCCGGTCAGTGCGGCGATTGCTTCCGTAGCCGGGCCATCGGCTCCTGTGCAGGCTGCTCCCGTGCCGCGGATTTCTGTGCCCACTCCCGCGCCGACTCCTGCTCCTGTTTTTTCACCGCCCGTTCCTGTAAAGGAGACGATTGCGGAGAAGCCGCCGGAAAAATCGTCGGTGGTAAGCGTGCCGGAAAAAACGGAAAAGCCGGCGGCCATGCCTCTAAGAACGGCATTTACGCCAGAGAGGCCAATTCCCGCGCCCACTCCGACGCCCATTGTTACAACCCCGACTCCGATTGCGATTGCAGATTTGCAGGCCATTCAGCAGCAGATTCCGAAAGAGTTGGCTGACGGCAATGTCAAACCGGGCACAGTGGCCAATGTCACTGTGGGGAACATGAAAATCATGCTCTCTTCATGGGAGGTGACTGCCTATCTGAAAGGTGGAGACGAAACTTCAGAGACGCTGCAACGTTCGGTAGCGGCCCGCGTATTCCTGGGAGCGCAAATCGAGGTGCGCAAGCGTGGAGGCTCGGGGACCGACTTGCGTTCTGCGATTCACGTTGCCAAGTACGAATCGGCAAAAATTCAAGCCAGGGTCTCGGTCGCCAAGCAGAATAACGACATTGACAACGCTGTGAACCTGGCAGCTACCAGCAAGCGCTTGCTCATGATCATTGAGGAAGCCGAGAAGCATGCGAAGTAAGGGCCCTGAAAAGACCGCTGATCGATCCAAACGGATGTTATGAACGAGAAACGAGTCGCGCCGGAATCCGCCAGCATGCGATCCCAGAATGGGCATCATGTCGCCGGAGAAACCGGCCTGGAGAAGGCAACCGCTCTTGCCAATGAAGGTGTGCTGATCATCGCTGATGAGGCCGAATTTGCCCGCAGCGTCGTTGGCCGCTGGCAGATGGAGCGTACCGTTCCGGCCTTCACTCTGATGAGCAGCGACCTGTGCCAGACGGCTAATTTTTCTGTCCACGGAATTGCTATTCTGGGCCCTCGCGTCAGCCGCCGGGCGGCAGTTTTGAGCGCCTTGGAAAATGCTGGCATTCCGATCGTTATCGTCGCGCCCGACGGCGATGCCGGCCAAATCCGCAGCGCACACCCGCGCGCTCTGGTCTTGCGCCATACTGACGGCTGGCTGGATGTGCTGATTCAAATGGCTGGCGAGATATTGCGCCGTGCTGAAGTACAACATTACTTGCTGCGCGCCGAGCAGTTAGTGGCGGCGAGCCAGCGCCACGCAACCCTGGGCCGCTACATGCTTGAAATGCGTCATGGCTTAAATAACTGCCTGACCTCTGTTCTTGGCAATGCTGAGCTTCTGCTGCTCGAACCCGGTATGCTCAGCGCCGAGGCGCGCGAGCAAATCCATACTATCCATTCCATGGCCATGCGTATGCACGAAGTTATGCAGCGATTCTCTTCACTTGAGACCGAGATGCAGTTCGCCGAAAAAGGGTCTCATTCTGAGACAGAGCGGATGTCTCAGGCGCCAATCCCGGGCGCCTAATTCGTCTGATAAGTTGCGGTAAATATCTGATATTCCAGAATTACAAAGCGGTTGATTGTATATTGTTGAAAACTAAGCAGAACCCAATGTTCCTTCAACAAAAGCGGGAACATTGCGGAACAAAATACGCGTTATGTTTTTGCTGAATTCCCGATCTGCAGCGTCAATGCGATGGGTGTAAATTCCAATCGTAGTTGACGGATCTGCATGGCCAAGACGGCTCTGCCGAGTCTTTAATGGCAGGTTCATCTCGTCCATAAGTGTGCCGCTTGCGTGGCGGAATGCGTGGAATCCTGCTTTTAGAATTCCAAGACGTTCCAACAGTGGCTGCAAATAATACCTGCACATGTAGGTTTGGTCCCACGCAGCACCTTTTGGTCCGATGAATAGCAGTGATTCAGCATTACGGTTTGCTGCGATGTGTTGTAGCCTCTCCGCTAGTTCCGGAGAGATTGCCATTACTCTATTAGCCGTGCTCGTCTTAGGTGTGTCGACTTGCTTATGCCACACCCGTTGACGAACTTGAATTACGTTTCGCTGCCAATCTACATCACAGAGTCTAAGGCCGCACAGTTCTCCGGCGCGAAGGCCGGTTTCTGCAGCCAGCCAATAGAAGGTCTTGAATGGCTCCTGGGCAGCTTCTATGATGCGACGCATTTCGTCTACTGTAAAACTGCGCCGTTCTTTCTTCTGCAAACGCGGCAAGATCAGCCCGTCGAAGGGGTCGTGCTTGACGTATCCCCAAGACTTAGCAGATCGCCACAGCATCTGAAAGATCGCCACAATTGTTCTTACAGTTGTTGGGCTGACATGCCACTTGACTACGCTAGATTGCAACATCTCAGTCGAGATGTCAGACAAGGGCATGTCGCCAAACAACGGAAGCAAATGTTTATTGATATTCTTGTTAATCGTTGACTGCGAACTTTTCTTGTGTTGGCACAGTACATGTTCTCGCCAACGCAAATAAAGTTGCTGCAAGGTTAAGCTGTGTGTTGGTTTGTACGCCAGGCAGTTTATATGCGCCAACCTGTTATCGAGTTCACGCTGTGCCAGACGCCGGGTGGGAAACTGTGAAAGAGTACCTATGACCTCATTCTTAAGCCTACGTTTAAGAATGCCGTCCTCAATTACATCTTCCCGCCACCTAGCTTTCCACACTTTGATTTTCTTTCCACTCTGAAACAAGCTACCAGTCTGGTAGCGTTTGCGGGCCATAAGATTACCTTTCTGGCCTGCGATTCGTTGCTCAGAGTTTATGATATCAAAGTTCACGCTTTAGTTGCCGCCTGACTTCTTCAATACTAATTTCGCCTCGATGAGCTGCTGCCCAATCGACAATCGGCATTGGACCCCTAGACGGTTTATTCCAGGGCGAAACGTACCAGGGCCTTCTTTTAAGAAAGTCAGATAGTGCCTCTATATCTCTCGCCGCTAGATATCCCAACCATTCAGTATTGATAGCACCGTATTTATTGTTAAATTCGTCGCCAGCCTCTCGTATAAGTTTGTCAAATACTGCATACAAACTTTTCTTTAACTCATTAAGCTTTTTGTCCTCTTCTGAGAGGGGAGGACGCCCTACGGGACCTTTATCAACTTTCGGTTTGCGCAATTCTGGCGGCAGAGGTGGCCTGCCAACGGGCCTTTTTAATGTTTCCATTGTTTTTTTTTACTTATCCTGCGTGACTGTTACAGAAGTGAGCTCACCGTAAAACCTATTTTCATAGGGTCCGGACTTGACCTTTACCAGTTCAGTTATAAGATCCTTGTCTATAGTTTCCGGATCAATAATGTCTCGGCTAGGCAACTCAGCCTCGACAGTCATGGTTATTTTAATTGTTTTCTTTTTTGCCACTTTCCTTTTCTCCCTTATAACAAAGCTACCTACCACCAACCCTAAAACCCCGATGAGGCCTACTTGCCGGAGGCACCATCTCAACTATCTGCAACTTGGCCAAGCCGGCTTCTTTATACCCTAACGCCTCGGCTGCAGCTTGAGATAGGTCTAAATCGCGGCCTTTAATGTAAGGTCCACGATCATTCACTCTAATTTTTATGCACGTATTACCTCGGCACACCGTAAGCATTGTTCCGAACTTTAACGTTCGGCTGGCCGCGGTCATCGCCTGGGGATTGAATATCTCCCCTGAAGCCGTCGGCCTGCCCTGATACCCCGGTCCATACCAACTCGCCAGCAGGATTGTCGAGTGAGGTGTTGATTGTCTGCCAGTCGCTTTGAACTGCTGTACCACCGGGGATGGTTTGGCCAACATAGAAGCCCTGCTTGTTTTGTTCAAGTTGCCCTTCAACCCTAAGCTGGCGCCCAGGACCAACCCCACGGTAAATATCAAGGCCGTCTTTAGAAATCTTGTCATTAATCTTGTTCTCCTCTTCATCTAACATTTCACGCACACGGGCATAGCCCGCAATGTCTACAATATTGTCGCGTGAATGTTCATTTGCTTCTCTTGCAACCTTCAATAACACAAGTAATATTGATACTTGCTCA
>DASRDW010000371.1:0-11161 GCA_035652415.1 Candidatus Angelobacter sp. | reverse complement strand
TGGCCTGGGAGAGCGTTTTACCCTCCTGCACTGCTCGCAGTAAAGCAAACGCCTCCGGCTTGAGCCGCTTGAAGTAAACAATATTCTCCTGCCGGTGTACCGCCAGATAAGTCTTTTTTGCTCTGGGAAGCGTGTAATGCTTTTCCGGTTCCTCAGAATGTTCCATGATCACCACGTTGCTGGCGATATCGGTTTCTGTCTCTGCCGTTCCGCGTATAGACAAAAGAAATTCATCCACAGGATACCCGAGATCAAGCAGAAAAAGATTTGGCTGCAAATGGAAAATCGGGTCTTCGCCCAGGGCCTGCAACTCGTCCTGCTTCAACTTTGGCCATTCAGCGGCGTCATAGGCTTCAATGTCTGTCCATTCCAGGCGCACCATATCAAGAGCAAGCTGCTCATGCCCGGCAATAAATTCCAAGTGCTGGCGGAGCCATGCTTCCAGGCGCGAACCAAGATCGCGCAGCGTAAAGGAGATGGATGGAAGCTCTGTGAGATAGGCGAGCAGGATCTTGTCGAACTTCTCCTGGCCAACCACGGCGCGCAGGCCGGGAAAATCGTCTGCCAGAGAAGAAAGAATGCGGAACCAATAAACCCGATTGTAAATTTCCAGGCGCTCAACTGAGGTCAGCCGGTCATTCGGCTTAACGATCTCTTCGGCAATTTGTTTGGTTGAACGGCCGTCGAGCGTCTGCTCGCGCATGCGCTCATCTTCAGTCAGGGGCTGGCGGACCACGTCAAAGACCGCACGCTGGAGTTGCTCCAAGCTCATGTGATTCGAACTCATGATGCCACCGCCGCATTCGCCGGAATAAATTTCTTGGCCTTAAGCGCCTCGCGGTGCACTTCATCGAACAATGGGATGTGGTCGTCCCACTCAAGCAGCGTAGCCGTTGGGCCCACCAATTCAATGGCCTTGGCATAAAGCTGCCACACCGGATCGATTACCTGATGGTCGTGCGTATCGAGAATGTATTTCTCATAGCTGGAGTGGCCGGCTATGTGGATCTGGGCCACACGCTCCGGGGGCACGCTGCGGAGATATTCGAACGGATCAAAATTATGATTGCGGGATGAAACGTAGATATTGTTTACGTCAAGAAGAATACCGCAGTCGGCGCGTTCCACCACCTCATTTAGAAACTGCCATTCCGTCATTTCTGAAACGTGAAATTCGGCATAACTGCTCACATTTTCCACGGCGATGGGCACTTCCAGAAAGTCGCGCGCCTCGCGGACTTTTTCCGCTGTACGTTTCGCAGCTTCAAAGGTGTACGGCATGGGAAGCAGGTCGTGAGAGTAACGTCCGTCCACGCTGCCCCAGCAGAGATGGTCGGTGAGCCAGGGAGTATTAGTGCGGCGGACAAGCTTTTTCAGGCGGCGAAGATGATCTCGGTTGAGCGGTTCAGCCGAGCCAAAGTACATGGAAACGCCGTGCTGTACTACGCGATAGCGCTCCAGAATCTGGTCCAGTACCTGAAGCTGGCGGCCACCTTCTACCATGTAATTTTCAGAGATGATTTCAAACCAGTCGACGACAGGCTTGTTCTCAAAAATATGCTTGTAATGAGGAATGCGCAGCCCGATTCCTACGCCGAAGTCTTTGTATCCGTTGAAGCGATTTGCGGGCATAAATCCGATGAAGAGAGTGGGAAATTTCTGAAACTTAGAAATAGAGGACCAGCAGCAAGCTACCGGCCCTCTTCAACTGAGAGGACCTGCAGCTATTTCTTGTCGCCCTCTTTGGCCATGGGCTTGCCGTCTGTCCGGCACTCACCTTTACCTTTGCAATCGTTCTTGCCTTTGGTGGTTCCGCAGCCGCCCTTGCCGGCGCAGGAGTTCAGGCCTTTACAGGCATGCTTTTCTTTTTTGCTCTTGGTGGCTTTTTTGCCGCTATCAGAGCTGGTGTCTTTCTTGTCTCCGCCAGTGTTCTGGGCGAAAGCGGTCTGGCCGGCCATAAAACCTGTCAGGGCCGCGCCCATGAGCAACAAACGCACGGACTTCGTCATGTGTAAGTCTCCATTCCTTTTAGGGTGTTTGCCGAAAGCTTATCTACTCTCGACAACGTCTTTTGAAAGTACGAACAGCAGTTCAAAACGGATTGGTTTCACTGCATGTTTTAAGCGGCGGCACACACCGCCGGTAAGGGGTTGAATTTTGCACATTATATAGCGACAAGTATGCTCAAAATACTATCATGGTGGTGCTACGCGATGAAGCAATTTTCGTCCCAGGGCATGTCGTCCCATTACCGAGTTCTATTTTTTACGTTCCACCAGGAAATGGGCCAGTTCCTTAAGTGTTTGCGCGCGTTGAGCAAAAGAATCAAGGGCAGCACAGCCTGAACTCACAAGGGCGTCAGCACGGCGAAGCGATTCGTCAACCCCGAAAAGAGAAGGATAAGTAGCTTTCTCTGAAGCTGTGTCTTTACCTGCAGTCTTGCCCAGTTGTTCCGATGACTGCGTCACGTCCAGAACGTCATCAACAATCTGAAATGCTAATCCTATGGCGCGGCCAAAATCGCGCAGGCGCTGGATCTCAGCATGTGTGCCACCTGCATAAAGCCCACCGCTTACCAAGCTGGCAGTGATCAATGCTCCGGTCTTGGAGCGATGAATGTACTCCAATGTAGCGGCGTCAGGCTTTTGCCGTTCGGCTTCAAGATCTTTGACCTGACCGCCGATCATGCCGTCAACTGTTCCGGTACCGCGAGCAATCTCTTCAATAATCTTCACGCGAGCTTCAGCCGAACACTTGAGCCGCGCCATTACTTCATAGGCCTGCGTTTGTAGTGCGTCGCCGGCCAGAATGGCGAGAGCTTCACCAAAGACAACGTGGCAGGTAGGCTTGCCGCGGCGAAGATCGTCGTTATCGAGCGCAGGCAGATCGTCATGGATAAGGGAATAGGTGTGCAACATTTCCAAGGCGCTGCCTAGTTCTTCAATTCCTTCAGGCAGTGCGCCAGCGATCATGCGCGCGGCTTCCATGCACAAAATGGGGCGCAAACGTTTGCCGCCGGCAAACACACTATGGCGCATGGCCTTGTGAATGGAGTCTGGCCGTACGGTGGCGGCAGGCAAAAGCTTTTCCAGGGCAGCGTCAATAGTGCGCTGGCCTTGTTCCAGTACCTGTTTCAGCATGAATGATGAGTATAAAACACCGGCTTTGGATGATCAGGTGATCGAAGCCGATTAAGCAAATTGTTCGGCTGCCAAAGTTGACGAACTAGATTCAAACCAAAAAGGGAGCGCCTTTTTTCGGGCGCTCCCTACGTTTGGACAGGAGGAGCGGGCAACAAAGCTTTTACGCCGCGTGGGCGTGGGAGAGCGGTTTAGTCTCACTGGCGGCCAGGACAATGGCGCGCACATCAGAGGTATAGCAACAATCGGCAGCGCCTGCGGCCAGCGCGTCCGACCACATTTTTTCATCCGCCAGGCGATGGGTGCAGATGACCCGTGTGGCGGCAAATTCCTGAGTAAGCAACTCTACCTGGGTAAGAGGAGCCAGTTCAAGATCAACAATGGCTACGTCAGCACGGTGCCGGGGAATTGCATACCGTAGCTCATCCAGATTACCGGCTACATTGACAACGCGGAAATGATTATAGAGTGACTTTGCCAGCACTTCCGCTATTTTGCCGTTACTTTGAGCGACAACCACACTAAGCGGTTTCATGAGCGTTACCTCAAACTTTGGCTGGGGGTGACACGAACGCTGCGGACTGCCGCAGGCTTTTGGAATTTTATTTTTTCGCCGAATGCTGGGCTTTTTCAGCAACAGCCTCATAAGGTTCAGGCTGTAGCTTTCCGTTTTGTCGCAAGAGAATTTCGACTTTGCCTTCCGCTTCCTCCAATTCTTTGCGGCAGGAAGACGAAAGCTTCAGCCCTTCTTCAAAGAGCTTCAACGCCTGCTCAAGCGGCACATTGCCTTTCTCAAGCTCATCTACGATTTGTTCCAAGCGTTGAAGACAATCTTCAAATTTGGGCACAGAGCCGAAACTCCATTCCTCATTTTACCCCGGAGACATGAGGCCGTTCTGGAATTTTTTATTGCAAAAAATGAATTGGATTCAGCAACAACTGCCTCGGAAATGCAGCATTTCCAAGCTCAAACCCCGACCATTGCCGATCCGGCAACTCCGTCCAGTACCTCAATGGCAGAGCTATAGCGTCCCAGCGGAGCTGCCACCTGTGCGCCCTGAACCAGACCGCGCACCTGTTGCAGCATCTCACGCGCGATCAAAATGCCTTCTGCTCTGGCTGCCTCGGCGCTGGGCGCACGGGACATCCGTTCAATAATGGAGTCAGGAACTGAGACGCGCAGCTCGTTCTTCATGAACTCAGCGTTGCGAACGCTGGTAAGCGGCCAAATGCCGGCCAGCACAGGAATGCGGTAGTGATCGATGCGCCGCAAAAACTGCTCTAAAAGAGCGATATCAAACACAGGCTGCGTCACGGCGTATTCCGCTCCAGCTTCAACTTTGTATTCAAAGCGGCGAACCTCTTCATCAACATTCAGGATTCCCGGGTTCGCGCCAACACCGATCAGGAACTTAGTCCCCGAGCCAATTGGATTTCCACCGAGATCCCGCCCGTAGTTCAAGTTGTGGACGAGGTTCACCAAGCCAATGGCATCCACATCAAACACTGCGGTGGCATCAGGATAGTTGCCGAGCTTAGGCGGATCGCCGGTAATGCAGATCAGGTTCTGGATTCCCGTGGAATACGCTCCCAGCAGCTCTGATTGCATGCTCAGCACATTGCGATCACGGCAAGTAAAGTGAAGAACGGTCTCTATCCCCGCCTGTTGCTGGATCAACGTGCAAAGAGCCATGTTGCTCATGCGGGCGGAGGCGCGCGGGCTGTCAGGAATATTGATAGCATCAATACCTGCAGCTTTCAGGAACTTTGCCCCTTCAACTTCTTTGCGGTAGTCAATGCCTTTGGGCGGAACGATTTCTACCAGCGTGGCAAATTCTCCCGCTGCCAGTTTTCTGCCCAGGTTGGAGCGCTGGGCCAGTGGTGGCGGTGCGATGCTGGAATCGTTCTTGGACTCTGTTACAACACGAAACCCACCCGCCTTGCCTTTGGCATCGGTCATGCGAAGGGCCGATTTCATGGCTTTGATGTGGTCTGGTGTTGTTCCGCAGCAGCCGCCTACGAGGTTTACACCGGCATTCACAAACTTTCGCGTGTAGCTGGCCATGTATTCCGGCGAGCACAGATAAATATTGCGGCCTTCAACGCTCCGGGGAATGCCTGCGTTTGGCTGGGCAGAAAGAGGCTTGTCAGTAAGCCGGCGGATACGCTCAACTGCTTCCAGCATGGCTACAGGACCAACGCTGCAGTTGCAGCCAATCACATCCGGTCCCCACTCGTTGAGCTTGGCTGTAAAGGTTTCAGGGCTGGCGCCATCCAGGCAATTTCCGTCTTCGTCAATCGTGACCTGCGCCACCAGCGGCGTAGAAGGCGAGACATCGCGCGCCGCCAGAATCGCCTGATGCAGCTCTTCCAGATAGCCAAAGGTTTCAAGCATAAGGAGGTCAACGCCGGCAGCAACCAGGGCGGCCATTTGCTCACGAAAAGATTCACGCGCCTCTTCGCGCGCCGTCTTGCCCAAAGGCTCAATTTTGATTCCTAAAGGGCCAATCGATCCCGCAACCAGAACGCTTGCAGCTTTCTTCAGGTTAAAGGCGTCAGCAGCTTCGCGGGCCAAAGCGGCTCCCTGGTGATTGATCTGCGCTACCTTTTCCGCCAGCCCATGCCGCGCCAGGCGGAAGGAGTTTCCGCCAAAAGTATTGGTTTCAATTATCTCAGCGCCTGCGTTCAGGTACTCCTGATGAATGCTGCGCACCATGTCCGGCTGGGTAAGATTAAGCTCGTCATAGCACTTATTGATGTAAATACCCTTGGCATAGAACAGAGTCCCCATTGCGCCATCGCAAAGAATAGGGCCATGTTTCAGACGGGCTAGCAGGTTCTCAGACATAAATCTCTTTTCAAGAATATCAGCAGCCATGCCGATTTCGCCATTTTGCAGATACGTAGTGTCCTACATATCGATTTAGGACAGTTACCTAACCTTTAGGTACAGCAATAATTTCGTGCACAATCGGCAAACAAGCGCGTTCTTTCAGATGGATAGGAGAATCCTGTCTGGCAACAGGCGGAGGGCTGGCAAAAGTTGCTCTGTTATAATCGCGGTTCACCCAATTGCCTGTCTTTTGCTGGCGTAAAGCGGCGAGGCCGAGCATGCCGAGCCGCTTCCGTCAGGCGCGGAAAAAACTAGCCGGATAAAAAGCTAATGAGCGGGTTGGAGCGAAGCGACAGAAATAATAAGAAACGGTCTAAATATAGAATGCGTCCAAACGGTTATGTCTCAGTAGTTTGGGTGATGGCCCTTGCTGCCGTCATCGGCTGTGGATCCGGTACACCATCGCAAACTGCTCCTCTTACAGGATTGAGCAAACGCGTGCTGGTCACCAACCAGGAAGCCAGCTTAGTGCATTTTGTGGATGCAAAACGGGACCAACTGAACGTCAAGACCCTTTCCGCCCCCGGAGCCGCCAAGATTGTTACCGCCAATGGAAAAACCGTTGTTTTAGACAGCACAGTAAACGCATTGACAGTCATTGACAATGCCACTGAGGCGGTAACTTTTACCTTGAATCTTGACGATCTGCCAGTGGATGTTGCGATTACAACGGATGGAGCCACGGCTTTTACAGCAGAGCGTAATTTGGGCGAGATTCGGTTTGGAACTACCGCTGATGGAAATCTGAGCCCGCAGATACTTCACATTCCCAACGCACGCCGCCTGGTGATGAGCCCAAACGGCAGCAAGCTGCTGGTCTTCAGTGATCCGCAGACCCAGGCCAACATAACCAGCTTCTTTGTTATTGATACCGCCAGCAAAGGCATTATAGAGATCACCTCGCCTAGTTTTGATCAGCCGATTACCGCGGTTTTTGGAACCAGTGACACACAGGCCTTCATCCTGAATTGCGGTGCTGAGTGCGGCGGTACTGCTGCCAGCGTTGTCTCAGTTGATTTCAGTGGTGTATTTTCCAACCCTGCTACGCCTGCAACCATTGGCACACCAATTCCAGTGCCTGCAGCCACAGCCGGGTTGCTGAACGGAAGCAATCTCTACGTTGCCGGAACGCCCAATCCCGCGCTCACGGGTCCCGGAGCAGCTTGTCCGCTTTCACGCTGCGGCACCCTTACCACGGTGAATACCAGTTCGCTCACCGCTTCTGCGCCGGTGCCGATCACAGACGGCTTGCATGAAAAGATGGCGTTTACCAACAATCGTGTCTATGTCGGTTCCAGCAGATGTTCGGTTGATCCAGGCTCCACGCCAAACTCGGTGAGAGGCTGCTTGACCATTTTCAACACAAGCACATCTGCCACAACTTTTCCCGAGGAATCGTCTTTCCGCCAGAATTTTGACGTGACCGACTTTCAGCCTATTTCCAACCGTAACGTGATTTATGTAATCCAGGCCGGCGAGCTCGATATCTTTGACACTACTACTGACGCGATTGCTACCAACATTACGCAAATTGATATTATCGGCAAAGCCATTGGCGTCGTGCAGATTGATCCGTAGAAAACAGCTCTCTTTGAGTTACCTTTTCCTTATTTAGAAATCCGGCAGGACAGCCATGCGGGCCCGGTTGTGGGTAATTAGAGTCCCACAACCGAATATCAGCAGCTAGTGATTGGTTTTGCGACCCGCAATGTTCACATTGAAGCAAAGTTACGCTGTCTTTTTCTGCGCCATCTCAGCAAAGAAATTCCGTGCGCGTTTTTGAATCTCATCATTTGAGAGATTTTCTTTGTGTGTGGCAATACCCCAGACATAGCCAAAGGGATCGGCAATACTGCCATAACGGTCACCCCAGAACTGGTCAGCCACCGGCATTGACTCTTTTGCGCCGGAAGAAATAGCTTGCTTGAATACTTGGTCAACATCAGGAACATAGACATTGATTGAAACCGTGGAGCCGCCAAGGGTTTGCGGTGATTTCACGAACCCCATGTTCGGGTTTTCTTCTGAAAGAAAGAACACCGAGTCTCCGATTTTCAGCTCAGCGTGCATGATTTTTCCGTCCGGGCCCGGCATACGCGAAATTTCCTGAGCGCCGAGCGCTTTTTTGTAAAAGTCAATGGCCTGTACCGCGTTGCGTACAACCAGACCGGGTTGAATTGTATGGAACCCCTCGGGAATTGGTTTTACAGAAATAGGCATTGATTCTTCTCCTTTGATGTCGGCCCCAATGGAATATCCGGAAGTGCGGAGGCCAACTTTTCAATTCTAGTGATTTGCAGAATTGCTGACTGAGGAAATCGTGTAAAAAAACAAAGCTGCTAACAAAATTAACAAAGCGTTATGTGACTGATCGAAAGATGATATTCGCGAGAATGAGCGCGATCCATCTCTTTGCGTTGTCAGCGAAAAAGATGGAGTGAATTTTTTGAAACGCTCGAGAGCATTTGCGAAAAGATGAAATGAATTTTATCCCAGCGCTTTAAATTGCTCGTCGATCTCCACCTGATGTCCGGCCACCAAACGATTATTCTGGTTCGCGAGCCCCACTACAGCTAACAGTTCATTGAACTGCTCTTCCGTCATGCCTTTTTTACGTGCAGCAGCGGTATGCGCGGCGATGCAGTAATCGCACTGGTTGCTCACGCTCACGGCCACGTAAATCAGCTCTTTTACCAACGCGTCAAGCGAGCCGGCAGCCATGATCTGCTTGGTATCTTCCCATGTCCGCTTCAGCCGCGCTGGATCATGCGCCAGCGCCTTCCAGAAATTCGTGACCTTGTCGATTTTGCGTGTGGCCTTAATGTCATCGTAAACGGCCTTCACTTCCGGGCTGGCATCTTCGTATTCAATAAATCCGTAGGTGGACATGGATACTCCTTTTGGTGGATTGCGGAGCGTTAATTGTCTCTTCTGAATAGATCCAAGTGAAGCTTGAAATGCCAGTATTGCCAAAACTGCTAAAATTGGATTTACCCAGCTGACAATTCTGGCGATTTGGCAATCCATTTATGGCACCAGCAGAATCTTGCCTGTGGTCTTTCTGGCTTCCAGATCGCGATGCGCCTGCTGAACTTCGCTGAGTTTGTATACATGCGCTATCCGCAAATTGAGCTTGCCTGCGCCAATCATCTTAAAGATATCGCTTGATCGCTGCTCCAATTCCTCGCGCGTGGCGATATAGTGAGTCAGGCTGGGCCGCGTTAGCGTAAGCGAACCTTTCTGCATCAGCTTGATCGGATCCACCGGCGGCACTGGTCCGCTTGCTCCGCCAAAGAGCACCATGTGCCCTCTGGGACGTAACACGTTCAGCCCTTTTTCAAAGGTGCTCTGGCCAACGCCGTCATACACCACGTTCACGCCCTTGCTGTCGGTCAGGCGCTTGGTCTCCGCTTCAAAATCCTGCTGAGTGTAGTTGATCACCGCATCAGCGCCGGCTTCGTGCGCCAGCTTTGCTTTCTCGTCAGTGCCAACGGTGCCAATCATGCGCGCGCCAATCTCCCGCCCCATTTGCAGCAAGAGCAGGCCAACGCCTCCTGCGGCTGCGTGCACCAGCGCGGTCTCGCCTTTCTTGAGCGGATGCGTGCTGTTCACCAGATAATGCGCCGTCATCCCCTGAAGCATGGCTGCTGCTGCCTGCTGGTCAGTGATCTTGCCGGGTACATGCACCAGACGGTCTGCCGGCACAGCAGAGTATTCAGCGTAAGCGCCTATCGCGCCGGTGTACGCTACACGATCACCCGACTTTACCGTTTTCACATCGCTGCCTATCTCGGTCACTGTGCCTGCGGCTTCTTGCCCATCGATAAACGGCAGCGCCGAAGGATAGCGGCCTTCGCGGAAGTAAACGTCAATAAAGTTCACGCCGCAAGCTGCAATTTTCACGATCGCTTCATTCGCCTTCGGCTTCGGCGCTGGCAGATCGACAAGCATTAGAGCTTCAGATCCGCCGGTTTTTTGTACTTGAATCGCTTTCATTAGCTCACCATGATTCAGGAAATTACGGCTGCAATGAAATTGTAATTGTTGAAGCGCGTTTTGTGCGGGCGGCCGCTGCTGCGGATTGTTTCCATGAGTGGATCGATATCTGGAATGATCTTCGCCTCGTGCCGAAATTGGCGGTTGAAGATGCATTATGTTTTTGGGCGGCCAGGATGGAAAGCGGAAGAGTAAGCGCAGAGTGCGCGAATCCTGTAAAACTCTGGCCAATCAAGCTTTGCAGTAGACAATCTGCATTATATTGAGTAGAGTGTCTACACAATGAAGAAACAATCCCGTCTCGAACTCATGCAGGGAACGCTTGATCTCCTAATCCTACGCACGCTGCTTACCGGCCCTGCTCACGGCCACGCCATTGCCAAACACATCCAGCGGACATCGGAAGACCTGCTTCAGGTTGAGACCGGCTCTTTATATCCTGCACTTCATCGGCTTGAGGCAAGAGGTTGGATTGCGGCTTCGTGGGAAACGTCGAATAAAGGTAAACGGGCCAAATTTTACAGGCTCACCGCAACTGGTCGTAAACAGCTAGTCAATGAGCATTCAAAATGGCGGAGTTTTGCCCGCGCTATGGGTTTGGTCCTGAATCCGGGAGATCAGGAGGCATCATGATTTCTTTCTTCCGTAAATTGTCCTGGTTGGTCCAACGTCGGCGTAAGGAAGCTGAACTCTGTGAAGAACTCCAGTTCCATCTTGAGGAAGAAGCTCAGGAGCACCAGGACAACGGACTTAGGTCGGATGAAGCCCGATTTGCCGCACATCGCGAACTGGGGAACATGACTTTGTTGCAGGAGAACGTCCGTGCCGTCTGGATCTGGAGATTTTTGGAAGAGCTGATACAGGACCTGCGTTACGCCTGGCGGATGATGTTGGGTAACAAAATTTTCAGCATGCTGGCGGTTCTCTCTCTGGCGCTTGGCATTGGTGCCAACACCGCTCTCTACAGTTTCATGGACTCTATCCTGCTGCGCTCGCTGCCGGTCACAGATCCTGATTCTCTCGTCATCTTGCAATGGCATAGCTGTGGAGTCTCAAGAGGTTGTCCGGATCGAGACCAGAGCGTCTGATGGGCGGAACGTGATTGAGACTACCATGAGGACGGTGCCAGTTG
>DASRDW010000370.1:0-22696 GCA_035652415.1 Candidatus Angelobacter sp. | reverse complement strand
CCGTTGGGACCGGCATCAATACGCATCCTGACTATCGCGCCAAGGCTGTTGCTAATCTTGCCCAAATCTCCGGCCAAAAGCTTACTCCTGCTGCGGACATGCGCTGGGCCATGCAATCGAATGCCTGCATGGCGCAGGTATCGTCTGCGCTGCGCAACCTTGCGCTTGAGGTCATTCGCCTCTCCAATGATCTGCGATTGATCTCTTCCGGACCAAATACCGGCTTTGCTGAAATTAATCTCCCCGGACTGCAGCCGGGCTCATCCATCATGCCGGGGAAAATCAACCCAGTGATGCCGGAGCTGGCGGCAATGGTCTCTTTTCAAGTGGTCGGCAACGATACGGCGGTAGCTTTGGCCGTGCAGGCCGGCCAGCTTGAGTTGAACGTC
Organism: Candidatus Angelobacter sp.; assembly: GCA_035652415.1. Taxonomy (GTDB): domain Bacteria; phylum Acidobacteriota; class Terriglobia; order Terriglobales; family Acidobacteriaceae; genus Angelobacter. The sequence continues at coordinate 22,307 of DASRDW010000370.1, read as the reverse complement.
ATGATGCCGACCATGGCTTATAACGTTCTGCAATCCATTTCAATCCTCACCAACATGCTGCGCGTCTTTACCGACAAATGCGTGAAGGGACTTACTGCCAACGAAAAGCGCAATGCCTTTTATGCGCAGAGCACGGTTTCACTGGCTACAGCGCTCAATCCTTACATCGGCTACGCCAAAGCGGCAGAGATTGTGAAAGAGTCGGTTGCGACAGGGCGTTCCATCATCGACATCGCCCGCGAGAAGAAGTTGCTTACAGAAAAAGAAATTGAAGAGATTCTCGATCCGGTCAGCATGACCGAGCCTCAGGTTCCAAAGGAAGCAGCGAAGCATCGGGAGGATATTAAAAAGAAGGCTTAAAAGCTATAGTTGTGAAAAAGCAATCAGCAGTCAGCACTCAGCATTCAGCCCCTGAACAGTAAGGGCAAACATATGAAAAATTTTCGCGACTTGAAAGTTTGGGCAAAAGCGCATGCGTTGGTGCTTTTGTGCTATGAAGAAACAAAACCTTTTCCTCGGGAAGAAATCTTCGGACTGGTTTCCCAGATTCGCCGGGCTGGCGCATCAATCCCTGCAAACATTGCGGAGGGTTGTGGCCGACGAGGCAATGCCGAACTCCACAGGTTTTTACAGATTGCTATGGGTTCTGCCAACGAGCTTGAATATCACATACTTCTATCTAGGGATCTTGGCTATCTGAAACACGCGGATCATCAGCAAATGCAAATCCAAGTCGAAGAAGTAAAGCGCATGTTGGCCTCCCTTATTCGTAAGGTCGACTCGGAGCGAGTCTGATCTAGGGCTGAATGCTGAGTGCTGACTGCTGAGTGCTTTTTCAGCACGCCCACCGCAACAACGCTGCTCCCACCGTAAACCCTGCACCCACTGCCGCGATCAACACCAGATCGCCCTTCTTCAACCGGCCTTGCTGGCGCGCACTATGAAGTGCAAGTGGAATGGTTCCAGCCGTGGTGTTGCCGAATTCGTCGATATTGATAATGATGCGGTCTTCTTTCAATCCCAGTCGCTCTGCCGAAGACATAATGATGCGCCGGTTGGCCTGGTGCGGCACAAACAGCCCTACGTCTTTGCCGGTAAATCCGTTGCGCTTAAGCAGCGCCTCTGAAGTTTCGGCCATTTTCCTTACCGCATATTTAAAAACGGCCTGGCCGTCCTGATGAACGTAATGCATCTTGCGGTCAACGGTTTCATGGCTTGAGGGATTGCGGCTGCCTCCGCCGGGCATGTAGAGCGAGCATGCGCCTGAACCATCCACCTCATGCATGAAATCGATAAAACAATTTTCATCGGTCGCGGGCTCAACCAGTACGGCACCGGCGCCATCGCCAAAAATTACGCAGGTGGCGCGGTCCTGGTAATTAATGATGGAGCTCATCACGTCTGCACCAATGGCCATTACTTTTTTGTGCGCGCCAGATTCCACAAATTTCACCGCAGTCTGCAGCGCATACACAAAGCCGGAGCAAGCCGCGGAAATGTCGTATCCCCACGCGCCCTTGGCCCCGATTTTGTCCTGCACGATGCAGGCCGTGGCCGGGAAAAACATGTCGGGCGTGACCGTGGCCAGGAAGATGGCCTCAACTTCATTGGGAGCAAGCCCGCGCTGCCGCAGCGCTTCTTTCGCTGCTTCAATAGCCAGATCAGACGTGGCCATGCCTTTTTCCACAATATGGCGCTGGCGGATGCCGGTGCGTTCCAAAATCCATTCGTTGGAAGTTTCGACCATCTTTTCCAGGTCGGCGTTGGTCAGCAGGCGCGGCGGGACGTGCGTTCCAAGGGCAGAGATTTTCGCCCGTACAAGGTTGGCCAAAAGAGTTCTCTCCAGGTTTCAAAAAGTAAGTCTTAAAAATAAACCTTATATTGTATGCGGTTTAATGCATGAACGGGAATGCTTTATGGAGGATTGGAGACTGCGGTCAGCTCGTACGCCGAGGCCGCTGCTTCAAGAGCTGGCAACACTAAATAAGATCGAAATGCCAAGTAGTTCGGAGCGAAGCGACAGGACTTTCGGGCATCAAGGGCGAGGCCGACTTGCGTGCCGAGCCCGCTGCATCAGGAGCTGAAGACATTACCAGATTGAAAACGCCGAAGCGGTTTGGAGCGTAGCGACAAAAATTAAGACCGGGCGACCCGCTGCACACGCACTAGCCCGTTACCGTTGCTTCCTTCCGGACCTGGCGGGGTTGGCGGGATTGCGTCGCGCGGGACCCGGCCCATTCATTCTAACATCAGGATTGACAGTTACGTTGGGTCACCAGCGCCCGGTTTCAGCTTTCATCCTGGCCGCAATTCAGGGAGAATAAACAGGATGTCCTCGCGCACCATCAACCTGGCTGCACCCAAAGCGATTCCGGGCAGTGCAGACCGATTTTTCCAGTGGTCGCTCTATCTGCTGCTGGTGGTGGGCTTTGCCGCGCTTATGGGCACCAACAAGCTCGACCTTCCATCGCTGGCACTGGTGCTGCCGGCGCTGCTTTTGCGCGTATGCCTGCTGCTAATGCGGAAATCGTTCACGATTTCCGAACGCTGGACCAGCTATCTCACGATTCTTTATTTTGCTTTTTACGCAGCAGACTATTTTTATTTTTCCCAGAGCTTTCTCAACGCCACGGTCCACATGGTGTTGTTCAGCATGGTCATCAAGATTTTTTCCGTGCGCCGTGACCGCGACCTGGTTTACCTGGCTGTGCTCTCTTTTCTCATGGTGCTGGCAGCGGCCGTGCTCACCGTGGATACGCTCTTCCTGCTGACTTTCTCGCTGTTCATTCTGGTGGCCATCGCTACATTCATCAGCATGGAGATGCGGCGATCTGAGCGCGAATCGCTGACTGCAGGCGTTCCTGCCCGTCAGGACGTAAAGTTCCATAGCTCTCTGGCGGGCATCTCTGCCATTCTGGGCTTGCTCACGCTGGCTGTGGGAGCGATGATCTTTTTTATTCTTCCGCGCGTGAGTTCCAGCGGTTACCTGCGCAACCTTGGCGTTCAAAGCTCTATCATAAGCGGTTTTAGCCAGGAAGTAAGTCTGGGCGGGATCGGGGAGATACAGCAATCCAGCAACGTGGTAATGCATATCCAGGTGCTGGATGGGAAGCTGCCGGAAGATGTGAAGTGGCGCGGCATTTCTCTGGCCAATTTTGATGGCCGGCGATGGTATAACACGCCGGAAGTTCCTACAATTCACGGCTTGTACAACTCACCGCTCGACCTGACGCACATCAGCGACTTTTCTTTCTACTCTGGTGCCCAGCCTGGGCCGCATTTGCCCAATTTGACTTATCGCGTGGTGATGGAGCCGGTGGGATTGAACCTGTTCTTTCTTGCTCCGGTGCCATTAAAACTCAACGGCGATTATCGCCTGGTGGAGATCAAGTCTGACGGCTCCATTTTCAGCAGCCGCGCAACAGAAGGCCTTACCGCTGGCGACAATGATAATCCGCAGAGCATTGGCGTTTATACGGCTGAGGCTGATACGCGCAATCCTGAGCCTTATGTGCGTAATTCAGTTTCGCGCGACTATCCGCCACGCGTGGCGGTCCTTTATCTGCAGCTTCCGCGTGTCGATCCCCGCATTGCGCCACTGGCGCGGCAGGTCACTGTTTCCGCCAAATCGAATTACGATCGGGCCAAAGAGATAGAGGAGTATCTGCAATCAAATTTCGGCTACACGCTGGAGTTGCCAGGCCGCGAGGCTGATCCGCTGGCGCATTTTCTTTTTGAACGCAAGAGAGGGCATTGCGAGTATTTCGCTTCGTCCATGGTCGTCATGCTGCGCACGCTGGGCATTCCGGCGCGCGTAGTCAACGGATTTCGCGGCGGTGAATACAATGACGTTACCCACAGCTATATCGTGCGCGAAAAAGAAGCCCACTCCTGGGTAGAAGCCTATTTCCCGGAGTACGGCTGGGTAACATTTGATCCCACTCCTGCAGGGCCAAGTGCTGGGCCAACAACAGGCTGGTCTCGCTTTTCCATGTACATGGATGCAGCGCAGCAAATGTGGCGTGAGTGGATTGTGAACTATGACTTTAGCCATCAGGTACGGCTCCGCGCTGAGATCAGCACCAAGACCGGAAATGCTCAATCGAGTTTTCGGACATGGTTGTGGAAGAAATATCGCGAGCTGGTTACCTTCACTGAGAATTGGCAGCGCAGGCTGGAAAAGCTCTCGCCGGCTGAGATGGCGTTTTGCTGCATCCTGGTCGGATTCCTGGTAGCGCTGCCGTTCCTGCCCAAAGCATGGAGAAGAATCCAGCGGACACGCATGATGCGCAACCCGCAACGCGCCCCGCGCACCTCCGCCAGCTTCTGGTACATGCGCATGACCAAGATGATGGCCAAACGCGGCTCCCGCAAAGCGCCTTCACAAACTCCGGAAGAGTTCACGGCTTCTATTGGCGATCCGCTGATGCGCCGCCATGTGGAATTGTTTACTGAACACTATGAACGCGCCCGTTTTGCTGAGTCAGTAGAAGATGCGCAAAAGCTTCCGGAATTGTACGAAGAGATGGCCGAACGCAGATAAGCTTTCGCCCCGCAAACGAAGTCAGCCTTCCATTGGATCGCAGCACGCACGCATCTTAACGGGATATAATCCGCGCGGACTCCATGCTCGACCGTTTCAGAAAAATTGCGCACTGGCTCCTGGGACCGGAAGCTCCAGGAGAAACTCCGCGCACGCACCTGCTGGCTCGCTGGATCGTACTTCGCTCGCTCGGACTGATTTATTTTTCCGCGTTTTACTCTCTCATTTTTCAAATCAAAGGCTTGATCGGTCCGCAGGGCATACTTCCAGCCGGCCAATACCTGCCTGCTGTCGCCCATTACTATCCGGGTGTCCTGCGCTTGTGGTATGCGCCCACGCTTTTTTGGCTTGGCTCCAGCGATCATGCGCTCATGCTTGTGTGCTGGCTGGGATTGATCGCCTCAGTAGCGGTCGTTTTCAATTTCTGGCCGCGCGCCGCGCTGGCTATCTGCCTGGTTTGCTTTCTCTCTTTTGTTTCTGCCGCGCAGGAGTTTTCCAGATATCAATCAGACGGCATGTTGCTGGAAGCAGGATTTATCGCGCTCTTCTTTGCGCCACCGGGACTGCGACCACGATTGGGCGAGATGCACGCTCCTTCGCGTCTTAGTCTGTTTCTTCTGCAGTGGGAGTGGTTCCGCATCTACTTTGAATCAGGCGTGGTCAAGATGGCCAGCGGTGACTACTCCTGGCGCCACTTGACTGCCATGGACGACTACTACCAGAATGGCCCGCTCCCCACTTGGGTGGGCTGGTATGTGCAGCAACTTCCTCACTGGTTTCACGCGGCCACGGCATTCATGACCCTTGCGGCGGAGTTGGGGCTGGTGTGGATGCTGTTTTTGCCACGCCGTTTCAGGATCATCTGTTTCTGCATTGTTACACCATTCCAGATTGGCATTATTCTTACTGCGAATTACACCTTTCTGAATTATCTGGTGCTGGTGCTGGGCTTTTTGTTGCTGGATGATGGCTTTATTCGCTGGATCATGCCTGCACGATGGAAAAACTGGGGCCACAAGACCTTGCCAGCGAATGCAGAAACCGCTTTCAGGTTTACGCCGATATGGCTGCAATCCGTGTGGCGGAGCGTGGCCGCCATCTATCTGGGCTGGGTACTCTATGCCACCACAGCCCTGATGTTTGCCATAATTCCTCATATGGTCCACCTGCCGCTTGCTCCAGCCCGAGCGCTGGAGCCATTCCGCATTGCCAACCAGTACGGGCTCTTCGCCAACATGACGCATGAGCGCTATGAAATTGAGTTCCAGGGTTCTAATGACGGAGAGAACTGGACTGCTTACCCCTTCCGCTACAAGCCGCAGGACGTGACCAAACCGCCCGGAATCTACGCACCTTACCAGCCGCGCTTTGAATGGAACTTATGGTTTGCCTCTCTAGAAGACTGGCGCAACAACGAATGGGTGGTCAATGTTGAAGCGCGCCTGCTGCAGAATAGTCCTGACGTGTTGGCGCTCTTTGCCAGCAACCCATTCGCAAAGAGTCCGCCAAAAGAAGTGCGAGCCGTTATCTCGCAGTATTGGTTTACCAATCGCGCAACCAAGCGCAAGGATGGCGCGTGGTGGCGCCGCGAATTATTAAGACTTTATGCACCTGAACTGGAACGCACGCCGGATGGCCGGATTGTGTTAAGCCAATGATTCTGCAATCCCGAAGCGAAGCAAGGGAACCCACCCTAAAAAACCAGTTTCATTTCCTCCAAATTGACCTGGGTTTCTTCAAACTAAGTTATACATATAGGGTCCCTCACCCGCACAGAGCGCGGGTTTCGGGGATAAAAGGCCTGCTACAATTGAAGGACAGATGCCGGTAGAAAACTCCACAGTAGCGCCTCCGCAGCAAAAATCTGCGCCTTCCAAAGCCCCGTTGAAGGTGGGCTTTGTGAGCCTGGGCTGTCCCAAAAACCTGGTGGATAGCGAGGTAATGATGGGCATGTTGCAGACAGGTGGCGCACAGATCACGGCGCGAGCGGAAGATGCCGACGTGATTGTGGTGAACACCTGCTCGTTTATTGATTCGGCCAAGCAGGAATCGGTAAACACCATCCTGGAGATGGCGCAACACAAGATCAGCGGCAAGGCGCAAAAGCTGGTTGTGGCCGGCTGCCTGGTGGAGCGCTACCGCGCGGAGATACAGAAGAACATTCCTGAAGTGGATGCTGTGGTTGGCACCGGAGAATTGGAGCACATTCTTGCTGCTGCGGGGATCCATACGACCGGCGCGGCTGCCACAGAGAACAGTTCTCCGTTTGTGATTTTAAATTCCTCTTCCGCCAGCCAGAGCTTGAAGTCGGGCGTTCCTGCTCGAGCTGAAGGTTTGGCGCGGGAGCAGAGCGGGCGGTTTTCTCGCTCTGAATGGGACGGCGCTATCGCCGATCTACCCAACTATCTTTATGACGAAACGACGCCGCGCGTGCTGGCCACGCCCAAGGCTTCTGCCTACATCAAGATTGCCGAAGGCTGCGACCATCCCTGCGGCTTCTGCATTATTCCGCAGCTTCGCGGCAAATTTCGCTCGCGACATTTTGAGTCGGTGATTGCTGAAGCCGAGCGACTGGCCGCCAATGGCGTGCGCGAGATCACGTTGATCGGGCAGGACACGACTTGTTATGGCGAAGACCTGGGCCTGAAAGATGGCCTGGCGCTGCTGCTGGAGCGGCTGGCGCAGATTGAAGAGCTGCGCTGGGTGCGCTTCCTCTATGCCTATCCCAACAAGATCACCGGCAAGCTGCTGGAAACCATCGCCGGCAACGAGAAGATATGCTCTTACATTGATGTGCCGCTGCAACACGCTTCGGCATCCATGCTCAAGCGCATGAAGCGCGGCGCCGGCGCAGAGATTTTCCTGAAATCGATTGCCAAGATGCGGCGCACAATTCCCAATCTCATGCTGCGCACTTCGTTTATTGTCGGCTTTCCCGGCGAGACGGAAAAAGATTTTGCCGAGCTGTGCGAGTTTGTCCGGGAAGCACAATTTGACTGGCTGGGCGTGTTCAGTTATTCCGATGAAGAAGGGTCTGCGGCTTATCATCTGGACAATAAGGTCCCGCCACGGGAAATTGAGCGGCGACGCAGGAAGCTGATGCAGATCCAGCGGCAGATCAGCAAGAAAAACAAACGCAAACTCATTGGCCGTGAGTTTAACGTGCTGGCGCTTGGCCCGTCAGAAGAGACTGACCTGCTCTGGGAAGGCCGCACAGAGCTGCACGCCCCTGAAATTGACGGCAAATTGTTTATCAACGATTTTGGCTACCACGAAGAGCTTGTGCCCGGAACTTTCTATCGCTGCGAGATCACTGAGGCGCACGACTATGATTTAGTGGCAAAGATCGTAGGCTGAGTGGCCATCATCTAATTTGCTATGCCCGGAAAGAAAACACAATCGCTTCGCTGCCCCACCTGCCGGATGCTGGTGCTGCGCGAAAATAAAAACTTTCCTTTTTGTAGCGACCGCTGTCGGCTGATCGATCTGGGCAAGTGGGCCAGCGGTGGCTATGTGATCTCCACGCCCATTACGGATCCTGAGCAATTGGAGAATATGGCGGAAGAGCAGGCAAAGAACCGTCCTGAAGAGGATTCTTCCACCCACAAGCAATAATGCGAGAGAGTTTACTCGCAGCGCAATGCTGCATTTGGGTCCACGCGTGTTGCTCGCAATGACGGGATAAAGCATGCCACCAGAACAAAGAGCATAAGACAGAGACCCACGGCCACGAATGTTGCAACATCTGTAGTGCTGGTTTGATAGACCAGCGAGGCCATGAGCCGGCTCAACGCGACAGCTCCCACAATGCCTGCTGCAACACCGATGGCGCCCATTTTCATCCCCTGCCCGACGATCATGCGCAGCACGTCCCGGCGCTTTGCACCCAGAGCCATGCGAATGCCGATTTCGCGTGTGCGTTGGGTGACAGCGTAGGCCATTACGCCGTACAGCCCCGTACCAGCCATGACCAACGCCAGCACAGCGAAGATGCCGATCAGGGAGACAGAGAGACGCCGGAACGAACCGGCATCCGCCAGAAACTCATCCATGGATTTCACGGCAAAAAGCGGAACGCTCGAATCAACGCTGGAGACCGCATGACGAATGGAGTCCAGCAACCCAGCAGAGCGAGCGCTGCTCCGGACAATCACCGTGCCATATCTCCCCAATAATGGCTCAATGCTCTTCGGAAGTTGTGTGTATGGGTAATACGCGGTGGGTTCGGTGTCGGCATCCAGCCCCTGATGCCGGACATCTCCCACTACTCCCACTACGGTGTACCACGATGCATCCGGAATATTCGGTTTCAGTGTTTTCCCCAACGGGCTCTGGTTGGGCCAGTAGCGCTGGGCCAAACTCTGGCTGACGATCGCTACAGGCTGTGAGGCAGCGGTGTCTTCCTGTGTAAATTCGCGGCCGCGCAGCAGTGGTGTCTCAAAGCTTCGGAAATAATCAGCGCCGATGACTCGATAGCGTGTCACCACCTGCCCATCCGTCACCTGTGGAGTGCCGCCATCGACCGCGATGGGCATTGACGGATCGCCGCCGCTCAGTGGGACGTCGCGCGCCAGCGCTGCAGACTGTACACCCGGAAGTGCGCGGATTTTTTCTACTACCTGGCTGTAAAACGTAAATGGATGTTCCTTGAACGTGCCGGGTGCGGAGATTCGGAAGGTAAGCAAGCCGCCGGGGTTAAAGCCGGGATCGACACGGCTCACCTTCCACAAACTTTTCAATGCCAGACCGGCGCCGATCAGCAGAATAAAAGCGAGTCCTGTTTCCGTCACGACCAAAGCAGCACGGCTGCGTCCGCCCATGCGCGTTCCGCCGCGCGATGTCTCGCGCAGAGAGTTGCTCACGTCAACGCGCGAAGTAGAAAGCGCCGGTGCGATTCCGAACAGCACGCCCACAAGCAGACAAATTACCAGAGTAAAAACCAGAGCTGTGCCGTTGAGCTGGATCGTCTCCGGATTGGGAAGGCTGGAGAGATTTGCTGCCAGCAGCACGCGCAGAGCGGCAAATGCCATGAACAAACCAGCGATTCCACCCAAGAGGGAGAGCAACACGCTCTCCGTCAGCAACTGGCGGAAAACACGGCTTCGCTGCGCGCCGACCGCAGTGCGGATTGACATCTCAAGCCGCCGCGAGCTGCCACGGGCCAGAAGAAGGTTGGCCACATTGGAACAAGCGATGAGCAGAACGAAGCCGACACAACCCATGAGCAGAAGCAGCGGCTCACGCAGCCCGCCAGTATTGAAATCCTGGTAGCTCTGCAGAGCGACTCCAAACCCTGCATCCCCGTTTGGATCGTCATGATGCAAGCGGGTCGCGATGGCATCCACGGCGCTCTGCGCCTGTTTCAGCGAGCTGTCCTGTGCAAGCCGTGCGAAGGGCAACAGCCAGTGGATTGTTCGCGCTGTGGCCCGGGCATCGTGGGCATCGAGTTGCAGCGGCGTCCAGAAGCTCTCGCCCGGTCCAAAAATCTGGACCTTGGGTGGCAAGACCCCGATCACCGTGTACGGAGCGCCATCCAAAGTAATCTTTGAGCCGAGAATGTTGGGATCGGCGTGAAAATTCTTTTTCCAGAAGCTATCGCTGAGAAGAAGAAACTGTCCGGCGCCGGGGCGGTCTTCTTCTGCCGTGAAGGGGCGACCAAGGGCCGGTGAGATACCCAGCACAGAAAAGATTTCTGACGAAACCCTGAAACCAGAAACCCTCTCGGCTTGTTCTCCAGTCCCAAAGGTATGGATATCACCCACAACCGCCGCCATTTGCGAAACCGGGCTGGATTGGCGCTTCCATTCCAGGTAATCCGGAGTGGAGAAGACATTCGATGTCCCATTCGGCTGCTGCTGCAATACGACCATGACTCGGGCTGGATCAGTGAATGCCGGCTGGTGTAGCAGTATTCCATTGATGACGCTAAACATGGCCGTGTTTGCACCAATGCCCAGAGCCAGGGTAATTACCGCCAGCGCTGCGAAGCCCGGGGCTTTACGCAACATGCGCAGCGCATAGCGAATGTCCTGCCAGAGCTGCTCCATCCACTGGCCGGCGCGCACGGAACGCACCTCTTCTCTCACCTGCTCTACTCCGCCCATCTCCAGCGTGGCCTGCCGATGCGCGGTAGCCGGGTCCATGCCTTCCGCAATGTTCTGATCAGTGAGAAGCTCGCGATGGGACTGGATTTCAGCTTCCAGATCTCCATCCACGTCGGCGCGGCGAAAAAGATTGCGAAAGGAAGAAGAAAGACGGCTCATAACAAATCAAACTCCGGTTTAAGTGGCACGCAAAGCACGGGTAATGGCCAGCGAGATGCGCTCCCAGTTCTCGGTTTCAGCCTGCAACTGCTTTCGTCCTGCGGCGGTCAACTCATAAAACTTGGCCCGGCGGCGGTTTTCTGAATCTTTCCACTCCGAGGTCAGCCAGCCTTGCTCTTCCAGGCGATGCAGCGCCGTGTACAGCGAGCCTGGGCGCACATCAAAAGTGCCGCGCGTAATCTGGTTGATGCGCCGGGAGATGCCCAGCCCATGGTTCGATCCCGTGCGCAATGCGTTCAGGATCAGCATGTCCAGCGTGCCCTGCAATAATTCAATTCGGCTCATAATTGGCTTCTTGTATCGACTGTCGATAATAAGAAACGTTAGCGACAAACCTGCATGAATGTCAAATAGGAATGTTGTGGCAATCGTGTAAAGTTGGTATATGAACATTGCGCTTCATGATTAACCGTGTTAACACGACCGCACAGGCAGTGCGAAGCGCGATACGGTGGCATTGCGCGCATTTTGGCCAGTCCAAAATACTAGCGAAGCCAGAGCGCTGATGAAAAAATTACGCTACGTCAGCTCCGCGTGGAGATATACTCGAGACGAAATGAATGCCAGATAAAAACCGGGACGCTCCCAAATCCCTCCTCTCCTGGCTCATCGCCACTTTCTTTGGCGTAGGACATCTGCAACCTGGCTCAGGCACATGGGCTGCGGCCATTACGGTTTTGCTCTGGTGGGTGGCAAGCCGGTGGATTCCCGTTGCGTGGCTCCTGCCAATCGCGGTGATCGTTTCCGCTGCAATTACCCTGCTTGGCATTCCGCCTTCCACTGTGGTGGCACGGGAAAGCGGGCAGGAAGACCCCGGCTTTGTTGTGATCGATGAAGTTGCCGGGCAGATGATTGCATTGATTGGTGTTCCGGTGCATTGGAAATACCTTCTTGCGGGTTTTATACTCTTTCGTAGCTTTGATATTACGAAGCCGTTTCCTCTGCGCCGTCTGGAAAGATTGCCGGGAGGAACCGGCATCATGCTGGACGATGTGGGGGCGGGGCTGTACGCGCTTGTCCTGCTTCAATTGTGGCTGCATTTTATAGCGCGTTAGGCCACGAATTTCATGGGTATTGGAGAGAGTTTGCTGGGCAAGAAAAATGTTGATGGCAATCCTCATATTGATGCCATCGATCCGCCGGCGTCATTGCCGGGCGGCGAAGTCAGGATTGTAGGCCGTGCGCTCAAGCCTCCGCAACTGGCGCGACCGGAGGTGAACTTCAACAGCGTGCGCGGCTCCATCATAGTAAGTTCAGAAGATTTTTTGATTGCCCGGGTGCCGTTCGGCGCGGATTCCGGGAACGTCGACGTCACAGTCCAGAGCAATGGACACCGAAGCAACGCTCGCGAGCTCAAGATCGCCAAACTTCTTGTAGAGAGCCTGCATCCCGTGGCCAACCCGGCCATCGACCATGACGGCAATATCTATGTGACTTTTTCCGGCGGCCGCGGGCAGAAGGTGCCGGTGGCAATCTATAAGATCGATACGAACGAAAACGTCAAGCCGTTTCTCTCGGATCTGATGAACGCCACGGGAATGGCTTTTGACCAGCAAGGCCATCTTTATGTGTCCTCTCGTTATGACGGAACGGTTTACCGCGTTGCGCCCAACGGGACCATGACGATGTATGCCGAAGGCTTGGGCGTGGCCACGGGAATTGCATTTGATCGTGAAGGCAGTTTGTACGTAGGCGACCGCAGCGGCACTATCTGGCGTATTGCGCCGGACAGGCAGATGTTTGTCTTTGCCACGCTGGAGCCGAGCGTAGCGGCCTATCATCTTGCGTTCTCGCCTGATGGCACTTTGTATGTTACCGGCCCCACCACTTCCAGCTTTGATGCTGTGCACAGCGTAGATCCGCACGGCACTGTCTCTGTTTTCTATCGCGGGCTGGGACGCCCGCAAGGACTGGCCTTTGACAGGCAGGGCAATCTTTATGTGGCAGCATCCCTTGCAGGCAAGCGCGGCATCGTCAAAATTACGCCAGAGAAAAACGCCAGCCTGGTGGTGGCAGGACACGATCTGGTTGGCCTGGCTTTCACGCATACTGGTGGATTGGTACTGGTGACAAAGAATGCAGTTTTCAATCTCACCTGGGGCGTGCAGGGCATGTCCCTCATTTAAACTGCTCAAGTGAACGCTGAGATCATCGCCATTGGCTCGGAGCTGCTGACTCCGCATCGCATGGACACGAACTCGCTTTTTCTTACCGCCAAGCTCAATGAACTGGGCGTGGAGGTCAGCTTCAAGACAGTTGTGGGCGATCGCCGCGCTGATCTTGTGAGCGCTGCGCGCATTGCGCTGGCACGCGCCGATGTTGTGATCTTTATGGGCGGCTTGGGCCCGACCGAAGATGACCTGACGCGCGAATGCGTAGCTGAGACTCTTGGCCGTAAACTGCAACGCCATGCGCGGATTGTGGAGGACCTGCGCGCCCGCTTTGCTTCCCGCGGCTGGAAGATGTCTGAAAACAATGAGCGCCAGGCAGACGTGATCACCGGGGCGGATGTTTTGGATAACAAGCGCGGCTCTGCGCCGGGCCAATTTATCCACATCAACGACGAGAACGGGAATGCCATCATTATCCTGCTGCCTGGACCACCGCATGAGCTTAAGGCGATGTTTGAAGAGCAATGTCTGCCCAGGCTGCAAGCGCTGCTTCCGCGACAATCTATAGCTACGCGCGAATTGAAGGTCGCAATGATCGGCGAGTCTATGGCGGATAAACGCGCTGCGCCGATTTACAAAGCTCATCCGCTGGTTGAAACCACCATTCTGGCCGGCTCGCCCGGCGAGGTGCAGTTCCATCTGCGCGCGCGCGCCGATTCACTGGAGGATGCGCAGAAGCGTGTGGATGAGCTGGCCACAGCGCTTGATGATGAATTTGACGACGCAGTTTTTGCCTCCAACGGCGAGAGCATGGAGCAGATTGTCGGCTATTACCTGGGCATGCGCTCCGCCACGCTGGCCACGGCGGAATCTTGTACTGGCGGAATGCTGGCCGAGCGCATCACCTCAGTGCCGGGGAGCTCGCGCTATTTTCTGGGCGGGGCAGTGGTGTATGACAATTCTCTCAAGTCAGAGTTGGCGGGCGTGCCTGCGCTCTTGATCGCCGAGCACGGCGCGGTCAGCAGCCAGGTTGCAGCGGCATTGGCAGAAGGCATTCGCACCCGATGCAAGGCGACATTTGGCATCGGCATCACCGGCATCGCTGGCCCCGGCGGCGGATCAGAAGAAAAACCGGTGGGGCTGGTCTTTCACGCTCTTGCCGATGGCAAGAACACTGAGGTTGTGGAAAGAAAATTTCCCGGCGACCGCGACCGCATCCGTCAATGGGCCACGCAGCAGGCGCTGGACATGGTTCGGCGCAAATTGATGGGGTGAAGGCAGTACTTAGTTTTTGGTATTTAGTATTTGGTATTTAGTATTTGGCAGAGCATCGTGGAATAGCCGATCCTTATAGGCAACCCGAAATAAATTTGTGCGTTGTGGGATAGGCAATTTTACGGCTATGCAGTACAGATGCGCCTAAAACACAAAGCTAACTACTAAGAACTAAATACTAACTACTGAGAAAGACCATGCGCATCTTCATCGCACTCGACATTCCGGCAGATATCCGCAAGCGCATGAGTGAGTATATGGAGCGTGCCCGCTCGTTCGCGCCGGATGCTCGCTGGGTCCGCGTGGAAGGCCTGCATGTAACGCTCAAATTTGTAGGCGAAGCTAGCGATGCGCTGGTGCAGCAGATCAAGAGCGCACTCGCTGCCATCAAAGCTACTCCGTTTGAAGTGAAATTTGAAAGTGTTGGCTTCTTCCCCAACCCAAAAGCTGCGCGAGTGTTCTGGATCGGCGTTGATGGCGGAGAGCCGTTGACGCAGCTTGCCGCAGCGGTTGATGCCGCGCTGGAAAAGCTTGGGATCGAGCGCGAAGAGAAGGCTTACCATCCCCATCTAACCTTAGCGCGGGCGAGTTCGCATCCACTGCGCGAATTGCAGCCGCTGCTGAATGGGCGTTCACCACAGTTCGGTACAATGACTGCTCGGGAGTTCTTTCTGTACCAAAGCCAGCTACAGCGCGGTGGATCAAAATACACCAAGCTGGAGCCGTTCAGGCTGGAGTAATGCACCGCTACCGATGACTATCCATTACATCATCGTCGCCGTCGTTGCATATCTGCTTGGATCAATTCCATTCGGCTATCTGCTGGTGCGGATTTTTCGGGGGCAAGATATACGACAATCCGGCAGCGGCAACATTGGCGCAACCAATGTTGCACGTTCCGGCGCCAAAGGGTTGGGCATAGCGACGCTGGTGCTGGATGCACTGAAGGGCGCTGCGGCCGTAGGTCTGGCAAGCTGGTTTGCTGCGTCAAAATATAACGACTGTGGCGGCTTCGTCGCATTTCATTGTGTCAATACGTTGCCCTTCATGTCCATGGCTGCGCTCTTTGCTGTTCTTGGCCACATGTTTCCTGTCTGGCTCAAATTTAAAGGCGGTAAAGGCGTAGCAACTGCGCTGGGAGTGTTCTGCGTTCTGTTTCCCAAAGCTATCCTGGTTTCATTGGCCATCTTCATTCTGGTGGTAGCAGTCACGCGCTATGTCTCGCTGGGATCGATTCTTGCGGCAATTGCTTTTCCCATCGCCGCTTACTTCCTGCAAGCGACTGATGCTGTATCGCTGGCGTTGGCCTCTACAATCGCGCTGATCGTGGTGCTCAAACACCATCAGAACATCAGCCGATTGCTGGCGGGAACAGAGAACCGCTTTGGCAGGAGCAAATCACCGATCGCGGAGAAGACACTTTGAGCCGGATTGCCGTTGTGGGCGCTGGTGCGTGGGGAACGGCACTGGCCATGGTGGCGGCCCGCGGCGGCGACCATGAAGTGCGCCTGTGGGCGCTGGAAAAAGAAGTCGCTCAGGGTGTTGCGCGTTCGCGCAGCAATGATCTGTTTCTGCCTGGGATCGCCATCCCTTCCTGCATCACCGTCACTAACGACTTCAAAGAAGCGCTGGCGGGCGTAGAAATTATTGTGAGCGTAATGCCCTCACACCACTGCCGCAGGACATTTGAGCACATGGCGCAATGGCTACAGCCGCAGATGCTCTTTCTGAGCGCGACCAAGGGCGTGGAGAACGACACGCTTCTGCGTATGACCGAGGTGATTCATGAAGTGGTGCAGCGTTTTTGCGGCTTTGCGCCGAAGCTTGGGGCCATCAGCGGGCCATCATTTGCGCGAGAGGTAGCAGAGAAGCATCCCACGGTGGTAACAGTGGCCTCGGCTGACGATTCATTCGCTGCGCGCATCCAGAAAGACTTCAGCGATCCAGGCTTTCGCGTTTACATGAATGACGACCTCATTGGCGTAGAACTGGGCGGCGCACTCAAGAACGTGATTGCCATTGCTGCGGGCGTATGCAGCGGCTTGGGGCTGGGACATAACTCGGTGGCTGCGCTCATCACGCGCGGGCTGGCTGAGATCACGCGCCTGGCCGTGGCTTGCGGCGCCAAGCATCAAACCATGTTTGGACTTGCTGGGATGGGTGACCTGGTGCTGACGTGCACCGGGGGCCTTTCTAGAAACCGTAGCGTGGGTGAAGCGCTGGGCCAGGGCCAGCCGCTGGGGCAGGTCATTGCCGGGATGCATGGCATGGTTGCGGAAGGTGTGCTAACCACGAATGCCGCACTTGGCCTGGCAAAGAAACACAAAGTGGAAATGCCGATCACAGAGCAAATGTATGCCATCCTGCATGGCGGCAAGTCGCCGCATGATGCGATTCGCGAGCTGATGACCCGTCCGGGCAAGGTGGAAGACAGGTTTTGAAAAACCAGCCATTAGTCTTTAGCTTTTATCTTGCATCGTTTTTCTCCACCGGTTCGGCTAAAGGTTAAAGACCAAGAAACTAAAGACTGTGCTGATAAAGGGAACATTTTCGCGCGACTCACTCTCCGGTCACCTTACTAGCTTGATTCTCACGGCCAGCGGAGTACTTCCGTAATGACCGGTTAAGTGGTTTTTTCGTCTGGATTTAGTGCTGTTTCAGCATACAATCTGAAAATAGAAATCTTGCCTTTATGAAACTGCCGCTACCGTCCCGGATTCCGATCATCTACCTGATCCTGATTGTGTTGATCATGGTAGGGGTGGTGCCTCTTTATTTTTATGCGGCCAAAATGGTGGCGCGGAACCGCGAGACGCTGGGCAGCAATGAAAAGCTGCTGCAGAACATGGTTACCACCACCATGGCGCAATCGATTGCGCAGCGTGAAAAGGACATCAGTTCAACGCTGGCCAGACTCACCTATTCCATTCAGGTAACCAGCGGTGGAAATCTCAGCGGCCATAACGTTGAATCAGCCGACGTCAAGGCTCTGCTCCTGAATTATGTCAGCGCCATGGACTCACCGGTTCCTTATGCCCGGCTGATCAATACTGAAAACACTTTTCAGATGTCGGAAGGCACCATTGGCGATCCTGACACTTTTCTGGAAAAAGAGCTGGAACGAGGCCGTAACGCAGCCCATGAAGGCCGCGAGTACAGCGGCGAGCCGCTTTCTATTGGCTCCGGCAAGCAGACCCGCACTGTGATGGTGGTGGGAAAGCCGGTGATAAACGATCAGCATGTTTATCTGGGCACGCTTGAGCTGGTGATTGACCTGCAATATCTGGTAAAGCAGCTCAAAGAAGCCAATGATCAGCAGAATTTGGACACCTTTGTAGTGGACCGCTCCGGACGCCTTGTGGCTTCAGCCAATGACCGCTACGCTACCGGCCAGGACATGAACTCTAACGAGTTAGTGAAAAGCTTTGTGGACCAAAAAGCCATTGTGCCGGTGGTGGTGACCCGCGACTACAACGTACAGGAAGGCAAAAACAGTATTCCCATGCTGGGCACGTACTTCCCTGTAACCGGATTGGGCTGGGCCGTGGTGGCGCAGAAGCGGCAGGAAGAAGCTTACATTGATATTACTGACATGCGTCGCGATGCGATTCGCGCCGCGCTGATTGCGATCGCGTTTAGCATCCTGGTAAGCATTTGGGCAGCGCGAAGGCTGACTACGCCACTGCATATCCTGACGGAATCAAGCCGCACGATTGCCGGCGGAGATTTCTCTCATCGCGTGCGACTGAAGAGCCGCACGGAATTTGGCGAGCTGGCGCAAACCTTCAACACCATGACGGACGATCTGGAGCAGTTCGTCGATGACCTGAAGAGTGCTGCCAAAGAAAATCGCACGCTGTTCTTAAGCTCCATTCAGATGCTGGCTGGCGCGGTTGACGAAAAAGATCCATACACACGCGGCCACTCTGACCGCGTTACGCGTTATTCCGTGCTTATCGCCACGGAGATGGGGTTGAAAGAAGACGATATTGATAGGATCCGCATCTCCGCCCAACTGCACGACGTGGGCAAGATCGGCATTGAAGACCGCATCCTGAAAAAGCCCGGAGCGCTGACGCCAGAAGAATTTGAGATCATGAAGACGCACACCACCAAAGGCGCGGCAATTCTGCGTCCGGTTGAGGCGCTGCGTGACATGCTGCCCGGCATTGAGTTGCACCATGAATCGCTGGATGGGCGTGGCTATCCTTATGGCCTGAAAGCTGATCAGATTCCGCTGATGCCCCGCATCATTATGGTGGCCGATACTTTTGACGCCATGACCACCAACCGCCCCTATCAGGCGGCAATGGACCCCGAGTACGTGATCCGCATTATCAATTCGCTGGCTGCCACCAAATTCGATCCTACCGTTGTGGCGGCGATGACCAAGGTATTTGAGACCGGCAAGCTGCGTATCCATCGCGCGGCGACAGTAAGCGGCGAAGAGGCTGCAGCGGCCGCGCCGGCGGTGAGCGAACCGACAGAAGCCTGATCTCAGCCGCGAATCAACGCGAAGCACGCGAATCATTGAATTCAAGTTCGGTTTAATTCGGGTCCTTCGCGTGTATTCGCGACAAAAAATATCTCTCCACTCCGCCGATTGACTTCGGCGCTGAATCTCCATCGCGCCACCCGCTATAATCAAAGATTCAAGCAAATGCCGGAGCCGATCTGCTAGCTATTTTACTCAAATTACTGGCTGTCGATTGGTTTAGCTTTTATCGCGGCATTGATTATTTGGCTGGCACTGCGTAAACGGGGAACAAAAGCGGTTCCACAAGCGGAAGCGCAATCAAAGACTTTAACTGAAGCGAATGAAGAGATGATTCAGACATTATTCGGAACGCCAAAACCTACATTCGTCGAGAAGATGAAACAGGCGGTCACGCGCACGCGTGAAAACCTGAGCGAGCGCATTGACGAGGTGATGGCCTTTACCAAGGAGATTGACCGCAGCACCCTGGATGACCTGGAATCTGTCCTGATTGGCGCGGACATGGGCACCAAGACCACGCAGGAGATCCTGGACAAGCTGCGGGAGAAGGCCGACCGCAAGCAAATCAGAGACGTGGCCGAGCTGAAACGCCTGATCAAAGAGCAGGTGGTTGCCATTTTGAACGCTACGCCCGTGCGCGCGGGCAAGCCGGCTGCAGGCCAGCCTGAAGTGGTGATGGTGGTAGGAGTGAACGGCACCGGCAAGACGACAACCATTGGCAAACTGGCGAACGCACTGCGCAGCGAAGGCAAGACAGTGCTGCTGTGCGCGGCAGATACCTTTCGCGCAGCGGCCATTGAACAACTGGAAATCTGGGGATCGCGCACCGGAGTGGAGGTCATCAAGACCAAGCCCGGGGGCGATCCTTCTGCGGTATTGTTTGACGCGCTGAGCGCCGCGAAAGCCCGGCACACAGACAGCGTGATTGTGGATACAGCTGGACGCCTGCACACCAAGACCGGCCTGATGGCCGAATTGGAAAAGATGAAGCGCACCGCCCAGCGCATTGTCCCCGGAGCACCGCATGAGGTGCTACTGGTGATGGACGCAACCACCGGCCAGAACGGGCTGCAACAGGCGCGGCAGTTTACTGAGTCGGCAGGCGTGACGGGAATTGTGCTCACCAAGCTTGATGGCACGGCGAAGGGCGGCGTGGTAGTGGCGATCTCGCGTGAGCTGGGGCTGCCGGTGCGCTACGTTGGCGTAGGCGAGAAGGCAGGCGATCTGCTGCCGTTCAGTGCTGAGAATTTTGCGGATTCGTTGTTTGCGGCATGAACCCGCTCGTTGCGACCATTGGCACCTCATGGGTCTCAGAAGAGATCAGGGCCGCAAAGGATAGGGCTTCCGTGTATAAATCTTTTTTTGCGCCATAGATAATGGCCTTCACAATACAAGACGAACAATTCATGCGACAAGCTCTTGAGCTTGCGCAGCGCGGAACAGCGCTCACTTCTCCGGGCGCACGGGTTGGCGCGGTGATTACAGACAAGCAGGGCGCCGTCATTGGCAGCGGCTTCTACGCTTTTGACGGCGTGAAGCACGCTGAAGTTCTGGCTCTGGAACAGGCAGGAGCAAAGGCGCGCGGTGGCACGCTGTACCTGAATCTTGAGCCGCATTGTTATCAGAGCCGCACGCCGCCTTGTACGGATGCCATCGTCGCTGCGGGAATCAAGCGTGTGGTGGCGTCGATGACCGATCCGAATCCCAAAGTCGCCGGCAAAGGATTTGAACAGTTACGAGCAGCCGGAATCGCGGTAGAAACGGGATTGCTTGAAATCGAAGCGCGGCGACTCAACGAGGCCTTTGCCAAATTCACGCGCACGGGCCAACCGTTAATCACGTTGAAAGCAGGCATGACGCTGGATGGCAAGATTGCCGGTCCATCTGGTAGCTCCGTCAACACTCCGACCGCTCCCGGTCGCTGGATTACCAGCGAGGCATCACGCAATCATGCCCAAAGCTTGCGCCATGAATCCGATGCAATTCTGGTGGGCGCAGGCACCATTGTTGCAGATGATCCGCTGCTAACGGACCGCACTGGCTTGCCGCGACGGCGTCCGCTGCTGCGCGTGGTGCTGGATTCGCGCCTGCGCTGCCCGCTGGAATCGCGGCTGGTAAAGACAGCGAAAGATGACGTCCTGATCTTTTGTTCGTTCGCGGAAGAAAAGAAGAAGCAAGAACTGGAGAAGCACGGCATTCGCGTGGAGCAGGTAGATCTGGGCGCAAGCGATGGCCGTCCTGACCTCAAAAGCGTGGCGCGACGCCTGGGCGAGATGGAGATTACGAGCCTGATGATTGAAGGGGGCGCGCTGGTAAACTGGGCCGCACTGGCGGACGGGATTGTGGACAAAATCTTTCTCTATTACGCGCCAAAAATCCTGGCAGGGTTAGGCTCAGTGCCTTTTGCCGCTGGACCCGGATTTCGGCGACTGGAAGAGGCCGCGCAGGTGAAGAACATGGTTTTGCATCGGTTCGGAGAAGATTTTGCGGTGGAGGGATATCTGCGCGATCCGTATACCAGTACTTAGTAATTAGTACTTGGTATTTAGCTTTGCCTGGAAGATTGAAGCTGGCAAAATACCCTGATGCAGGCTGTCCCGAAAGTCGAAACTGCTGTTTCTATTGCGACCGAGCACGAACTTGCAGCTAAAGGCTAAATACTAAATACTGAGTGCCAAATGTTTACCGGACTTATTCAAGAAACGGGCGAGGTGGCCGAGCTGCAGCGCATCCCCAGCGAGAAGGGCGAAACGGTCACGCGCATTACCGTTAAAGCAAAGCAGGTTCTGCGCGAGTTGAGGACCGGCGATAGTGTTGCAGTAAGCGGCGTCTGCCTAACGGCGCTGGAGATCGGCGAGCAGCAGTTTTCCGCTGACCTGGCACAGGAAACGCTAGAGCGCACTTCTCTACTGCGATTGAAGCCGGGATCGCTAGTGAACCTTGAGCTTCCAGCACGGGCACAAGACCGCATGGGAGGCCACGTGGTGCAGGGCCACGTGGATGGCACAGGCAAGATCGTTAGCCTGGAGAAGATCAAATATCGCGATGACTGGCGGCTGGTGGTGGAGGTTCCCGAAGCGCTGGAGAAATATGTGGTCCCTCAAGGCTCCATCACTGTGGAAGGCATCAGCTTGACCGTTGCGGCGATTGAGGGTGAGCGCGTGGAAATTGCGATTATCCCTCACACATGGCAGGCGACAAACCTGCACGCGCTACGCGCGGGAAATCCCGTGAACATTGAAGTAGATGTACTGGCCAAGTATGCGGAGAGAATGGCAAAAGGCCGGGCGTCCGGCGGGCTTACCGTGGCAGACCTAGTGAGGCTGGGATTTTAAGAAAAATTGCCAGAATCGCCGAAATTGAAATTGAAATTCCGGCGTGGCTGGATTTCGCCGTAAGCCCCGGAGGGTGCGGCGTGCTACAGGAGCTGATGGGTACATGCAATATGAAGGCTGGTTGGCGGGGTGGAGCGAAGCGAAAACGCAAAAAGATCAGCACGTCAGGTTCGGCTGTGCTGATCTTCTGCAAAAGCGCAGGAGGGAGGTTCGCGCGCTTTC
>DASRDW010000369.1:0-5342 GCA_035652415.1 Candidatus Angelobacter sp. | reverse complement strand
CCAACGTGCAGGATTGCAGCGTGCTTCACGGCATGCGCCACAAATACGGCGTCACCATGGGTGACTGGGTCACCGTGGGGCATTCCGTCACGCTGCACGGCTGCACCATTGGCGACCGCTGCCTCATCGGCATGGGCTGCGTGATTTTGAATAACGCCAAGGTAGGCGAAGGCTGCATTATCGCTGCCGGAACTGTGATTCCCGAGGGCACGGTGATTGAGCCGTATTCGCTGTGGATGGGTGTCCCGGGAAAATTCAAGAAAAAGATTGATGACGAAGAGACGCAAAAAACCATCATGATGTATGGCAAGAATTATTTTGATTACACACAGATCTACAGAAAGGAATTTGGCCAAAAGCAAAGTTAAGTGCCTATGAAAACCAGGCTGCCAATCGCTACCGATTGGGCTCATTGCTAAATGGCTAATGCTAATGGCTGGTTCTATTAAAGCCGTCCGCGGCACACGCGACCTGCTGCCCCCTGATACCGAGACATGGAACTTCGTCGAGTCGGCGGTGCGGGACGTTTTCCGCGTGTACAACTTTCAGGAAATACGCACGCCCATCCTGGAAGACCTGCAGCTTTTTCAGCGCTCCGTGGGTGAAGAGACTGACATTGTTTCCAAGGAGATGTTTGCCTGGGAAGACCGCGCCCGTGCTCAGAGCGAAAAAGGCCAGTGGTTGGCTCTTCGGCCGGAGAACACGGCCGGCGTTGTCCGCGCTTATATCGAACACAAACTGTGGGAACGGCCAGGACTGCAACGCTTCTATTACATTGGCCCGCAGTTTCGCCGTGAGCGCCCGCAGAAAGGGCGCTATCGCCAGTTCTACCAGATCGGTGCGGAAGTCATTGGGCCGAGCGCTGCTGGCAGTGAGTCGCCTTCCGTTGATGCTGAAGTGCTGGAGATGCTGGCGACGCTGCTTAACCGACTCGGCATTAAGGGCTGGACTCTCAAGCTGAACTCGGTCGGTTGTGCCAATGACCGTCCAGTTTACCTGCAAGCACTGCGCGATGCGCTGAAAGATGCTGTTGGAAGCATGTGCGTTGATTGCCAGCGCCGCGCGCAGACGAATCCGTTGCGCGTGCTGGACTGCAAAGTTCCAGAAGATCAGCCGATTATTGAGAAGCTGCCGCGCATGAGCGACTACCTGGACGAAAGCTGCCGCGCACACTTCGCAGAAGTACAGAAGCTACTCATAGGCGTGGGCGTGCCATTTGAGATCGATCACCGCCTGGTGCGCGGCCTGGACTATTACACGCGCACAGCGTTTGAGTTCACTCACGGGGCGCTTGGAGCGCAGAACGCTATTCTTGGCGGCGGCCGTTATGACGGTCTCTCAGAATCTCTCGGCGGCCCGGCTGCGCCGGGCATCGGCTTTGCCATCGGCGAAGACCGCTTGGTAATGACCTTGCAGGAATCTGCCGGTGTGACCGCCAAGCCCGCAGATGTTTACATCGCTCCGTTCGGTGCAGGCATGAACGTGCACGCTGCGCAACTGGCGCGCGAACTTCGGCGGAAGAATGTTGTCGTGATCGTGGGCGATGAAAACTTTAAGCTCAAAAAATCTCTGGAAACAGCCAGCAAACTTGGCGCCCGCTTTGCTCTGATCGTCGGCGAAAATGAGGTTAATTCCGGGCAATTTTCCCTTAAAAACCTAAGTACGAGCGAGCAGGCTGGCGTGGCGCTCAACCATATTGCAGACATAGTCAAGCCGGTGAAGTAGAGCGTCAGCCCGAATCCCGAGTGTGGAGCTATGGCGAGACGGAGTGGGTGAGTGACATTCCATCACAGTTCGTCGCTTCACTATAGATACAGATCTACTCCCCTAGCTTTTCCATTTGAATCACTTCCACTACTAGCCTGCATCGTTGGACAGGAAGATTAGATTTTTCATTTCTCGCGATTAATAAATTTCTTATCCCAATTTGATATTCCCGGCAGAACAATTCATCGCAATTTAATCGTGAAAAAGCGCGCTCTTATTATCATGCCTTTGTTCTCGCCGTTCCATGCGCAAGAACCGAAAGATGAGGGTTGAAAGATGAAAAAAGTGTTTGTTGTGTTAGCTGGAATTGCTCTGGTCTATTTTGGCTGGGCTGCTCTTAATCCGCAGAAAGTCATCGCGGCTAACCCGCCTGCCGGGACTTTTCTCATCACCATCACTGATTCCCACGGAGCTTTTGCCTCCAACTCAGTCATTACATTGCACAATGATAGTTCCGTGGCCGTCATCGATTCCGGCCAGGAAGGCAATGGCGTCCCCTTCAGCAGCCAACAGGGCGTGTGGGCAATCGGGCCGGGCGGCACGCTGAAAGCCCGCACCATTGACTGGTCTTTCCCCTTTGCTACGAATGGCAGCGCCCGCGTGGACTACACGTTTAACGCAGGCGGGGGCAATAATCAGGTATCAGGGACCATCGTGCTCACCTTCTTTCCGCCGAATGGCAATCCTCTGGATGGCGGCGGAAGCCCGGGCGGTACCTTCACCTTCACTGGCCAGCGCGTCACCATACCCTAATCTGATTTTTTAGCGTGGGGGCCGCTTCATTGAAGCGGCCTTTGTCCCATTGCGAGCACCAAAATGTATTGATTCGAGCTCATCCCCGCCGAAATCGGCTTACCCTTTATAATCAAAGTTTTACCTTTGCCTCAGAAAGGGTATGTCTTGCCGCTTGATTTTTTAGGTGATCTTCGCCGCACGCACAAGTGCGGAGAGCTGCGCGCGGAAAACGCAGGGCAGCAGGTTGTGCTGATGGGCTGGGTCAATCGCCGGCGGGACCTGGGCAATGTGATCTTTGTTGACGTGCGCGACCGTACCGGCCTTACGCAACTCGTCTTCGATAAGAGCGACAACAACGCGCTGCACGCCAAGGCCAGCGAGTTGCGTTCAGAGTTCGTGATTGCCGCCATCGGCAAGGTACGCAAGCGCGATGAGAAGACCGTAAACCGCAACGTGCCTACCGGCGAAATTGAAGTTGTAGCCACCGAGCTGAAGCTGCTGAATGAATCCAGGCAGCCGCCGTTTCTGCCTAGCGATCCCGCGCTGGCCAATGAAGAGGTGCGCCTGAAGTACCGTTATCTCGATCTGCGGCGCGAGCCGATGCAGTACAACATTGAGCTGCGGCACAAGGTGGCGCTAGCCATTCGGGAAAATCTTTCCGGCCAGGGCTTCTTTGAGATTGAGACGCCGTTCATGACTCGCTCCACGCCGGAAGGCGCCCGCGATTACCTGGTGCCAAGCCGCGTTTATCCGGGTGAATTTTATGCGCTGCCGCAGTCACCTCAGCTCTTCAAGCAGATCCTGATGATCTCCGGCTTTGACAAGTATTTCCAGATCGTGCGCTGCTTCCGCGATGAAGACCTGCGCGCTGACCGCCAGCCTGAGTTTACGCAAATCGATTTGGAGATGACCTTTCCGCAACCTGACCGCGTGTTTGAAGTGGTAGAAGGCTTTCTCCAGGCGGCATTCAAGGTCGCCGGGCACGAGCTGAAAACTCCGTTCCAGCGCATGACCTATGACGAGGCCATTCGCAATTACGGCATCGATAAACCCGACCTGCGCCTGCCCAAACTGACCGACGTGCGGACGGCCTTTGCTCCTGAGCAGCTACAGACGCTGCAGCTCAACCCTGAGCTGCCGGTGGTGGCGATTCGCATTCCGAAGATCGGCGAGCTTTCACGCAAGGAGCGTGACGACAATCGTCCACTCTTCGGCGAGCGCAAAGAAGCGCGGCTTATCGACGACATCAAGCGTCTGGAGAAATCTTTCCCGGAAGCAGTGGCCAAATTACGCGAGATGTCCGGCGCGCAAGCTGATGATCTACTGGTCCTGATTGGCGGGCCGTTGCAGGTGAAGAAAGCTGGCCTGCGTCCTGACTACGGCGTGCTAATGGCGGCCGGCTCATTTCGTGTAGAGCTGGCGCGTAAATATGCTGAGCGCCACATGGCATTCCGCCAGGGTGGATTCCACTTTAGCTGGATCACGGACTTTCCCATGTTTGAGTATGACGAGACGGAGAAGCGCTGGAATGCGGCGCACCATCCCTTCACCTCGCCGCATGAGCATGACATGGACAAGCTGGAATCCGATCCGGGAGCAGTGCGCGCACTGGCATACGACATAGTGTTGAACGGCACTGAGTTGGGCTCAGGGTCGATCCGTATTCATCGTCAGGACATTCAGAAGAAGATCTTCCATGCCCTGGGCATGACCGATGAAGAAGCCAAATCTCGCTTCGGCTTCTTCCTAGATGCGCTTGAATACGGCACGCCTCCGCATGGCGGGATCGCGCTGGGGCTGGACCGCATTGTGATGATCCTGGCCGGCGCTGAGAGCCTGCGCGAGGTAATTCCATTCCCCAAGACCGCAAAAGCAGTTGACCTGATGGTAGATGCGCCGACTCCGGTCAGCGACGCCCAATTGCGGGAATTGGGAATCGCCGTAAAGAAATAGACTTCAAATCATGAAGCCCGCAATTATTTTGGCGGCTGGCATTATCGGGCTGGCCGCTGTCTTTCTCTTCGAAGCATACGTTCCGGCTTTCTTGCTTGCTCTGAGTACGTGCACCGTTCTCATGATTTTAGGGGGAACGCTTGTCCCTGTTAGTTCAATGACAGGCACCGTGCGATTTCGTTCTGCTGGAGAAGATATTGATGAGTCAAAATGGCGTTGCTTTGAAGGTATGAAACTTGATCCTACTCAGGAGCATTCATTCACAGTCTTGATTGAAATGACCCGCATCTGGCGCCTTGGTTTACTGGGAATTTTAGCCCTTGTTGAGATTGGATTGGTGATGCTCTCCTACCCTGATCCATTGCAGCCGGTGAGCAAAATGGGGTTTGAATACTACTTCTTTGTGGGCTTGTGTTTCGGCGGAATTCTGCAGATAAGCATTGCAGCCAACTGGTTGCTGGAACGAAAATTATTGAAGGCCTCGGGATTAGCGGTTGGCGAATGTCATGTGCCGTCTGGCCGATATACATTCCGGGACCATAATGGTGAGCATCGCGGCGGCACAAAAAAACCGGTGCAATGTCACGCTAATAACAACACTTGCCTGGTCTTCTATTCGCCGCAACATCCTGACGCAAATGTCCCGTCTTTCCGGCTATTATTTCATCGTCTAGTGCTGCGCTGAAACGCGCATGTCTTTCTCAATCGTTTTTGATCCCGCCCATAGCACTAGCGCCAACAGCAATGACAGTACCGGGATCGCCAGCAGCGCCTGTTGCAGGCCAATGGCTTTGGCTGCCTCGTTGATTTTGTTAAGCCCGGCAAGGTGTGCCGCGTGCAGAGCAAAGCGGTCGCTCATCTTGCCGATGATCACCGTCCCCCAGGAA
>DASRDW010000368.1:0-8576 GCA_035652415.1 Candidatus Angelobacter sp. | reverse complement strand
GCTCGATGACATCATTCGCCGCATCCGCTCGCATGGAATGATTGCCGGCCTCATCACCAACGGCTATCTATTGACGCCGCAGCGCATTCAGCAATTGAACTCGGCCGGGCTGGACCACCTCCAGATTTCGATCGACAACGTAAAACCCGACGAGGTTTCCAAGAAGTCGCTCAAGGTGTTGGACAAAAAGCTGCAATGGCTGCGTGAACATGCTGAGTTTCACGTGAACATCAACTCGGTCATTGGCGCCGGTGTAAAGGAACAGTGGGATGCTGTTACCATCGGCAAGCGCGCCGTCGATCTGGGGTTCACCTCAACCGTCGGCATTATCCATGACGGCACCGGTCAGCTTCGCCCGCTCGATGAAAATGCGCAAGCAGTCTTTCGCGAGATGAAGAAGCTAGGCAAGCATAGCTATGCCCGCTTTAACCAGTTCCAGAACAATATTGCGCTCGGCCAGCCAAACAATTGGCGCTGCCGCGCCGGCTCGCGCTATCTCTATATTTGCGAGAACGGCCTGGTGCATTACTGCTCGCAACAGCGCGGCTATCCCGGCGTGTCTCTGGCCGAATACTCTGTGGCCGATATCCGCCGCGAGTTCCTCACGCAAAAATCCTGCGCGCCTAACTGCACCATCTCCTGCGTTCACCAGACGTCTCTGGTCGATTTCTGGCGCGCCCCGCAGAACCAGGAATCACATCGCGCTTTCCCCGCCACTGCGCCACAAAACGAACTGGTGCAGATCAGCACAAAAAATGAAAAAGAATCAGTAATGGCGGACTGATTTTTTCCGAAGTCTCGACCCTGAGCGAGGCGAATGGGGAGAGATCCCTATGCGCTCTCCACGACGCCTCACCTTGTTAATGCCGGGTCTATGCCAGTTTGAGAATGCGGAAAATGGTCGCCAAACCCGCTTTGACTGATTGGGTGGAAAAGCTCTCCCTTGTGGCTCCAAAGCATTCTTCCGCGCAGCCGGAGGCGGCTGCGGTCCAAAAATCCATTTATTAGGCCGAGAAAATTATCTGAAACACCCAGCCTTAACTACTTTCTTTCAGCTTCTTGAGCGCTTGCTCAAAGGCGGGAGTTCTGTTGCTCAGGCTGGAGGGAACGTTTTTCAGGACGACTTCCCAACTGGCAATTGCATTCTTCTTGTCTCCCATCGCAGTGTAGCCGCGGGCCAACCCCAGGGCAGTCCAGAATTTTTCTTCGGAGTGTTGCCGCTGGTTGAAATTGAAGACTTCCATGGCTTTGTCCTTCTTGCCATCTCTGAGCAGGCCCGCGCCGTATGTGTAAATTGAGTAAGCTTGCGTTCCGGGCAAATGCATTGCTTTTTGCATCACGGTATCTGCCTCCGCGTTGCGTCCCATCGCATTCAGGACCGCTGCCTTGGTCTGCAGCGTCGTGAAGTCTTCATGCCCTATGGTCGCTCCGCGGAAAGGCCCATCGATCGCCTTGTCTGCCCAGGTCAGGGCTTCTTCAAGATTGATCTTGTTATCGGCGCAGAACTGTGCCGCCGTCTGCCAGTCTTCATAACGGAACCCGGGCCATTGCTCAAGCTGCTGCCGGATCTTTGCGACATAGAGTTCATTCACATTGGGCACTTCAACCTTGAATGGAATCCTCTTTTTCTCCCACTGTAGAAAAGCTAGCGCAGAATCCGGCTTTCGGTCGTCAAACCCATAGGTGAGAAATTCTGTGAAGGGCGCATCCTGCGGCGTGACGGGGACTCGCAAAACATCGTACTTGGGATCATATTGATAGCTGCCCCACCCCAGATGACTGGAGAAGATCCAGTTCCACGGGCCGTTCTGCTCCACATCGAGGAAAAGTGCATAGGTTCCGGCTTTCAGGTCTTTGCCTTCGATTTTTACATCATTGGAAAACGTGATCGCCGTGCTTTCATTCGCGCCAGCGCGCCAAGGCGCGCCCTTGGTCGGCCCAAAGCCTTCATCAAAGAAGCCGTAATGAACCAGTTCGCCCCAGATATGCCCGGTGCGGTCATTCGCGGTGGGATTGTGTACGTGCGGACTGTGGTACAGGATGGAAATCTTTACTGGTCCGATCCACTGTGACACTTCGGCCTGTTGGTTATCACCATTCGGAGGCGTAGCTATTTCGGATGTTTCCTGAGCAAAACTCATTGGTGATAAGGTCAGCAACAAAATGGCAGCAAATAGGTATTTCACGGTGTCTCCTCCGGGAAGGCCGTAACGCGGCGATTCGATGCATTCGTAGCGCCTGCACAGCGCTGAAGCGACACGCTGATGCGACGCATTTGAGACTTGATCGCTATGAAAAGGTGAGCAGATACGCGTTCAATTGTGACGAGACACAACTAGCATTCGGAAATCCTCAGTCAAACGGCGTGGCCTGCCATCATTGCGGCAGGCTCGTCAAATTCATACCGGTTTTACGGCTTGAATCCCACCGCTGTCCACAACGGCGCAGGCTTATACATTTTGCCGGCGGCGAAAACCGTATCCACTTTGCGGATATCGCTGATGTTCTCCAGCGGGTTCCCGTCGATCAGGATCACATCGGCGCGCTTGCCTGGTTCCACTGTCCCTGAATCCTGCTCCATTCCCATGGCCCGCGCAGGCACCAGGGTTGCTGCCTGAATCGCTTCCATCGGCGTGAATCCGGCTTTTACATACAGCTCAATCTCGCGGTCCAGGCTGAATCCGGGAACTGCCTGGTCGGTGCCGGCAACCATAGGAATGCCGGCCTGATGGAGAAGGCGCACGGTTTCCAGCAGGGCATTGAACTCCGCATCGGCGTCTTTGGCGCGTGCAGGCGGAGCGCCCATTGTTTCCAGCCCTTCCTTTAGCTCCGGCGCCACACGCGTAACACCCGGCTCAAAAGTTTCAATCGGACGACCAATCGGATGCGTAAGTATCTCGAACAACGCCAGGGTTGGGTCCAACACCGTATGGTGTTCTTTCATCAGTTTGATTACGTTTTTCACCTGCGGCGAATCAGCATCCACGGTGTGTGATTTCGGGTCGATCATCACCTCGGTTATGTACTCTGCGTGATTAATCTGGTCCATGCCGGATTCGATGCCCTGAATCGCATTCATTCTGAATGGAATGTGGCCGGTAACGGTCATGCCCAGGCGATGCGCTTCTGCCGTGATCACCGGCACAATTTCCGGCTTGACTGAGCTATAAATCTTTATTTGCTGGAAGCCCTCCGAATGATATTTCTGCACCTGCTCGCGCGCCTGCTCCGGCGTATCCACCCGGATAATCCCCAACGCCATTGGGCTGGTTCCATCCACCACGCCTGCCATTACCATCCTTGGTCCAATTCCATGCCCGCTCGCAATTGCATCGCGCACTGCAACAATAAATTCCCTCTCATTCCCTACGTCCCGCGCTGTGGTAACTCCCGTTGCCAGATAAATAGGTCCCCACTCCACCTGCTCAAAGTGCGCGTGCATCTCCCACAGTCCTGGAAGCACGCTCTTGCCGTGCGCATCCACCACTCGTGCACCCTCAGGCACCGGCGTACTGGCTGCCGGTCCCGCGGCGGCGATCCTTCCATCCCGCAGGATGACAACTGAATTTTCAACCGGCGGCTTGCCTGTGCCGTCAATCAACCTGCCGCCGACAATGGCTGTCACCCCGGAATTATCCGTGCTGAAGGCGGCTGCAACTTTTGCCAGGTTGGCCATGCCGTCGCGAGCGGCGCTGGTCACAAAATCCGCAAGTCCGCTTTCGTAGCCATCGGCTACGGCTTCAAAGTGGTCCATCTCCGCGTCAACGCTCACCAGAGCAATCAGATGATCATGGTCATCGAACCACAGCGATTCCATTCCCCAAATCAGCCCGCGAATGGCAAATTTGTGCAACTTCACCTGCCTGCTGCCAACAGCAATCGTGTCCGTGCCTAGTTCCTGGATCTGCACCTCGCCCTTGGGCAGCGTTTTCAGCATCTGCGGGCTTCCGTGCTTGTGCCAATAGCGCACCAGCATCATCTGCACAGATACGGGCGCATATCCGTCAATATCAAAAAATTTTTCGCCCGGCGGAATGGAGATTGCTCCGGCCGTCCTGCCGGTGACTGAGTTATCGATGGATGAAAACCGCGAGATCTTGCCTTTGATTTGAAATTGGCGCGGCGTAAGGTCTGACTTATCCATCACGAGCGTGGTAGTCAGGGGCACAGACGAGCCGCGGTCGGTAAACTTGAAATCTGATTTCAAAGTTACCCGGTCCGGCAATACGGTAAGGCTGTAAGTTTCTTTGCCAATGAGCTGCTCGAACTTGTGCAGATTGAAACTTCCCTGCTCCTCAACATTGGGTTTGCTCTGCGCCCAGCTGCAGACCGACCACAAGATCAAACAAAAAACTGTAGCTCGCCTGATTGTCCTCACGGATCCTCTTTACAATCTCAATTTCACTTTTACGATTCCACCGCATGGCGCAGCGCCGCGCGAGCCAGAATGCGCGTGGAGTCCAGGGTTGGCAGCGGCGATTCGCGGTCGCTCACCAGCAGCGGAATTTCCGTGCAGCCCAGCACCACGGCATCGCAGCCCTGGACTTTAAAACCTTCAATGACCTGCTCAAAATAAAACAGCGCCCCTACGCTCTGCTCGCCGCGGACCAGTTCATCGAAGATGATGCTGTTGATCCGCTCCTGCTGCTGCTCCGTGGGCCGCACGTAGCCAATGCCGAGTTGCTCCAGCCTCTCCGGATAGACCGGCCCGTTTACCAGAAATTTTGTTCCGGTAAGCCCCAGTTTTTTAAAACCACGCCGGCGCGCCTCTTTGCCGACCTCTTCGGCGATGTGAAGCCAGGGCAGCGGTGATCTAGGGATCACAAAAGGCAGTGCCTGATGAATGGTGTTATCAGGACAAATTAAGAAATCCGCACCGGCCCGTTTGAGCGTTTCAGCCGAGCGCAGCATGATCTCTCCCACGCCGCTCCAATCCAAGCTGGCGTCAATGGGTTTCATGTATTCGGCCAGGGAGATGGTGTGCAAGGTCACTTCCGGGTGCGCGTGCTTGCCCATGAGCGTTTCAGCTTCGAGACAGATGGTGCGATAACAAAGTGCCGCTCCCTCCGCGCTGCAGCCGACAATACCAATATGCTTCATGCCAGGAAATCAATTTTCTGCAGAAACCGCAGCTTCTTCTCCACCTGCAGGAATGACGCTTCAAACGAATTGCGCGCCAGCTCGCGCAAATGCTCGTCAGAAAACTCGAACTCCCGCTGCGCCAGTTCATATTCCTTGTTCAGCGACGTTTGGAACATGGCCGGGTCGTCTGTATTCAAGGTTATCATCAGCCCTTGGTCGAAAAATTTACGCACCGGATGCTCATGCAAATCAGAGCAGGCTCTTGTGCGCAGATTGCTGCTGAGGCAGATCTCTACCGGCACCTGCTTTTCCGCCATTACCTCCATCAGTTCCGGATCTTGCGCCGCCGCAAGTCCATGACCAATGCGCTCTGCTCCAATGTTCAATGCGCCCCAAACTGACTCCGGCCCTGTGGTCTCTCCGGCGTGTACGGTGAGGCGCAATCCGTTGTCTGCGGCTTTCTTGTAGAGATCGCGGAACCGCTCTGCCGGACCGCGCGCTTCATCTCCGCCAATGCCAATGCCAACAACGTTGCGGTCGCGCAGTCGCGCGGCCAGATCAAACACCTCTGCCGCGGCCTCCGGGCCAAAATGGCGCACTGCGTCAAAAATCCAAAGCAGTGAAACGCCAAAATCACGCTGGCCGCGCTCACGGCCGCGTTCCATGCCTTCAAACAACGGTTCCACCGGCTGACCGCGCCAGCGAATCACGCCGATGCTCACATAAACTTCTGCGTGCATCACATTCTGCTGGCGCAGCTTCTGCATCAGGCGGTAAGTCACCAACTCATAATCTTCCGGCGCTCGCAGCCGCTCCGTGACAGACTTGAAAGCCATCAGAAAGCCGTCAAAATCTTTATACGAATAAAGACGGCGGACATCGTCTTCGGTTAGTACATCGCCGCTACCAGCAACGTCATATCGATTGTTTTCTGTCGGTAGAGGCGTGTGATAAAGGCGGCTCAACTCAGCCAGCGTGGCGGGATCAACCGAGCCTTCCAGGTGCAAGTGAAGTTCCGCTTTCGGCAACGACTGTATGAACGATTTTGAAGCCATTAGCCCTTGCCGGCTGCAACGTTGCCCGATGCAAACTCACTATGGTGGCGGCTATAGAGGAAGTAAATCACCAGGCCAATCGCCAGCCAGCCGAAGAAACGCAGCCACGTAATGACCAGCAATCCTGCCATGAGCGCAACGCAAAGTATCACTGAGATGATGGGGAACAATGGCACAAATGGAACTTTGAACCCGCGTGGCCGGTCAGGTTGCGCCTTGCGAAGAAATATGACCCCCAGCGAAACCAATACAAATGCAAAAAGCGTGCCGATATTCGAAAGATCAGCCGCTTCACTGATGCCGACAAATCCTGCAGGAATCCCTACCGCTGCTCCGGCGATCCACGTGGACCAGTGTGGCGTCTTGAACTTTAAATGCACGGCAGAAAACAGTTTGGGCAGCAAGCCATCGCGCGACATAGCAAACCAGATACGTGTCTGACCGTATTGGAAAACCAGCAGGGATGAAATCATTCCCATCAGTGCGCCAATCACAATCACCGCCTGAAACCAGCGGTTTGCCCCCAAATGCGATAAG
This sequence comes from Candidatus Angelobacter sp., assembly GCA_035652415.1. Lineage (GTDB taxonomy): Bacteria > Acidobacteriota > Terriglobia > Terriglobales > Acidobacteriaceae > Angelobacter. The sequence continues at coordinate 1,902 of DASRDW010000368.1, read as the reverse complement.
GCATAAGCAACCGGAGCATTTGCCGCCTCACCGTTGCTGCTGGCAAACGTGGAATACTTCATCATTCCCAGCAAAACAAGAGACACGCCAATGTACAGAACAGTGCAGACGATCAATGAAGCAATAATTCCAAAAGGAATATCTTTTTGCGGGTTGCGCGCCTCTTCTGCTGCCGTGGAAACAGAATCGAAGCCTATGTAGGTGAAAAAGATAATCGCTCCGCCCGCCATGACGCCGGCGAATCCTGAAGGCGCAAAGGGGTGGAGATTAACCGGGTTCATCAACATTCCACCAACGATCAGGAACGTTAAAATAGCCCCAATCTTTACCACCACCATAATGTTGTTGGCTTCAGCCGATTCCCGTATCCCCCAAACCAGCAACACCGTCAGCACAAACACGATCAGAAATGCAGGCACATTGAAGTAAGAGCCAGTCCATTGGCCATCCCACGGCGGCGATGACCATTTGTCTGGAAGGTTCAAGCCAAATGCTGCAAGCTGCGCTTTGAGATATCCTCCGAAGCCTACCGCGACCGCAATGTTACTTACCGCATATTCAAGAATCAGGTCCCAGCCAATGATCCACGCGATCAGCTCACCCAATGTTGCGTACGAATAGGTATAGGCGCTTCCTGCGATCGGGATCATGGATGCAAGCTCGGCATAGCAGAGCCCGGCAAAAGCGCACGCCACCGCTACCAGCAAAAAAGAAAGGGCAATCGCTGGCCCAGCCGGTGGACGGCCATGTAGCAGCACGCCGGACAGGTTTCCGTGTTGAAAGAGGTTCTGAAAGACGTCTAACACCTGCGCATGCAGCAGGGAAGGTTGTGAATACTCGCCGGCAGCCGCTGTGCCAGTCAACACAAAAATACCCGAGCCAATAATCGCGCCGATCCCCAGCGCCGTCAGCGACCACGGCCCCAGTGACTTTTTTAGCCGGTGCGCCGGATCTTCAGAGTCAGAGATCAGCTTGTCAATGGACTTCTTGGCGAAAAATTGGCTGGCCAGAAAGGCCTCCTTGAATGCAGGTGATGAGCTTTGGCGATTGGCCAAACTTACATCAGTGGCGCAACGGCATCAAGACCGCTGCGCCACTCAAGAGGTCAACTTAGCGCTTGGATGTGCCGCGAGCCATCTTTTTAACTTTCGGCTTCTTGCTGCCGCGCGGATAATCCCGCGCCTTCTTGGGAGCCTGCTTTTTACGCGACGTGCGCTTTGCCTTTTTGCGTTCTTCTTTGCTCAGTGCTTTGGTATTTGCCATGTACCTGTCCTAGTTAAAGTTAGATTGCTTGAAAACTGTTATGCTCGCTCCAGATGTGCGTACTTTTCCACCAGCTTTTTCAATCCGAATCGTGGAAATTGTACCGTAATCTTGGCGTTTTCTCCTTCACCTTCACGCCGATAAACAACTCCCTCGCCATACTTGGGGTGTTTAACGCGCTGTCCGGGACGGAACGAGCTGCCACCGGCGGGCTTCTCAACGGGTATTTGAGGCCGGCTAAACTTCTTGCCCCGCGAAGCAAAAAACTCCGCAATGTTGTCGATGGAATTGTACTTTGGGCCGGAATAGCTGCTGGTTTTTGGCTTGGTACGAACGCCGCCGTTGCGCTGCCAGCCGGACCCAGTAGGCGCGCTCTGGTCCTCATCCTCATAGCGGTAGTGGCGCTCGCCGTAGTCCGTATCGCGATAGGCACCGCGTGCGCTTGAACGTGCCGTACCCAGCTCTTCCAGCAGTTGTGGCGGAACTTCTTCCAGAAAACGTGATGGCACCGTGGCATCCGGCATATCTGTGCCGTAGCGCCGGCGATAGCGCGCATTGCTCAGCACCAGCGCGTCCATGGCGCGGGTCATGCCCACATAGCACAGGCGGCGCTCCTCTTCCATCTGGTCAGGATCATTG
>DASRDW010000367.1:0-11835 GCA_035652415.1 Candidatus Angelobacter sp. | reverse complement strand
CAGGTTTCTGCGCGATCCGGAAGCTGTGCCAGAGCAATCGCCTGACATCGCGCACAAGGCGATTGCAGAAGCGCAGCTAAAACCAGAGCCATCGCCGGCCAAAGCAGAGCCGCAAGCGCAGTCGGCCAACTTGTCGCCGGCAGATGCGCAAATCGCAACACAACCTGCCGCAGATTCCAGCCTTCCCCGCACCAATCGCAATACAGCGCGGCTTCTCTTTGTGCTCACGCAGATCATGTACCTGATTTTTTATCTCTCTGCGCTTTTCCGCTGGGAAAACACGTACCGCGCCTCTTATCTGGCCTGGGGGCGCGCGGGCTCAACTGCGTTTGCAATTTATATGTCCACTGCGCTGGTGGGCTTGGCGGTGCGGCTCTACCTCATCTCCGCTACGGCCATGGATTACCACTTGCTCGGCAAAAAATTCCGCATTCTTACCCCCGCGCTGTTTGTGCTGGATATGATCTGGGCCATGTCGCCTCTGCTCATCCAGGACCGCATCGGCATTGGCTTTGCGCTGGCCGCATGCGCCACACTCATCTACATGCCATTCGCGCAGCGGACGTTGATAAAGATGATCCAGGCAGGAAAATCAGGGCAGTAAGCGGCTTTGCACAAAAAGAAATCTCACCACTGATGAACACTTGATCGACACTGATAAGAAGGGCCAATTGGTTCAATAGATACCTGCGCGCGAAGCATTGGGTTTTTGATCAGTGTTATCAGTGTGAATCAGTGTAAATGTAGTTTTGTGCAGAGCAACAATAACCAGTCGGGCTATCTCACGCCAGGTTTGTCAGGGTTGTAGTAGAAGCTGGCGCGCAACTCAAGATATTGGCCGGCAAATTGTGCGGGCAGTTGCGGCAATGGAATCGCACTTGTGATTGCGCCCCACGCCGCGCGGTCCAGCGACACGTCACCGGAGCTGGAGACCAGCTTCATGCCCATGACCCTGCCGTCTTTGCCAATGGAAAACTGAATCACTACCACTCCCTGCTTCATTTCCGGGGGCATAGCAGACTCCGGGATCAACGGGTCCCAGTGATTTTGCACTGTGTAATGCAGGCGCTTCATGTACGGGCCAAAATCCACTCCCAGCGTGTCACTCAGGATTTCCATCCCTTCGTTGCGCGTGGTCTTAGGATGCAACGCGCTGCCGTAATCACCGCTGGTGCCGTAGTCAATGCCGGAGGAATGCCCGTTGGCCACGGATTGAATAGCCTGGTTGACGGCACTTCCAGGTGATGCAATGGCAAATGGCGATTTCTTGGGCTGGCTTGCCTTTGGAGCCTCAAGCTGGGCTTGTTGCGTCGTCTGCGGCGGCGGTGGCGGCGCAGAAGCTGGCTGCGCTGGTGCTGGGTTCTGCTGCTGCGCCATCTGCTGGCCCGGTGGAGGCGAAGGTGGCTTTGGCGTCCCGGCCCGGCGCGCATCAAGCAATTTGCGCAGTTCTTCCTTTGACGGAGTCGGCGAACTGGCAAGTCGGTCTTTATCAGAAACTATGTTTGTCTTGGGCGGCGTTTTCGGATGCGAAAGATCATCCGGCAGAATGATCATCGTTTCCTGCTTCTCTTTGAGTGGGATAAGGACTGCCCGCGTACCCACCCATTTGGGTATCAGCAAAAGCAGAGCGATGATCACGCCATGGGTGGCCAGTGACATCCAGGCCGCTTCACGCCGGCGATAACTGGAGACGACATCTTCCGCCAGATCGGCATCCAGCAGGTGCAGATGCAGTTCCGGCACTGAAGTTATCTGCTTATCTTTCTCCTCTGCCGTGTCGCGTTGTGCTTCCATTACGGGTATAAAACACCACCAGCCTCAAAAGGCGCTGTTGCTCCGTTGGTTACTATTCTCTCATTAGAATGCCCATTCTGAGATGTTCTTGCGGGTACAAGGGAGGAAAAAGTGGCTGTACTAATGCAAATAACTGAATTACCAAGGGAGCAGCCTTACTGCTTAACACATGTTTACAAGGAATTTACAGCGAATGCAGTTTGGCCCTGCGTGTGTGCTCCTCAATGGCAGAGAGTATGCTCAGCGCGGTGCTGAGTGCGCGGCGTCCATCCTCCAGGGCGACCACTGGCCTGCTTCTTTTCCGCACTGCTTCCACAAATGATTTCAGCTCTGCATGCAGAGGCTCTTCCGCCTGCACCGGAGGACGGTTCAAAGCCACGCCGGGGATCGGCAGGTTTGAAGGCGCTCCAGCAAAGGCCATCAGGCTATGCAGCGGAAGTTTTTCATCCTGGGTCACGCGGATTTGAAAAACATCTTGCCGGCCGTAGTCGATGGAAACATATTCTTTCGGCTGGAAGAAGCGCAGCTTGCGCACGCGCTCTGTGCTGATGCGGCTGGCGGTAAGATTGGCCACGCAGCCAGATTCAAATTCCATGCGCACGTTCGCGATGTCCACTTTGCTTGTGACCACCGGCAATCCCACGGCGTGTAACTCTCGCAGCGGCGAATTGACCAGTGACAAGACAACATCAATATCATGGATCATCAGGTCCAGCACCACATCCACGTCAAGGCTGCGCGGGCTGAACACGCTCAGGCGGTGGACTTCAAAAAACATTGGCCGGGTGATGAGCGGCAGCGTGGCCTTCACCGCCGGGTTGAACCGCTCCAGATGGCCCACCTGCACAACACGCTGGTTCGCCTTTGCCAGGCTGATGAGATCGTCTGCCTCGTCCAGGGTTGAGGCCAGCGGCTTTTCAATCAGAACGTCAATGCCCGCAGCCATCAGCGCGGCAGCCACATCCCGATGATGCACCGTAGGCACCGCGACAGAAACCGCTTCCACGCGGCCAAATAACTCTTCTACGCTGGTGAAAGCAGAGCAGCCAAACTGCGCTGCCACGGCCTGTGCCTGCGCTGCGTCCTGGTCAACCACTGCGGCCAGTTCCACTCCGTGGCCCTGCTTTTTTAGCTCGTGATACACACGGGCGTGGTTTCGGCCAAATGAGCCTACACCAACGACTGCTACGCGAATTGGACTTTCGTCAGCCAAGCTTTTGATTTTACCGGGAGCTGGAACAAATCAGCAGAGTATCATTCCAGCCGAGGAAGAGACCAGCCATGGGACGCGCCTTTGGTTTTATTACCTTGATCGCGGTGGTTGCAGTTGGCGCCTGGATTTACATGCGCCAGACCCAGAGCGTAATGACCGCCGGCACCAGCAGTCCTACAGCGACTGTGGATTTGATGGGCGTGCGCAGCGATCTGCTGGCTATCGCTCAAGCTGAGCGCAGCCATGCGGCGTTGCAGGGCAGCTATGTATCGATCGACGATTTGCGCTCTCAGGGCGATCTCACCATGCAACGCAACAATCGCGGCCCATATACCTACTCTGCTGAAATCAGCGATTCAGGCTTCCGCATCGTCGCCACCTGGACCGGCCCTGAAAGCGCGGACATGCCCAAGACCTTAAGCATTGACCAGACGATGCAGGTCAGCCAGGAAATAAACTTTACGCCGCTTTCCGCTGGCTGAGCTTCTGCGCTACCACTTTCAGATCGTCAATAAATTTCCGCATCTCTTCATGGCGTGAATCGTCATCGGTTGCGCGAAGGATGGACGATGGGTGCACTGTAGCCAGCACATTCGGCGCGATCTCTGATTTTATCCATTCGCCCCGATGCTGGGTCACGCGGAAATCTCGGCCCAGAATGCCTTGTGCCGCCGTCGCGCCAAGCAAGACCACCACTCGCGGCTTCACCACGCGGATCTCCGCCTCCAGCCACGGACGGCACGCGCTGATCTCAGTGATATTCGGTTTCTTGTGCAGGCGGCGCTTGCCGCGCGGCTCCCATTTAAAGTGCTTGACGATGTTGGTAACGTAAACGTCATTGCGGTTGATGCCCGCAGCCGCTAGGGCTTTATCCAGCACGGCGCCCGCAGGGCCAACAAATGGCTTGCCCTGGAGATCTTCTTTATCGCCCGGCTGCTCGCCCACCATCATTACGTGCGCGCGTGCGCTGCCCTCGCCAAAAACAGTTTGCGTGCCCAGCTTCCAAAGGTCGCAAGCTTTGCAGCCTGCCGCAATTGAGCGCAATTGATCCAGACTGGGATTCGCGGGAATGAGCCGCGCTGCCGTATGAAGAGATTGTTTGGCCATACAAGCATGTACGATGCTCCTTCTCTCTCTTCAGGCGGCCTCAACGCGGCGATTGGCATTCATATAGACTGCTTTCGGAAAACGACACAACGACACGAGGACGGGCGCGATCATGAAATTTCATACTGAATATCTCACCTTCAACACCAAACACCATCGCGAGTACGTTCATATAACGCCGCAAGTGGAGAAAATTGTTCACACAAGCGGCGTGACCAATGGCCTGGCTCTGGTTTCCGCCATGCACATCACCGCTGGCGTTTATGTAAACGATCATGAGAGCGGGTTGATTCACGATATCGATCAATGGCTGGAGCAGCTTGCTCCGTTCAAGGAAGATTATCTTCATCACCAGACCGGCGAAGACAATGGCGACTCGCATTTGAAGGCTATCCTTGTGCATCACCAGGTAATCCTGCCGGTGACCAACGGAAAGTTACTTCTGGGAACGTGGCAGCGGGTCTTCTATGCTGAGTTTGACGGCCAGCGCTCAAAGCGCGTTGTGGTTGCGGTGATGGGAGAGTAAAGACCTTCTCGTTGGCGAAGAAATATTATTTGTCCGCAATATTTTTTCCGGCGTATCATTTCCGCCTGTGGAAAGCGTCGACCAGCAATTCCGGCAGTTGAAGGAAAAATACGAGCACATGACGGAGGGCGAACTTGACAAACTCGCAGAGCAGGGCTACGACCTCACCGACATGGCCCGCGAAGCGCTGCAAGCCGTCATCATGGAGCGAGGTTTCACTGTCCGGCTCAAGTTGGAGCCGCCTGCGCCTCTACGGGCTAAGCCGCCCGAGGATGATGAGGGGCTGATCAACTTTAAATGGCCGGACAATGCCGAGGACGCGTGGGACTGGATGAGAATTTTAACTGCGGCTGGGATTCCTTCTTTCCTTGGGCCGGACAACGTTATGCACTTGGAAGAATTCCAGGGCGAATTTGACGGCCCGGTCAGCCTGAAGGTCAGGGATGTCGACTGGTATCGCGCATGGGATGCCGAGGCGCTCGCACGCGCCAGGGCGTGTGAGAATGGCAATGGGGAAAAAGAGCCCGAAGAAGAGAAGGACTACGCCATCCTGTGCCCAAAGTGCAGCTCCCCAAAGGTGGTGATGGTAGGACGGGACACAGATAATCTGGAGAACTCCCCTCCCAAGACCAAGTTTCAATGGAGCTGCGAGGCCTGCAACCATCAGTGGGAGGACGATGGCATCGCGCAGGAAGCCGTCGGCGGCCAGTCCTGGCCGGGAGAAGAGTTTCCCTGGGACAAGGAGTCTTCTGAAGAATGGGACCCGAAATGACGAGCCGCCTAGGCAGTCTCGCTGAAATCCTTTTCGTTTCCCGCTTCGGACTTCCTGCCCAGCATCTCCTCAATCACCTTGGCCACCCGCCGCGTCCGTGCTTCTGGCTCGCGATAATGAAAAATACTGAATAGGTGGTTGCGGCGGTGCGAGGGCGACATCTGCTCCCATCGCTCACGCGCGCGTGGATTCTGGCGGAAGGCCATCTCGATCATCGGCGGGAGCGCGCGCTCGGCTTCCAGGGTCTCCATCAGCCGCTCGGCAATCTGCGACGCGCGGCGAAGGCGCGTCTCCTTTTGTTTTCCCTCGGCAACCCAGGCGGCGATATAGTTGCGTCGGGATTTGCCCAGCGACTCATACAATTTGAGCAGGCGCTTGGATTGCCTGAGCTCTTTGAGCAACTCCTCCGGCGGCGGAGGTGCGGCCTCGCGCGGTGTGGTATCAGGCGACAGGCGAAACTTCGCGGCCAAGCCGGGCGCAGTCTTGCCACCCGATTGCATCTTCTTGTTAACGATCATGAAGTGCCCGCCCTTGCCGTCAGGAAAGAGCGTGCTGCAGAAGCTGAAGCCGTTGATCTCACCTTGCACGCGGAGCTGCCCGCGCTTGCCCCATATTCCAGCCGCGTCAAACGGCACGCGCGCGATCACCCAGCGCAGATTGTCCTGCGTACGCTCCAGCACGGATTCAAAAGTACAGGCAGTTGCTTTGGCAGCTTTCTTGGCAGCGGGCATCAGCGCCTAGTCTAGCAAGCGTCAATGATTATGGAGCAGGAACTTCGCCGGAGATTATTATGCCTTGCTTCACTTGTTTTCGCGGGCACGGCGAGCCGGCAGCTTGGATTCAGCAGTATCGGGCTGAGGTGATCCGGCATTCTTGGCCCGCTTTGTAGGCTCATCGTGGGCCACTGAGGGATTCAGGTCGCCGTCGATTGTGCTGGTAGTCTGAGCAACATTCTGCCCTGCCGTGTCATGGCCTTGGTGAGTGCGAATAGGCATTTCAATGATCTTGTTCTCGCCATGCGGATTTGGGCTGGACTCTCCGAAGTGTTGAGGATGAGTGCTCCCAGATTTCTTCTGCTTTTTTTTACGATTTGCCATAGGCCGCTCCAGTCCCCAATGAGATGGCAGCAGTCGTACCCTGGTTGGCATCGGACAAACCGGAGAGGGGAAAGAAGAAAACGGTCTTAGCCTATCAAAAAAGCACGGGCATCAGCCTGGAGCTGATGCCCGTTTCCTTCCTACCAAACTCGACAGGCGTTTTCATGCACCAAGGGCTTGCCTTTGGCGCAGCCAAACGCGCGGGCAAATTCCGGCATATTCGCTACCGTGTTGTTGACCCGGTACTTGGGTAGAGAATGCGGGTTGGTTAAAACCTGGACACGCATGATCTCCGGACGCTCTTCTTCACACCAGCCGTTGGCAAAGGACAGGAAGAAGCGCTGCAACTCGGTAAGACCGTCATCGCCTTTCGTGTCCAGCGTCCTTCCCTGCTGCTTCAGCGCGTTTTCCAGCGCGATCAGCGCGATATAGAGCCCGCCGTTGTCAGCCGTATCTTCACCTTGCGTCAGCAGGCCGTTCTGCTTTACGCCGGCTTCAGGGATCTCCTGTGTGTATTCGTCAGAGATGCACTTGCCACGCTCGTCATAGTTCTTTGCGTCTTCCGGCGTCCACCAGTCATGCAGGTTGCCGTTGGCGTCGAACTTCCGCCCTTCGTCGTCAAAGCCGTGCGTGATCTCATGGCCAATCACTGCACCTTCTCCGCCAAAGTTGGCGGCATCATCGGCTTTATCGCTGAAAAAGGGAGGCTGCAAAATTCCGGCAGGAAAGTTGATGGTGTTGAACTGCGCGTCGTAATAAGCATTGATGGTGGGCGGCGTCATGGTCCAGTCATAACGATCAATGGGTTTGCCGATCTTCTGCACCCAGCGATTGAACTCAAACGCGGTGGCGTGATGCACGTTTTCCAGATAGCTGTTGGGTGTGATGGTGAGCGCAGAGTAGTCGCGCCATTTGTCGGGATAGCCAACTTTATCCAGGATGCCGTGCAGCTTGGCGCTGGCCTGCTTCTTGGTTTGCGGCGTCATCCAGCTCAGCTGTGAGATGTCCTGATCGAGCGCGGTTTTAATGGCATTTACCAGTTTCAGCACGCGCTCTTTGCTCTCCGGCGGAAAAGCGCGGGCGACGTAAGCCTGGCCCAGCGCTTCACCCAGGGCGTTATCTGCCGAATGCACGCAACGTCGCCAACGCGGCGCCTGCTCCGGCGTGCCTGCCAGCGTGTGGCCAAAGAAATTGAAGCTTTCGGCATAGATTGCTTTGTTCAGATAAGGCGCAGAGTCGTGCACCAAGTGCCATTTAAGATAAGCCTTCCAATGCTCCAGCGGCTGCTGCTGAATCACCTGCTCCAGACCGCGGAAAAAATCAGGAGAAGTCACCAGATAAGTCTGCTGTGCCGGCGCGTGGATGAGCGTGAGATAGCGCTGCCAGTTAAATGAAGGTGCAAGCTTCTGGAACTCCGCCAGCGTCATCTTGTTGTCAATATTCTTGGGGTCGCGGCGCTTCACCGCATCCATGGAAGCTTTGGCCAGAGCGGTTTCCATCTCCAACACTGCGGCTGCATCCGATGTTGCCTGGCTCTCGGATTCGCCCACCAGCTTCAGCATGTTGGCAACGTGCTGCTGGTATTTCTTGCGAATCTCCACTGATTTGGCATCATCAGAAAGATAAAAATCGCGCCCCGGCAGCGCAAAGCCACCCTGATCAAACTGCGCTACCGTCTTCTGGGCATCGTCATAATCCTGAATTGCGGTGAAGCCGAACATCGGCGCGAACGTGGCATTATCATCCACCATCCATGCGCCGCCTATGGTGGAATGCTGATGCGCAATCTGGTCCGCGAGCTGGGATTTCTGCTTGATATCGTCAATCCGCTTCAGCTCCGATTGAAATTCCTTCAGCGAGTCGCTTTCCACCTTGCTCTCATCCATGCAGCTTGACCAGTAATCGCCAATCTTCTGCTCCACGGCGGTACGGCCGGTCTTTTTGGCTGCTGCCGCTTCCAGCGCCTGGCGCATTACCACTTCATTCCATTTGAGCAGCGGGCCGGCAACGCCCCATCCAGCCTGATCGGCGGGAATCGGGTTAGCAGCAAAAAATTTATTGCAGGTGTACTGGTAAAAATCTGTGCAGGGATCAATCTGCGGATCTACCTGGCCAGCGCTCATGTGCTCAAGTGTAGGCAGCTGATCTGAGGCGTCTTTCTGCTGGGCTGAAACCAGTGAAGCCAGGCCGAGAAGGGCTAAAAGCGGCCAATAACGCATTGGAAATCCTCCTTGGGAGTGGGACCGGCCCGGAACGCGTTCTATCGAATGTCTACACATTCGACGTACCAGCCGGATTTTGGTAGGCAAAAAAGACACGGTTTAAAAAATTCGCCGCCAGAACTCAAAAAAAAGCAAGCGCCTGCTGCCTGCGTCTAACCGAAGCGCACAAGAGTACAACAAAAGTATTACTATAGAGAAATAGAGGGTCATCAGGTGAGCCCAGATGATCGTGATGGATGAACCCGGCTGGTCTTCCACCCGGACTATATTTCAGAACTGCAAACCCGCGCCCGGTCGAGGATCTGCAATCCCAAAAGCTCGCGAGCAACGCTGCGGAACATACACTGAACCAAGAAAAACCTGTTAAATCACAAAATTCCACAGCAGTAGCGCCCTCACGCAATTGATCTTTCAGACCTCAGGCGTTGGGACCTACCTTCAATCTAGTTATCCATCAACACATATTTCATTTAAGGAAAGGAGAAAGAAAAATGGCCAACATTACGCGTTGGGACCCGTTCAATGAGCTTACATCTTTGCAGAACCGCGTGAACCAACTGCTGAACCAATCATTTTCAGGGTTCAGCAACCAGAGAGACACGGAGCAGCCGCTCACATTCAGCAATTTTGCGCCGCCGGTGGATATCTATGAAGACGAGCGCAACATAACCGTACAGGCGGAGCTGCCGGGCATTGACGAGAAAGACGTGGACGTTCGCGTAGAAAACAACGTGCTCACCATCAGCGGCGAACGCAGGATGGAAAATGAGCAAAAACAAGACAATTTCCATAGGATCGAGCGCAGTTATGGCAGGTTCACACGCTCTTTTACGCTTCCTAACACGGTGAATCCCGAACAAATTCAGGCACACTTTGAAAATGGCGTGTTGAAAATATCTGTGCCAAAGCGGGAAGAAGCCAAGCCCAGACAAATCAAGATCGGTGTGGGGAAATCGCAGGTCCAGGGAATAAAACATGAGAAAGCGGCTTAGTCGATCAAGGCAGCTATAAGGATTACAATTTGTAAGTGCAGAAAGGCCGTCGGAGAATTCCGGCGGCCTTTTGTTGCAAACGCTTGCTTTGCATAAAAGCAAATCTCACTACGGATAAATACGGATGACAGGGATTTAAAAATTCAAAATGAGCCTTTTTGATCCGTGTAAATCAGTGTGATCAGTGTTATCTGTGGTGAGGTTTGAAGTTTTTGTGCAGAACCCAAGACGCTTGTGAGATGAGAAAACCTGCAAGCAGTTACTCTGCTTTTGTTTTGCTCTTCGATTCCCGCTTCTTCCTGGCCCAATCTGCTTTTGTGGTCTGGTGGGCACGGCCAAGGGCAAGGCTATCGGCAGGGACATCCTCCGTGATGGTTGATCCGGCGGCCACATAAGCGCCTTTTTCCACGCGCACTGGCGCTACCAGCGTTGAGTCGCTGCCCACGAAAGCGCCGTCTTCAATCACCGTGAGATGTTTGTTTACGCCGTCATAATTGCAGGTAATGGTGCCGGCGCCGATATTCACTCCTTCGCCGATCTCGGCATCTCCCAGATAAGTGAGGTGGTTGGCTTTGGAGCCGCGGCCCAGCCGGGCCTTCTTGGTTTCCACAAAATTGCCTACGTGTGCGCCTTCACCAATCTCACTGCCCGGCCGCAAGTGTGAGTACGGGCCAAGCAATGCTCCGGCGGCAATCTGTGATTGATCAACAATGCAGCCGGGGCGGACCATCACGTCATTACCAAGTTGCGAATCCCGGATGATGCTGAAGGAACGAATGCGGCAGTTGGAGCCGATGCGCGTCGCGCCCAATATCTGCACGAAAGGTTCGAGAACCGTATCGGCGCTAATTTCCACTTCAGGATCAATCACGCAGGTTTCAGGGCGATAGATGCTCACTCCCGCAGCCATTAACTCATTGCACTTGCGCGCGCGCATCGCGGCATCAAGCGCCGCAAGCTCTGCCAGCGTGTTAGCGCCCAGCACTTCCGCCGGATCGCCCGCCTTTAAAGCAACAACAGTAGCTTTGGCCTTCACCAGCAGAGCAGCCATGTCAGTGAGATAGAACTCGTGATGAGCATTGTCTGTGCTCAGGCGATCAATGTTGGCAAAGAGCGCCTTGCTTGCAAAGGCATAAATACCGGAGTTGATCTCGCGGACTTTCTGCTGCGCTTTGGTAAGCGCTTTCTGCTCGACGATGGCTTTTACCCGATCGCCACCGGCGCGAATCATGCGGCCATAACCAAAGGGATCAGCAGGTTCAGCCGTAAGTATCGTCATGGCAGCTTTTTTCGCCTGATGAAAATCCCGCACCTGCGCAATGGTTTCCGGACGGATCAAGGGCACGTCGCCGGAGAGCACCAGAATATTTTCATACTGCTGCACTGACGGGCGAGCGCACATGATGGCGTGGCCGGTGCCGCGCTGCTCCGCCTGCAAAATAAATTTCACTCCAAGCGGTTCCACAGCGGCGCGAACATTCTCTGCCTGATGGCCGATAATCACATAAATATCGTTTGCCGGAACAATTTTCCGAGCAGCCTTGATCACGTACTCCAGCAATGGCTGGCCACCTATCTCATGCAGCACTTTGGCGCGGCTGGATTTCAGGCGCGTGCCTTTGCCCGCAGCCATAATGACAATGGCAAAGCCGCCTGAGCTGTTTATTGGACGATGGGCCATGAAGCAATCATCTTAAAGCCTGATGGGCCAAACCGGCAGGATGACGGGAAAATTTCGCCAGCCGGAGGAGTTCCTGGCAGAGGCGATCAGTAGCGTGGCGCGCATAATGGCTTTCCAGAACAAAGTTGCCGGCGATGCATTGGACGCCCATTTGTTCAATGGCAGCAACATCAGCCTGCACCTGCTGGGCGTGCTCTTCCGCATAACGTACTCTCATGCTGGCTGAGACCTCACCTGTATTGACCAACGCATAATCAAAAATCTTGCCGGGAGAATGATTGAAGATCGCCTTGATGTGGTCAGAGGCGGTCATGTTCAAGCTTTCATTGGCCTCAGTCATCAGGTTGCAGATAAAAACCCGGACTGCGCGAGAGGCGGCGATGGCTTCTGCAATCCCGCGCACCAGCAGATTAGGAATAAGGCTGGTGAAG
>DASRDW010000366.1:0-3605 GCA_035652415.1 Candidatus Angelobacter sp. | reverse complement strand
ACGCAGCTTCAAGAGGTGGCGCAGGTTTCTTGTGAGCAGCAGATAAAGAATGATTGTTCCAACGGGAAAGACCAGGCCGATCAGCCCCTTGGTGAGGACGTTGAGCGCCATCGTTGCCGCAATGCCCCAGCACAACCAGCGAGAAGGCTCCTGCCCAGCTTCGGCCTGCTCAAGCGTCGTAAGAAAAAAATCAAAGCCAATCGCCAGCCAGAGAGCCACCAGCATTTCCGGAATCAGAAAGCGCGTGTAGATAAACGGTCCAAAGCCGGTGCCCAGCGCCAGCGCGGCGTAAAGCCCGCCTTCATCGCCATAAAACCTGCGCCCCATCCGATACACAACCAGCAACAGGGCCAACATCCCCAGCGCTATGGGCAGCCGCGTTGACCAGTCATGCACGCCGAAAACTTTATAGCTTGCAGCTGCCAGCCAGTAGATGAGCGGCGCTTTTTCCAGATAGCGGAAGCCTCCGTTAATATGCAGCGTCACCCAGTCGCCGCTCTGGGCCATCTCGCGTGCGGCTTCGGCATGGACGGTGTCGGCGTCATCCATCAGTGGAGGGTGAAATATGGTGGAGGTATACACAACGGCCCACACCAGCATGATCAGCGCGATGAAAACCCTGTTCCGGCGCGTGGCTGAGCTGGAAGCAAGAAGGCCAGATGAAGGCTGTGTAGAAGTTTGCGTGTGCATGAACGCATTCATTATATCGGCGGCTCTCTAAAAGAAAGTCTGCAACGTTCCGGCGACAGAATGCACTATCGCTCAACCGGGGATGTGTTTTTTTGCGCGGAATGCCTGGACTTTTCTTCAAAGGTACGGAGGGTACTGCAAAATGAGCAATCGCATCACTCGTCGTCGTTTCATGGTCACAGCAGGCGCAGCCGCCTCAGCTGTGGTGGGCTCTTCCATTTTCAACGTGGATACGGTGATGGCCGCGCCGTACATCCGCCGCAATCTGGGCCCCATGACTGCCAGCGATCCCGTCCTGGTCTCGTATCGCAAAGCCATCAAGGCCATGAAGTTGCTGCCTGCTTCCAACCCGCTGAGCTGGGCTTATCAGGCGGCCATCCATGGCGTGCCTGGCCCATCTCTCTATACGTCGTGGAATACCTGTGAGCATGGCACGCCATATTTCTGGTCGTGGCACCGCATGTATCTCTACTGGTTTGAGCGGATCATCCGCAAAATGTCCGGTGACAACGGCTGGGCCCTCCCTTACTGGGATTACATCTCGCCGGCCCAGCGGTCTTTGCCGGTCCCGTTTCGCGATTCCTCCAGTGAACTCTATCTGGCCGATCGTGGCCCTGGTTGGAATGCGGGCACAGCTTCTTATGCTGCCTCCCACGTTGACCCGACTTTCGGCAACAGCTTTGTGGATTATTTTTCAGGGCAGAGCGGTCTGGAAAGCAATCCCCATGACAATGTGCACGTGGATATGGGCGGCGCCATGGGCAATCCCAGCACTGCAGCTCCCGACCCTGTTTTCTACGTGCACCACTCAAACATCGACCGGCTTTGGAACCTGTGGCTGGCGCAGGGTGGCGGACGAGCTGATCCGCTCTCTACTGCGTCATGGCGGACCAAGAGTTACACGTTCTTCGATGAGAACGGCCACCCTGTCAACATGACCACCTGCGATATTTTGCGCGCTGCGCAGCAGCTCAACTACACTTATGAAGGCGAGCCTTCGCAGGTGAACAACTTCTGTCTGCTTCCTATTCGCATCCCCATCTATTACCTGATCCCTATCATTCTCATTCACTGGCCCGGCCCTCCGGTTGAGCTCAACCAGGAGGAAGTGGCGATAGAAATCAACATCAAAGAGTTTCAGCAGCGCCTGGCGTCGGTGGCGGAGAGCAAGACGGAGTTCGCTGTACTCGAACTTGACAATGTTGAAGCGGCGCGCGCCCCGGGTGCCGTGTGGGAAGTCTATTTGGGATTGCCGCCCAACGCGGCGCCCAATCCTGAAAGCCCGTTTTTTGTGGGTACCATGACTTTGTTCGGTGCCGGCGTTCGGGAGCACGCGCATGGCGATTTCAAGCCGGCAAAGTTCACTTTCCGCGCGAATCGGGCGATTCTGGCCGCGCTCAAGTCACGCCAGGAACAACTGAGGCTGGTATTTGTCCCCAGCGGCCCTCTGATGAATGGCAAACCGACGCGCCCCAAGGTGCAATCACCGGTACGGATTGGAACGGTGAATATATCGGTTGCCAGGGAGGAGTTGCAGGGATCAGGCAAAATTCAGGAGAGACTGGAAAAGCCGATCGATGACAGGATAAAGAAGTAAGCTGAAGGACAATACACGGGCTGGCTGCAAACCATTGCTGCCGGCCCCTTTTGTTTCTCAACCGCATTTTTTATTGCTTGTTGGAATAGAATTTCCTCCATGATGCCCCGCCGTGCTGCTGAGGTGAGCAGGTGACTCAATTCGCGGAAAAACCGCGCCCCGGTGTGTCTGGGCAGATGGAATTTCCTCGCGCCCACGCTGAAGTCCTGGCCGCCGAACTGCGCGCCACGGTTGCCGGCGAAGTCCACTTTGACGACGGCACACGCGCTCTTTACGCGGTGGATGGTTCCAACTATCGCCAGGTCCCGATTGGCGTTGTTGTTCCCAAAAGAATAGAAGATGTGGTCCAGACCGTTGCGCTGGCGCACAAGCATGGCGCGCCGCTGCTGCCGCGCGGTGGCGGAACGAGTCTTTGCGGTCAATCCTGCAACGTGGCTGTAATCGTTGATTTTTCCAAATACCTGAACCAGATTCTGGAGATCAACCCGCAGGAAAAATACGCGTGGGTTCAGCCGGGAGTCGTGCTCGACAATTTGCGCAACCGCGCCAACGAATATGGTCTTACCTTCGGCCCGGATCCCTCTACGCATGAGTATTGCAACCTGGGCGGAATGATTGGAAACAACTCCTGTGGAGTGCATTCAATGATGGCGGGCCGCACGGTCAATAACGTTCTGGAACTCGACATTCTCACTTATGACGGCCATCGTATGCGCGTGGGCGCGGCTTCAGACGACGAACTGCAAAAGATCATTCGCGAAGGTGGCCGTCGCGGAGAGATTTACTCGCGTCTTAGAGGACTGCGCGATCAGTACGCAGAGCTGGTGCGCGCTCGTTATCCAAAGATCCCAAGGCGCGTTTCCGGCTACAGTCTGGATGAGCTTCTACCCGAGCACGGCTTCAACGTTGCGCGATCCATGGTCGGCTCTGAAGGTACATGCGCGGTGACCCTTGCCGCCAAAGTCCGCCTGGTGGATTGGCCAAAGAAGCGCACTACTCTGGTGCTCGGCTACAAAGATGTTTACGCCGCAGCCGACAATGTTCCTGAAGTGATCAAGTCAGCTCCCATCGGCCTTGAAGGCATGGATCACGTTCTCATCGAGAACATGACAAAGAAGGGTTTGCATCCTAAAAGCATTGCCATGCTGCCGGAAGGCAAAGGATGGCTGCTGTGTGAGTTCGGCGGAGAGACCAAAGAAGAGTCCAACGCAAAAGCGCGCGCGTTGATGGATCGACTGAGCCGCCAGCCTGATCCGCCCAACATGAAGCTCTTTATCGATGAGCAGGAGACGCTCATGGTGTGGAAGGCCCGCGAGTC
>DASRDW010000365.1:0-8410 GCA_035652415.1 Candidatus Angelobacter sp. | reverse complement strand
TGCTCGGGCGTGCATGGAGTATGCGTTTGCAAAGATTGGAGCAGAGCGCGTGATCTCCATGATCCGGCCAGAGAACGTGCAGTCACGGCGCGTGGCGGAAAAGAACGGGCTGGTGTGTGAAAAGATCGTCTTCTGGCATGGGTATGATCATTGCATCTACGCCAGAAGCAAGGGTTAAATTTAAGAGTTTGGTCCGATGGCAGCAAAACGCAAATCCCGAGGCGCTTACATGATCTCAGCGGTGGCTGAGATGTACGGTATCCATCCGCAGACCCTGCGTTTGTACGAACGTGAAGGTCTGCTCAAGCCTTCCCGCACTGAGGGCAACACGCGCCTTTATACTGAGGACGACCTGCAACGGCTGGAATTTATCCTGAATCTGGCGCGCGATCTGGGCGTGAACATCGCAGGCATTGCCATCATTCTGCAGATGCGCGAGCGCATGGAAGAGATGAACCGCAAGATGCAGGATTTCGTCCGGTTTGTGCAGGAAGAAGTTGCTTATCGCGCAGGCCACGCGCAGGCAGACGCCAGCCAAGGCGCAATTATCCCCTTGCGCAAATCCGGATTCAATGTATCGGTGAAAGATAAACGGAGATAAAGGCCCGGTTCTCAGAACCTGCGGTACTGGGCTAATACTCGATTAACCCAGTATCGGAAGTTCCTCTTAATCCTCTTTGAGGTCATGGCCATAGACAGAAACAATCGGTTTGCGATCTGTATTCTGTTCATTGCTGCTGGTTGCGGCTTCATCAACTTGCGAGGACGCCGCTCCCGGTACAGCCGCGGCCATGGCCCTGGATTTTTGCGGATAAACGCGCATGCGCTGACGTAACTTTCTTTCAACATCTGACCACTCTTCGCGGGCACGTTCCACTCCCCGATGAATGGCCAAGGCGCCTTTCTGCTCTGCTTTGCGGAAATTTTCTATCAAGCTCATTTCCTTATTTCTCCCCCTGGATCCTGAGAAGCACCTAAGGCACAAGACCCATATTATGAGATGCAGTCGGGTCTGCATCGGAAGCTGCTGGATTAGCCTGGACGGCTGCTGAGAAACTCTGCTTCTTACGCTCTGCTCTGAACTGCAGAGAGACAAAAATCTTCGCACAGAGCGCACGCGCTTGTAAAACGCAGGACTAAGATCGTGCTAAGGCTCGACGCGACGCGCAAGTCGCCTCACTGCTTCTATCGAACTTGTTGGGAACTCTGCTTTGCCAGCCAATCTTTCATTTTTGTCGCTTGCGCTCCAAACCGCCAAGCTGCAATTCACCTGTTGTGTGAAATTCTGCTCCAGCAGCGCACGGCTCGGCGCGCAAGCCGGCCTCGCCGCTTCTGTCAGTTTGTGAGGAGCTCTGCTTCGCTAACCAATCCAGGAATAATTGCTCAATTGGCTTGTCTTTGGCGCGGATCACGTGGCGCATGGTGTGGCCAGTGGCAAGATGGCAAAGCTCTTCAGCCATGTTCTTGATGTGATCTCCGGCGCGCTCCAGAGCATTCGCCATCGCCAGGACGTGCAGGCTCTCTGGACCTCTGAATCCTTCAGTGTTCTCTGTGTGGCGAATGACAATTAGATTGCGCAGACGGTCGATTTCAAAATCCGTACGCAAGACATGGATGGCCTGCTCAACGTCGCGAGCAACAAAGGCCCGGGACATGGTAGCTAACATATTTTCCAGCAGGCAGCCCATGCGGGTAAGCTGCTCAATATCGTCCATATCAATGCGGTTGCGCACAATGGCACAGCGCTCAGCAAAGCTGAGCACCAGGTCGCCTACGCGCTCCAGGTCTAGCATCAGCTTCATGCAGGCCAGCAGCTCGCGTGCCTGCGGCGGTGTTACCTGCGTGATCACAATGGCCAGCCGCTCATCCATCTCCCGGTCCATGCTGTCGAGCTGTTCTTCAGATTTGCGCACCGCTGCCAGCGCCTGCTGAGAGCCATTGATCAGAGCGTCAATGGAGTGCGAGACAGCTTCATGCGCGGCACGAGTGGCGCGCATGGCCAGATCAACCAGATGTGTCTGTTCGGAAGATTCTTGCGGAAGGAGTACGGCTTGGGAATTCATGGGAACTGCTGACTTTCCGCCGTGTCTCAGCCAAAGCGGAAAACACGGCTGCGATTGCACCTTTCACTCCTCCACGGTAAGGCCGGAATGTGAAAGGAAGGTTAAAGCGCCATGAATCCTGCAATAAATCGCTGAGAAGGTGTGAGCGGCAGCCTTATCAACAGGCTAGCTGCCCGCGGGCCATGCTCCCGCTGCTCTGCGGCGCGGGAGTGCAATCAAGAAAGGCCAACAGGTTTTCCGCCAGGTCAACGGCGTGGTCGGCAATCTGCTCCAGGCAGCGTGAAGCAAAAATCAGATGAATATTTTGCTCATTGTCAGCCGGCTGCGTGTTGCTGCCCAAACCGCGAAGAACGTAAGCGCGGTAAGCATCAACTGACGATCCGCCAGTAGCGGCGTTGCGCGCCAGCACCGGGTCCAAATGAATAAGCGAGCGGAAGGTCTGGCGGCACAGATGGGAAACAGCAATCGCCATTGGCTGCAGGCGCGAGAAATCTTCGTGGTCGTGATGCTCGCCTACTTCGCTTACTCTGCGCCCCAGGTTGGCAGCAAGCTTGCCCAGCCGCGCCAGATCTTTGCTGATGTTGATGACTGACGTTGCCAGCCGGATTTCTGAGGGCAGCATGTCGCCGCTCTCCAGGGCTGAGAAAACAGCCTGATCGATGGAAAACTCGAGTTCCTGAACGGCAACCGCATTCTCCATTAACCCGGCTACAGCGTGGGTGTGGGAGTGGAGCAGGCCCGTGATGGCCTGGTCGACGGCCTTATCGACCTTAACGCCCATGGCCAACAACAGGGTTGTGATTTTTCTGCGAGGACTTTGCATTTGTACTGCCTGGATCGTCATTGAAACACCTTTACAGATACTTGTTAGACGAAACGTACCATGCCCCGGTTAACGCTGGATGGCTGAAAAATTAAAATCGGGTAAGTTTTTAGGGTCCTTATTCAGAGTAGTAGATGACACCGGCGCCGAGAGGGATTCACTTTTTTGGCACTTCAAAACGATAGCCTGCGCCGCGCACGGTCTTAAGATAGCGCGGATGTTCGGGATCAACTTCAATCTTGGCCCTCAGTTTTCTTACGTAGACGTCGACCGATCGTGGGCTGACAAAGGTTGTCTCGCGCCAGACAGCGTCAAGTATCTGGTCGCGCGTAAAAACGCGGCCCGCGTGCTGGGCCAGATAGTGCAGCAGACGAAACTCAGTGGCCGTGGCGGTCATGGCCGTGCCGCGGACGGTCAAGGTCATGGCCAGTGAATCGATTTCAATTTCGCCGGCAGAGATCACAGAGGGCGCTAGCGGCGCTTCACAGCGGCGTAAAACGGCGCGCAGGCGCGCTACCAGTTCACGCGGGCTGAAAGGCTTGGTGATGTAATCATCTGCGCCGGTTTCCAGGCCGCGAATGCGGTCGGCTTCGCTGGTCTTGGCCGTGAGAAACACGATGGGAATACCAGACAATGCCTTCCCTGATTGACGGAGTTGGCGGCAGAGCTCCAGCCCATCACCCCCGGGAAGCATGATGTCAAGCAGCAGAAGAGAGGGGCGGTCTTTCAGGGCATCCGTAACCACGGCATGAGTGCTGGAATACGTGCGCACGCGATAACCCGCCGCTTCAAGATTGTGCCGAATAAGACGCGAGATGTCCGCGTCATCTTCCACCACAAATATCTTCTGTTTATCGCCCGCACTGGTGGATGCGGCTGTTTTCAGCTTTGCGTCGTCTGGTTCTGGCAACGTTCTGGTAAGCGTGCCCATGCCAGAACCATACAGAGGCAATGTTAAAGGAAGGTAAAAATTGTCTAATTGAAATACTTGGATGATTAAACATGTTTTTAACAATCCAAGGGCTTTTGAGCAATGAGCGAACCGCACCATCTTTAAAGTGCGAAATGCGAAGGGCAAAAATGCGGCCTTGAGCCAGCGCAGAAGGTAAATGTCGATTAAGATAGACCGGTTTATGCCGCCAACACTACGACCTGCTTCCGCTGACGATCAGGAATTTCTATTTCGGCTTTACGCCAGTACGCGCTTGCAGGAGATTGCCCCGTTCGGCTGGCCAGAAGCCCAACAGCAAGCCTTTTTGCGAATGCAATTCACGGCGCAGCAGCGCTGGTATCAAATGAGCTATAACGCGGCCGAACATCAGATCATTGAAGTTGACGGGACTCCAATTGGCCGGCTCATGGTGTTCCGCCAACCAACGTCGGCTCTCCTGGTTGATATTGCGCTATTGCCGGAATTTCGCGGGCATGGGATCGGCGGAGACCTGATCGGCAAACTAATCCAGGAATGTGATCAGGCGAAGGTTCCGCTGCGTTTGCAAGTACAGAAAACCAATCCGGCGCAGCGGCTCTACGAGCGTTTAGGTTTTAAAAAAATAGGCGAAGATCAGATCTATATCCAGATGGAAAAGCAGCCCGCTTAACTGCTCCGTTATTTCTGGCCAGTTGTCAGCAAACCCAGTGGTGTATATAAGGTTTCGGGAGTTCGAGAAACCCGCCTTTGCTGCAACTTATTAGCTGGAGTGCAAGTGGAGACACCAGTAAGCGTTGGCGCTTGGCCGTCCTGGCGCTCAAAATGATAGCTGCGAACCGTGTAACAGGTTTTATCCCGCAATTGGTCGGGCGATACTCTGCTTACCTGCAGAGGATGACCGAGCAAACTTTTTATCTGCGGAATCTTTCCCACATAAGCTCCATCCGCATTGGATTGGCTCTGCTGGGGCGCCGCCGTCGCAAAGAGAAGAACGATCATAAGAGGCCACATAAAGGAGTCCTCCTCGGTGGGATTATAGTCCAGATTCGCGGCCCGGAAACGATGCTTAATTACACAAAATCCACTTGCGGCTTATGCGGAATGATGCCCGCGCGATAGCCCATATCCAGCAGCTTGGCGACCCCTTCTTTGCCATCGGCGCCGTAATCAAGCGTACGGTCGTTCACGTACATGCCGACGAAGCGATCAGCCATCTGTGTATCCAAATCGCGGGCAAACTGCATGGCGTAGGCCAGTGCTGGTTCACGATGATCGAGAGCGTACTGGATGCTGTCCCGCAACGCGCGCGTGACTTGAGCAATCAACTCCGGCCCCAGTTCGCGACGAATCGCATTGCCGCCAAGAGGCAGCGGTAAGCCGGTAAGCTCATGCCACCACTTACCCAGATCCAGAATACGTTTCAACCCAGAACGCTCATAGGTGAGCTGGCCTTCATGGATAATCAATCCCGCTTCATACTTCCCTGCCAGCACCTGGGGAATAATCTGGTCAAACGGCACCACGGCTGTCTCAATTTTTGGAGCAAATAATTTCAGAGCCAGATAAGCCGTGGTCATGGTGCCCGGCACGGCAACTTTTATGCGCTTGAGTTCTTCCAGTCCAAACATGCGCGGCGCAACCACCATGGGCCCATATTGTTCGCCTACGCTGCCGCCGCAGGGCATAAGCGCGTATTTATCCTGAACATAAGGATAGGCGTGGAAGGAGATGGCGCTCACGTCATAAAAGCCTTCCATGGCCTTGCGATTCAGCGTTTCAATGTCCGTGAGGGTGTGCGTGAATTTCAGCCCGGGAACGCGGACCTTATTTGTGGCCAGCGCGTAAAACATGAAAGCGTCATCGGAATCAGGGCTATGCGCAACTGTAATTTCACGGACGGCAGCAGAGACAGACGAAGATGGCATATAAAAATCCTACAATACCTTAACTTCAAATGCGTGATCGCGAACAGTGTAGTTTCAGAATTCCCTTGATTTTCCAAGGGCGAGAGCTGCCAGGCCGGTCTCGATCTTTACGCCTTCTCCACCGGTTCTTGCGGCTGGGCTTCCAGTGTTGCAGCCGGCGGCGTCACATCAGCACGTCGCATGTGCCCGCGCAAGCGCCATCGCATAATGACAACAATCGCCACGATAGCTCCTACGGAAAGCGCTAATAAAACAAATGCAGCCTTTACCAGCATTTGCGATTCAGGATACCAGAGCTGCTCCGTACTAAAGTCGGAAAATGCTCTTAGACTCCAACGGGGAAAGGCTTAGTACGGGGTTCAGGCGAAGTTTTCGCGTGCCGATCAAACCTGCCTTGCAGTAATGACATTAAGCCCGTGTACCAGTATCCCAGCACAAACAGCAGCAGGAACGGGATCGTCCAATAGTTGCCGCTGGTGTAAGCGTAAACGCACGTTAGCACAAAGTAAGCGCCCACCAGCAGCTCCAACCACGGAACCACGCCCAAACGCCGGCGATATTTCTGTCCCATCACCTTGTCTGCCTTGGACTGCACGCGATACTTAGGCGTTCGCTTGAACGATGATTTAATCCCGAACAACGCTTCCATTACGGCGCGCGTGTTTGTCAGCGTAAGACCAATACCCAGTGACATGAGAAATGGCAGGAAAATGAAAGTTCGCAACCAGCGTCGTGGAAACAGCTCTTTTTGCGAAACCAGATAAAAACTGGAGATGGAGAAAGTTGATGCCAGAAACAAAGGTAGATCAATCACTAGCATCTGGAACCAGCCGCCAAACGACCGGATAATCATGGCCGGCATCAGCAGGGTGGAGAGCACAATCATCAGCGGATAGCTCAGGTTGGCGCTCAGGTGGTAAAACGCTTCCACCTTCACGCGGAAAGGCACGTCGCTGCTAAAGACCTTGGGCAGGATCTTTTTGCCGGTCTGGATCAGCCCTTTGGCCCAGCGCGCCTGCTGCGTCTTGAAGGCGGTCATCTCAATCGGCAGCTCGGCCGGACATTCAACGTCCTGCAAATATTTAAACTTCCATCCCTTCAACTGCGCGCGATAAGAAAGGTCCGTGTCTTCCGTCAGTGTGTCATGTTGCCAGCCGCCGGCCTCGCCAATCACCTTGGTTCGCCACATGCCGGCCGTGCCGTTAAAGTTGAAGAACACCTGGCTGCGTGAGCGTCCGCCGTGCTCCAGCACAAAATGGCCGTCCAGCAAAATGGCCTCAACTTCAGTCAAAAACGAATAATTGCGGTTCAAGTGCGTCCAGCGCGTTTGCACCATGCCAATCTCAGGATCGGAGAAGTGGTGCACCACCCGCATCAGCCAATCTTCCGGCGGAACAAAGTCAGCGTCAAAGATCGCCACAAACTCGCCCTTGGCAGTGAGCAGGCCGTTCTGCAGCGCGCCCGCCTTAAATCCTTCACGGTTGGTCCTGTGAATATAGGTGATCGGGTGCCCCAGTGTCGCGTACCGCTCCACCACGCCCTGGGCAACACCCACGGTTTCGTCCGTGGAGTCGTCCAGCACCTGGATATCCAGCTTGTCTTTTGGATAATCCATCTTGCAGATCGCTTCTACCAGTCGGTCGATCACGTACTGCTCGTTGTAAATGGGCAACTGGATCGTGACGCGGGGAAGCTCCGCAAATTTCCCTGGCGGCTCTGTGGTGCGGTTCTTCCGATGGCGATAGTAGGTGTAAACCAGCGCATACCGGTGCATGCCATACCCAGCCAGAATGATCATCACCACGAAGTAGGGAATCAGCAGCGCCAGGTCAAAGGCGTTGGGCGTATAGAGACCGCGAAAAGTCTTATCCAGAAACTGGCTTTTAAAATAGTGGACCAGGCCCCTTTGTGCCATAAAGGCGGCCAAAGCGTACAAATTGGTCATGAGGGCGCTCAGGTGAGTACTCCACACCAACATTAGAATTCAGGACTAAGTATTGTAAATCAAACGGATTAATGGTGCTTAGCGCCAACTTATGCTGCTTTAACTGTGGTTATCGCCACAAACTCTTGCGAGCTGCGCAACTCCGATTCATTGCGATATTTTGCTGAAAACCACAACAGCTTCGATGCTGTTTGTAGCCCCCAAGCCAGCCTCTGCGCCTTCTGGTAGCCAATTTTCGTCGATCAGAGTTAAATGAGAACAATTTTAAGATGTGGAGCGCAGGCGCCTCGCCTGCGATTGCCGATGGGAACTTGAAATTCGCGACGATTCGCGTAAATTCGCGGCTGAAAATCAGTTCAAAAACAACTGCCTGTACAGCGTGTCCCTTCGCTTCGGCACAAACCCAGCATCGCGAATCATTCTCCGCAGCTCTTCTTCTGTGGTGCAGTTGGTAACGCCGGCGGAGCGCACAACGTTTTCTTCCAGCATCACTGAGCCAACATCATTGCCGCCAAAGCGCAAGCCAAGCTGGCAGACTTTCAATCCCTGCGTGACCCAGCTTGACTGCACGTTCTCAAAGTTTGAGAGAAACAGCCGCGAGATCGCCAGCGTCTTCAGGTACTCGACCGCTGTGGCTTCTTCCCAGTGGCGTCCGCCAAGCGCAGTGTTCTTGGGCTGAAAGCTCCAGGGGATGAACGCGGTGAAGCCGCCGGTCTCTTCCTG
>DASRDW010000364.1:0-16654 GCA_035652415.1 Candidatus Angelobacter sp. | reverse complement strand
ATATCTCTCTAACTGCCCCTGCCATTCTCCAGCAGGATTACGTTCCGTGTGGACTTTGTGAAATCAATTTCCGGTTTGGTGAATGTGCCCTGAAGCGTGAGTACACCTAAGCAGCGTTTTCCTTTGCCTTGGTTATCAATGCTTCCCGCAACATCGCATGTACCTGCGCTCTGGCTGCTTTGGTTGGCGGAGTATCCGCCAGAGCGTTGATACCCATGAACCCATGAATGGCTCCCAGATAGCGCGTACAGGTTACCTGCACTCCCGCTTGCATGAGCTTGCGCGCGTAAGCCTCGCCTTCGTCGCGCAGCACATCGCATTCACCGGTGATCACCAACGCAGGGGGCAATCCCTTGAGCTGCTCCAGCGTGGCCTCCAGCGGACACGCCGTAGGCTCATGCTCAACCGCAGCGCCGCCCGTGTATTGCTGCCAGAACCATTGTGATGTTTCGCGAGTAAGAAAATATCCCGTCGCGAACTCCTGGAATGAAGTTGAATTAAAAACATGGCCTGTGGCTGGATAGATCAAAACTTGCGCCGCGATCTTCGGCCCGCCTCGCTCCTTTGCCAGCAGGCACGCCACGGCCGCCATATTGCCGCCGGCGCTATCTCCGGCCACCGCCATCTGTGAACTGTTCAGGTTCAATTCGCTTCCGTGATCTGCCACCCACTTGGTGGCCGCAAAGCATTCTTCCAACGCCACTGGATAGCGCGCCTCTGGCGAGCGGCTGTATTCAACAAAGACCACGGCTGCGCCTGTGCCGTTGGTCAATTCGCGCATGTAGTAGTCGTAGGTATCAGCATCGCCCAGCACCCATCCACCGCCGTGAAAGTACATCACTACGGGAAGCGGCCCGCTGCTGCCTTCAGGACGAAAAATGCGCAGCTTCACATCTCCACCTGAGCTTGTCGGAATTGTTCTGTCTTCGATTTGCGCCGGCTTCTTGGCCAAGGGCACAAGGTTTTGCCCTTTTACGTACATCTCGCGGGCTTCAGCCACTGACACCTGGTTGACCTGCGGTCGTCCGCTGCTCACAAGAAAATCAAGAAACCACTGCGTCTTAGGATCAAGAACAGCCTTTGATTGCGGCATAAATCCTTCTTTCTCAATCTGTCTATTCTTCATCCTTGTCTTTCGATGACGCCGTGGCCCTCGCCGGCTCTGTCATAGTTTCCAGCTTCAATTCCGGCAGGTTCGCGTTCTTAAGTTGCTGGTTCAGTGCGGGAATGTCCTGCGATTGCAGTTGCTTCCAGCGCTCCATCACCGGCGGCAACTGCTTTTGCAGTTCAGCCACTGCTTCCGCAGCCTGCGTGCTGGGCGTTACGTCGGCATCCTGGAGAACTCCAAACAAAGTAAGGAAGCGCGTACGCAATCCGCCGAGCGATGGCGGTTCAACCCCGGCGCCCGGTCGGCGTGTTGCGCCACCTGCAAGCGCCTGCAACTTCTGGTCCAATGCTTTTACTGCTGCCAGCGTCTCACCAGTGGTCTTGGATTCGAGCTCTTTGAGTTGCTTGCGCAGTTCGCCTGCCTGTTCGGTTGCCGGTGAAAGCGTCAGCAAATTAGTGTACAACTCATCAGAGAGTTTGAATTGCTGCTGCAATCCTGCGGGTGGAGTCTTTACCCGTGGATCCATCTTGATGGTGAGCGGTTGCGAATAACTTTTACCGTTCGCCGTCAGCACAACCGTGTATTGTCCGGGCATCGCCCACGGCCCTGTGGGCTGCGGCGCAGTATCGTGCGGGATTGCTGCAATCGGATACTCAGATTCAACTCCGGGCACGTTCGGATAATGAATGTCCCACAGCCAGCGATGCATACCCGCTTCTGCGGACAACACTCGCGATGGCCGCACCCAGTAAGTAGGAATGTTGAGCATGGGATCAATGGGCGCGGGTTTATCTGCGCTCGAATACTTGCGCACGACCTTGCCCGCGTTGTCTTTGATCTCCAATGTCACCGGCCCACTCGTTGCAGATTGCAGGTAGTAATCAATCACAGCGCCGTCAGGCGGATTTTCTCCGGCAGGGAAGTCCGGCGGCAGAGGTGTATCAGTATTCATGTCCCAGCGGACGCGGATCGCCGTCTGCGGCTTAACCAGAAACGCCTGTGCAGAGGTAACTTTGGCATCGATCTGACGCAGCGGCGTAATGTCATCCAGGATCCAGAAGCCACGTCCGTGCGTGCCTGCAGCCAGATCGTCGCCTTTAATGATGAGGTCTCGCACTGAGCTAGGCGCCATGTTCAGGCGCAAAGATTGCCAATGGTCGCCATCGTCGAATGAGACATAAACCGCGTGCTCAGTTCCGGCAAACAGCAAGCCGCGCCGCACAGGATCTTCGCGCACCGCATTCACGTTTTCGTCGTTAGGAATGCCGTTTACGATTTCCGTCCAGCTCTTGCCGCCATCGCGCGTGCGCAGGATGTGCGGGCGCAGATCGTCCAGGCGCAGCGTGTTAATGGCCGCGTATGCCGTCTGCGCATCAAAATGGCTGGCCTCAATGATGGAAACTTTTTGGAAAGGCATCATGTTTGGCGGCGTGACTTCCTTCCAGTGCGCGCCTCCGTCAGTGGTGACGTGAATTCGGCCATCATCGGTACCCGCCCATATACGGTTGATGTCCAGCGGTGAAGGCGCAACCGCATAGATCACGCCGCGCTGAATCGCCTTGGCCGATTCCTGATCGCGATACTTGCCCACGCTCGTCGGCACCTCATACGTCGCCCGCGTAAGGTCAGGCGATATCTGCTGCCAGCTCTGACCAGCGTTCATCGTCTTCCACAGGGTGTTGGTAGCGAAATACAAAATGTGCGGGTTGATGGGCGAGAAGACAATCGGCTCAGTGCGCAACACGCGGAAATCTGGCCCGCGAAATGCCTTAGGCATAACGTTTTGCGCCTGGCCTGTGCGGCGATCATAGCGCGTGAGCTTGCCGCCATAAACAATGTCAGGATCAAGCGGATCAGGCACCACATACCCGTACTCTTCCGCCGCCACCGGATGCCACTCTCGTATTGTCACCTCGCCATCATTGCCGCGGCTGGAAATACAGGCCGATCCGCTCTCCTGCTGGCCGCTGCACAGCCGATAGGGGAAAGCGTTGTCGGCGTTTACGTGATACATCTGCGCGGTGGACTGGTTGTACCAGGAACTCCACGTCTCGCCGCCGTTCACCGTCACAATGGCGCCCTGATCGCTCACCAGGATGATCGTTTGCGGATTGTTGGGATTGATCCACAAATTCTGGTAGTCATCGCCGCCAGGCGCCCCGCGGAAGCCGCTCCACGTCTTGCCGCCGTCAGTCGATTTCCACGTGACCGTGCTGGTAATGATGATCATGTCCGGGTCTTTGGGATTGAATCGTGGGACTGAGAGATCGCCGCCGCCGATTCTGCTTGCAGGCCGCGGGTCTGTAGTGATCTGCGCCCAAGTCGCGCCGGCGTCGTCTGTGCGATAGATAGCCACCACGTTGGGCTTTGACGCAACCGTGGCAATCAGCCGGTTGGGATTGCTCTCTGCAATCGCGATGTGCGACTGAATAATGTCCGCAGGCAGCCCGCCCGCGAGCTTCTGAAAAGTCTGTCCGCCGTCAGTCGACTTAAAGATGCCGCCGCCAAAGCCGTTCCACGCGCCGTTCTCCCACGGTCCTTCGCGCGCCTCCCACAATGTGGCGTAAACAATCTGCGGGTTGCTGGGGTCGATCAGCACATCGTCGCCGCCAACATTCTCTTCCTGATCGTTCTCCTGGCCGCTGCTTGCGATGTTGGCGGCTCCAAAGTTTTGCGGATTTCCCGACGCAGCACTAGAAGAAGAGCTGTCGTTGGAAGAGGCGCTGTTTCTTGTCGGAAGGACCTTCACCCAGTTCTGGCCGCCATCCGTCGAGCGGAAAATACCCCGCTGCTTATTCGGCCCATACGGATGCCCCGCCACCGCGGCAAACACCTTGTTAGAATCTTTCGGGTCGACCGCTAACTGGGGAATCTGTTGCCCATCCCGCAGTCCAAGATGCGTCCAGCTCTTTCCGGCATCATTCGACCGATAAATCCCATCCCCCACCGACAAATCCGGCCGATGCAGCCCCTCCCCGCTCCCAACATAAACAACATTCGGGTCCGACGGCGCTACCGCTATCGACCCAATCGACCCCGTCGGCTGATCGTCAAAAATCGGCTGCCACGTCCGGCCGTAATCGTTGGTCTTCCACACCCCGCCATTGCACACGCCGATATAAAACACATTCGGCTGACTCGGCACCCCGGCCACCCCGCGCGTCCGCCCACCACGATACGGGCCAATGGAGCGCCAGTGGAGACTCTGAAGCAAGGCAGGCGGCAGCTGCTCAAGCGAAGAAGGCTGTGATTGTGCACGGGCCTCTTTAGGGAGAGCTTTTTGTCCGTCTCCAATGGCTGCTGATTTCGTCGTATGGTTTTGAGTGGGGTTACGTGACTGTTCGCCCACGCCAACTAATGAAAATGTAATAACAATTAAAAGCCCTATCGCCAACTCAGTCTTGCCCCGGAATTTACCCACGTGTCCTCCAAAAAATGACAGCAGAGAATATAGCAAAGGCAGCATGAAACAAAATCATTTGTCTTCTGGAACATACGTATAAATGGTCAAAACCATTAATTCCATCTCGAAACAAGAGCCAATAGATTTCCATTTTCTAAGTTCTACATTTCAGGTAATCCGTATCGTTGACTGTAGCTTTTCTTAAAAAAGACTGATAAATTTCCCGGGATTTGAGCTCGATTATTCTGGACGCAGATACAAGCAACGCAGCTCCATCCGCAACTAATGTAGCTCTTTTGCCGCTCAAACTGCCCAACAAGATTTTTACCGATTCGGGGTTGGCTTGGACATAAAGCAGCTCTTCACCGGGCTCTTTAATTGATATTTTTCTGGAATTAAAAGGCGGAACTGATTCGGTATCAGAAGATATCTGACTGCTTTAATTGTTCCTTTGCAACCGTTGACGCAGTGTCAAGACAAACGACCAGTTTGCTGGCTCAGAGACAAGCTCAAGCGGAGAAGCGCCATTTTTCCATGCCAGCCAGAACGTTACCAGCAAGAGCAGTCCGGTGAATGCAAAGTTCTGCCAGCCATTCAATGCCCACTGTCCATGCCAAGCAAGCTGAGCTGCGTTGGAAAACGGTTTGAGGTAAGGAATGGGCCACTGGTAGCCATCGGGGCCGCGAGCGCCTACAAGATCGCACAGCAAATGCAGGTGAAAGCTAACGAAGACGAGCAATGCGGTGATCCATGGATGTGGTGATAGGACAGGATACTGTGGCGAACTGTGTGTCTCACGGCGAGAGGCCGAACTTGCTGAGCCGAACTCATTGGACGGCATTTTTCTTCGGGCCAATGGCCCCGCCACCAGAAAAGCTGCAATCGTACAAACCAGAGCGAAAGCAAGTGTGTGTAACGAATGGTGGTATTCAGAAAACCACAGCAGCGGATGGGAAGAATGCCGGGTCAATAATTCCGGGACAATACCCAGACCGTCCAAGTCAGGAGCAACCGCAGCGGCCACCACCAGTGCTTTTTCACGTCGCCTGAGCGGTACCGGAGAGGCGCAGGCCAGCACCCATCCGGCAAAAAAGTGAGTCACGGGGCTCATGGAGTTCAAACAAACTTATCATTAATCTCTTCTGATCACGCAAAGATGATTCATGTCAGTAGTGGGTCTCTTTTCATCTTCCATAGACAAACCGCGCTAGGGTTGTGAACGGGCTCATCTGTGGAAATTCAAAAAGGCCTCATTGCCTTGGCATCTGTTAATCTCTGCCAATTTTGCTCGTCAGAATAGAGAAGGTGTGTTTCGCACCTCAGCGCTGGTAACCACAGGGCTTAGCCGGAAGTTCCAGTCAAGGCATTTGAGGGACACCAGAAGCAGGACACCTTTGTCCTAAGGTGAACGTCTGGCCCGCTTGAACTAAATCCAGAAATGCGTAGTAACATTCGAGTAGAAGCATTGGGAGACACCGGACATTGACAGCAAACGGCAATGAAAATGAATCGGTCAGGACCGTCTCGGTAGTCCGGCATTACAGGCTGGGCCGGTCGATAATTCCTGCGGTCGATGGCGTAAGCCTGGCGGCTGGGCGGGGTGAGTTTATCGCGTTGCTTGGTGCTTCAGGTTCTGGCAAATCCACGCTGCTGAACCTGATTGCTGGTCTTGATCGGCCAGACTCAGGAGCAATTGTGGCAGAAGGCTCGGACCTGGCGACTATGACTTCTGAACAGCTGGCGCAGTATCGACGGCTAGTTGTGGGTATGGTGTTTCAATCTTTCAACCTAGTGCCCACTATGACACTTTATGAAAACGTTGAGCTGCCGATGCGTTTTGCTGAGGTACGCCGTCGTGAGCGGCGTGCCCGCGTGCAGGAAGCGCTGGATCGCGTTGGGCTGAGTGATCGCGTCAAGCACCGTCCTAGTGAGATATCTGGCGGAGAGCAACAACGCGCTGCACTGGCGCGAGCGCTCGTGAATCGCCCAAAAATTTTGCTGGCCGATGAGCCTACTGGAAACCTTGACAGCAGGACCGGCACGGAGATCATGGACTTGATCCGCGAACTGAACCGCACCCTGGAAATGACGGTGATTATGGTGACGCATGAGCGCTCCCTGGCGGAGCGCTACGCTAATCGTCTGGTCTTTTTGGGCGATGGCAAACTGGTGGGTGAACTGGAAAACACGCGGCTGGAAAAGATTGGAGCTGTACGGTGAGAGCTTACGACCTGATAGAGCTTGCCGGACGCAACCTGCGTGAAGCAGGTTTGCGCAATTCACTTACAACGCTTGGCATCGGCGTAGGTGTGGCATCGCTGGTGGCCATGCTATCGCTGGGCATTGGATTGCAAAAATTGGCCACGCGGCAGTTGGGGCGTTCCGGTTTGTTTGACACAATTGTCGTTACTTCGCGGCAAGATTCACGCGGCCCGCGATTCGGACAATCTGCACCGGTCGTTGGTCAGGCCAAGCCGCTTGATGATGCTGCACGCCATAGTTTTGAGCAGATAGCGAACGTGGCTGAGGTTTATCCCAACTTTAGCGCCGTGGGTGATGTGCGCCTGGAAACCGCCACCGGCGATGGGCACTTTACCGTAGTTGGAACGCTGCCACCCTCGGCGCACACCAGTGAAGCTTTTGACGATGTTCAAGGTTCGTTTTTCTCTTCTCCAAACGCGCAGGAAGCAATCATTCTTGCCGATTTCGGCCGCCAGTTGCTTGATCAGCCGCCGGAGCCGCGCAATTCTGATGTAAAGCTGACCTCTGATCAGGCCAATCAGCTTCTGGGCAAATATTTGCTGGTGCGTTATCACGAGCGTGAAGCGGCTACAGACACGGATTCACATAGTGCACAAGTGGCACAAGCCGCGAAAAAGAAAGCGCAACAGCCTGATCCTGATGATCTTGATGACAGCGATGATTCCCAATCGTCTGAAGATACGCCGACGTTTAACCTGGTGCCCCGGCAAATCAAGCTGAAGATTGTGGGCATAGTTGCCAGCGAACCCAACCGAGGATTCCGACAGGGAAGGACACCGCTGTTCCTGCCGCTAGCGCTGGCGGAATCGCTCAACATGGTGCAGGCGGGAGAACTGTGGAACACGCTGCGTCCTTCCGCGGCCAAAACTTATATCGCGCTGATGGTCCGCGTTGCCAAGAACAAAGCCGTTCCGCAGGTGGAAGACGACATTAAGAAGCAGGGCTTCAGTACGTTTTCAATCGTCGATGCCTCAAAGGGAATCACGCGCTTCTTTAAATTCCTTGATCTCTTTCTGGTGATCTTCGGCAGTATGGCTCTGGCAGTCGCATCGCTGGGTATTGTAAACACATTGGTCATGGCCATTCTGGAGAGGCGCCGCGAGATCGGCATTATGAAAGCTTTGGGCGCTAGTGACGGTGATGTGAAGCGCATCTTTTTCTTTGAAGCCGGGTCCATGGGAATTCTGGGTGGCATGCTGGGTGCAGGCTTGGGTTGGATGATTGGCCGCATCATCAATCTGGGCACAAATATCTGGCTGCAGCGGCAGGAGTTTAGACCAGAAAACTTCTGGTATGTGCCGTGGTGGTTAGTGATCGCAGCCTTGGTATTTTCAGTGTTGGTGAGCCTGTCTGCCGGATTGTATCCCGCATCGCGGGCAGCAAGGCTCGACCCGGTGCAAGCATTGCGGCATGATTAGATCAGAGCAAGTCAGCAATCAGTAATCAGCCATCAGCGATCAGCCTGAAACAGTTGTGCCAATACAAAGAGATACTTGAATCGCTAAGGAATTTGAGGGAGCCAATATCAACGCTTCTTCAGAGTTATCTCTTTCTCGTATTTAAGATCCATCTCCGCAATATTCTTCAGGGCTGAAAGCTGATGACTGTTGGCTGATTCCTAACAGCTAATTTGTTATCTTTGAATCATCCGAATGTCTAAATACTGGGTTTTATTTTTCTTACTGCTCTGCACGATAAGTTGCTTCTCTGAATCGCGCGTGCAATGCGGCGCAATGAGGAGCAAGTATGTCCCTGGACGCATTGGCTTCTGTGCCATGCTGCCGCCGAGTTATGATGCCAAGCCAGGCAAGCGCTTTCCGGCGCTCTATTTTCTGCATGGGCTTGGCGGAGACCAGAGCTTCCTGACTTCCAGCGGCGCATCCAGCGCGATTGAAGACGCCTGGGACCAGAAACGCCTGGGAGAGTTTGTGATCATCACGCCCGAAGCCGAGAACTCTTTCTACATCAACTCACGTGACGGCCACATATTGTATGAAGACTTCTTCATTCGCGAGTTTGTGCCACAGATGGAGAAACGTTTTCGTCTTATCAACAATCGCTCAGGACGGGCCATAGGCGGAGTCTCCATGGGTGGTTATGGCGCGTTGCGTTTTGCTTTCAAGTACCCGCAGATGTTTGTCTCCGTCGCGGTGCACATGCCGGCACTGCTTGAACAGCTTCCCGGCGGTTCGGCTTCAGCGGGCCTTGGAGCTTTTCTGGGAACCGCTTTTGGCTCGCCGCTGAATGAGCGTTTCTGGCAGGCAAACACTCCATTTGTCTTTGCCCGGACTGCGCACCTACAGGGTCTGAAGATTTACTTTGATTGCGGCGACCATGATAATTATGGCTTTGACGCCGGTACGCGCCAACTGGACCGGATCTTGACTCAGCGGCACGTACCTCATGAAGCCCATATTTATCCGGGCGGACACAACTGGCAATTTGTGGCCCAGCATTTGAATGAGTCAATGCAGTTTCAGTCACGTGCGTTGGGTTTAACGAAATAACGCATAAGGAACACTATGAGATGGTTGATTATGCTGGTCGCTCTTCTGGGGCTGGTGGCGGCAGTGTTGGCCCGGAAAGAGCATTACCGCGTGGGCGAATCGCCCTGCAGCATTAACGAAAAATGGGACTGCGGAACCGTGAACAAAAGCCCGTATGCTGTCGTCGGCGGCATGCTGAAACCTCCGGGGCCTGACGCGCAGCCCGGCCAGCAAAAAGGCTTTATGGCGGCGATCAATAGCATTCCAGTTGCTGATATCGGAATTGCCGGCTACATCTTTCTGGCTTTACTGGCTTTCAAACGCTGGTGGCCTGCGCTTGTAGTGGCTTCAGTGATAGCGCTGGCGTTTTCTCTCTATCTTGCCCACATTGAAAAAGACGTTCTCGGCGTGTGGTGCATTTACTGCGTAGCTTCGCTTTGTGCAATCTCTATTATTACGATATTGTCTGTGATAACGCTGATTATGAGTGCTGTAAGAAAACCGAAGCTCGCGCAGTAAATAGAATTTCGATTAGGCATGCGTTAGAGAAATAAAAGTCTGCTCCACCTGCTTCCAGACCTTTGAACCGGGATCAACGATCTCATAGTGATTGACTCCGGGTAACGTAATGAGTTCCACCTTTTCGCCAGCTTTCTTCTTCCGCTCAGCATAGCTCTTGCTGATCTCGTACGGCACATCGCGGTCTGCTGTCCCGTGAATCAGTACCTGCTGCGTGGCGTGCGGTATTGAACGCTCAGCCGGAGAGGCTTCGTGATAATGGTCAGGAACTTCCGCTGGTGTTCCGCCCAGAAACTCCACCACAGCGTCATGGCTCAAACGCAACTCCCAGGCGCGATGCAGATCAAGCACGCCCGCTAATGACAACACATGCTTGACGGTCGGTTCAAAGGCCGCCAGACAAACGGCAAGCTGTCCGCCTGCGGAGTGGCCGGCCACGCAAAGCCGTTTCAGGTCAAGCTGAGCAATCGTGTCCTTCTCATGCCCGTAGAGCAGACGATACACGCTGCGGATATCTTGAAAAGTTCCAGGCCATCCACCGCCGGGATTTCCCACGCGACGGTACTCCACGTTCCATGTCGCAATGCCCACCTTCTTCAGAGCAGCGCAAAGATGTCCCGCATAGGTCAGGCCATAGCGCGCCCGCCAATAACCGCCGTGAATAAAAAGCACGATTGGATGCGGCCCGCTGCCCTCAGGCAGGCGCACATCAATAAATTGGCTTTCATCCTGTCCATAAGGAATGCGCATGTCAGGATCAGGTGGTTTCTGGCTCAGAATGGATTCGCTTTGCACTGTGCAGCAGTATAGAACATGCCGATGAGAGCGGCGGTGCGGAAGCAAGCCGCGAAGATCGCCCGGATCGATCTTCACGGGTACAAAAAACTTATTTTGGCCGGGAAGTTCCTGCCTCAGAGTGCGATGAAGAGTTGGAGTTCGATGAAGAACTGGAACTGGAATGTGAAGAAGACGATCCTGAACTGCCGCCTCGAGAGTTTGAATTAGAGCTTCCTGAATGGAAAGAGCCAGAGCCTGCTAAATGCGAAGATCTCGCCGCGGAGTTGCCGGTGTTTTT
Source organism: Candidatus Angelobacter sp. (assembly GCA_035652415.1). GTDB lineage: Bacteria > Acidobacteriota > Terriglobia > Terriglobales > Acidobacteriaceae > Angelobacter. The sequence continues at coordinate 5,801 of DASRDW010000364.1, read as the reverse complement.
AGGAGCGTTCTCCTCAGGCTCGCGCGATAGTTTGTTGCCGCCGCCATTATGGCTGGGCGGATTATGGGCCACGCTCGGCGGATTTTTATTTGGGTCTTTGGGGTGCTTGTATGGCGGCTCGTGATGCTTGTGCCGATGATCGCGTTCATATGGGTAGGTGTTGTAAGTGTTGTTATCTAATGCATTGATCTGCCCGCTGTTGCTGTTCAAGCGATTTGCCCGCAAACTGCAGTTATTCAACTCTGTCTCACGCTGGTCGCGTAGTGTCTGGAGCTCGTTTTTTTGTTGCCCTTGCAGGTCGCGACAGACACTGGAGTCTTTACCCTGAGCATGCCGGCATTGGCTGAGCTCATCATCCTGGCGTTTGTGCAGGCCGTTGACCTGATGGTCAAGGTCGGTTTTCAAATTATGGCAAGGGTTTGCTGGTTTAGGCGAACGCGCGGCAAGCTTCATCGGCGCAGTCAAAAGAAGGGGACCAAGTACGAGGGGATAAGCGATCCAGGCGCTTTTCATGGAGTGTACCTCCTGGGTAGTTTCTATTTGGCTACCAGAAGAATAAGGTTGCAGCTTTTGATTTGTGAAGATTGGTTCAGAAGCATTGCAATTGAGAGCGCGTACTGTTGCTGCGTGACAGAGGGTGTATTTAAAGTTGGGTCATAAAAGGCCTATTTTCCAACGCCAATCAACATCACTACACCTAACGCAAGAATGAGCAACGCTACGAGTCGCCGAAAATACATCTCCGGAATTCGCCGCAGTACGCGCGCACCAGCAAGCGTGCCGATGGTTACGCCGACGACCATGGCAGTGATCCAAAGCGCGAACTGCTCAACAGTATCCGGGCTGGTGAAGAAATAAACCGGCATGCGTGCGCCATCCACAATGAGCGCAATAGCAGTTGCTGTCGCCACAAAAGCTTTTGCTTCAAGATTGAAACCCTGCAGAGCAGCGGAGCGGATTCCACCCTGGTTTCCAACCAATCCCCCGAGCAGACCTGAAGCAGCGCCACCCAGCCAGGCTATTGCAACTCCAAAGCGCATCTTTTGCGCCAAGCCTGTGAGTCCCGTCACACCGGCAAAGATCAGCAGTGCTCCCAGAATATAAGCCAGCCCAGGACTGCTGAAACGCGTGCCCAGCAGCGCGCCAGCGAGGCCTCCGGCAGCGCTGGCAATGCCAAAATTCTTGAGTACGTGGAGATCAATGCTGCGTCGCATTGACCAGAAACGGATTGCTGTTGCAATGAAGTGCGGAATTGAAACTGCCACCACCGCCTGCTTTGTGCCTGTGCTGAGAGCCAAAAGCGGCGTAAGAATACTGCCAATGCCAAAGCCTGCCAATGAAGCAATTGCACCGGCCACAATCGCGGCCAGAAACAGCAAACCGGCGGTCATTTTTCAGGGGTGAATTGCGCAATGTCATAGATGCCGAATTGCTTTTCCAATCCAGCAACCTGGTCAACGGCCATATTAAACCCGTCGCCGCCAAAAGTCTTGCGCTCAAGCTGCTCAAACTCTTCACCCATGGCGTCATACTCGTGCTTGCTTACCAGACTATGCAGGGCGGGGAAGAGTACTGTATCTTCACGCGCTTCATGCGGCCGATACATGCGGTTGAACGCCGCTAGCGATGCCCGCAATGTTTGCAGATCACCGCTCTTGGCTGTGGCCGCGATCCTTTCTGTTACGCGGCGTCCCATGGCGTGCTGGGCGCGCAGGTTTACCGTTAGCTCAACCAGCTTGCCAGATTGCTCAAAGCGCGGGAAAATGTGATCTTCTTCCAGCTTCTCGTGGTAGTCCTCAATAAAACTTTTAATCAGCCCGGCTGATTTGATGATGACCGCGGAATCGAACTTCTCATTGGCTTGAATGCGGCGAATGCCTTCGTCATAGATCAGCAGGATGCGGTTCAGCACTCCATGCTCGCGCATGAGATCTTCATTGGTAGAAACATCTTCTCCTTGCTCTTCTTTTTTGGCAGCTGGCTTGGCCGGTGGGATCTTGGTTTGTGCTGCCAACGCAGAGAGCGGCAGCGCAAGAGTCGAAGTAACAATTGAGGCGGTTCCAGTAAGAAAAGTGCGGCGTGGTGTCTTCATTTTTTATATTTCCTCAATGATTATGCGTACCACCTACAGGACGAATACGCACAAACAATATAACTCCGGCGGGATGCCGACCGTAAATCGGGTTGAGGAACTCGGGCTTGCCATAGAGCGTTACCTGCGCTCCGAACGCTGTTGCAAGGCCTGGAATCAGCTTGAAGTCGTGATCGTACCCGGCGGTATACGCCTGGATTCGCGCCAGAAATTCCTCATCGAATCCCGGCGGCTCAGGCTGCTTGCCCAGCAATAGTTCGTTGGTGCGATCCACGTTTTCAATGCGTCCCCACACGTGATTGCTGCGCGCAAAGTGCAGCGTAGATTCAGCCAGGTAGCCGTTGAACACCTGCCCTGTTTGCAGCACACGGTTGCGTCCCCAGACCAGAGTGGATGCCCAACTGCCTCGCGCGAGCGGACGGTTATACATCACTGAGGCAGTCATGCGCTGAACATCTTCTTCAGGATGCAATTGCTCCGGGCTAGTAAGGTGAGCGAAAGAATACTGCGTGCTCCAGTTTTGTCCGGGCTGGACTGTCAAGCGCGTAGACCAAGAATCAATGGCGCCATGATCAATGTTCCAACGAAATTCATCTGGCTCACGGCCGTGGAAGCCGGAAAACTCCATGCGAGCAGATTTGTAGGCAAGGCCTCCGGTAAGCACATCGTCAGCGATGTGGGTTGAATCTTGCAAGTGATGGCCGAGCGATGCCACAGGATCTTCTGAAGCCGAAGCGCGATGAGCATAAGCGCTTGGCCCCATTGCGGGATCGCCGACCGGAGCAGCATAAAAAGAGAGTAGCGTGTGCTCACTCAGGCGTACATCGTAGAGCGCGGCTAGTTCCATGAAGAAGTCATGCGGGTGCTGGCCATTGTTGACCGGCTTGCCAAAAGCGTTTTCACCCTGCTGAAACAGCAACGGGTAGAAGCGATTGGTTATGGTAGCCGGTTCCAGGCTGACCATGGTGCGCAGCGTGAGTTCTGATCGCTTGAAGCGCCGCTGCGCCATGGGCATGAACCAGTTGGTGGAGAAAAACTTGTCATAGCCACGCGGGCCGCTCTGCTGTATGGCGCTTACAAAAGCTTCTCCATGAAACATGAACATCCAATTGCCTTTGGCCCGCATGACCATTGACTCTGCCGTGGAGTTTGGCTGAGCTGAGGTGCCTGAGGTGGAGTGGTGCAGGATCTCATCGATAAAGCTGATTGGCTGGTGCGTGCTATGATCCATGCCCGGCATGTCTGCCATGCTTCCTGATTGCGGCTGGGCTGTTGCTTCAGCAGTTTGGTCTGTGGCCTGCTTTGGTTCGTGTTGCGCACACATCTCCTGCGCTGGGACACGAGTCCTTAGAGACAAAAGAAAAAAGATAAATATCGAGAATAGTACTGACTTCTTCATTGCAACCGTGGTCTGCTCTCCTGAGCAATGCTTGCAAGCGCGGTAATGTGCCCCACGCTTATCAGGGAAGTACTAAATATGATCGGTGTTTTAGAAGGGAATCAGATACGCAGCGGAATTGGGCCGGGAGGACTTAAGAACAGAGTCGCCACGTATGCTGAACCGTTTGGCTTGCGAGGCGAATTGGCAAACAGATCAAACAGTGTCCCTGCAACGTCAGAAGGCGCAGATACAACTTGTGTTGAGTTCAGCAGAGCTTCAGGATAGTGCGTGACAGTGCAGCATCTCTGGTTCGACGGCGACATGGGAGCTGCCGGGGAAGATTGATGGCAAGGCGCGGAAGCAGGCCGAGCGGCGCTTAGAGAAACCACAGGCGGGGGAAGCGTACTGCATAAAGCTGGCAGCAGGAGCATCACCAAAGCCAGCATGGAAATAATTGAGCGGAGCCGAGACATAAATGTTCGTTCTGCGGATTACCGCTTCCGCGCCTTAAATTCTAGCGCATTGCTCCGCTCCACGCGACAAGCAACTGCAAGGGTCACGGCAGACCATAAAGATATACTGTGTGCGGCCAGGAGGTTTCCATTGTTCAGGACTTCACGCATCGCCAATAAATTGCTATTAGCAACTTTATTTTTGACCCTTACCACTTCGGCGCAGCAGCAACCTGACTCTGCTGCGTCAACGCAGGCGCCGCTTACGCTGACCCTGCAAGATGCGCTGGCGCGGGCGCGTGCCAACAGCATTCCTTTTCAGTCCGCGCTTACTGACCAGGGTGTGGCTCATGAAGACAAAGTCCAGGCAAGGGCAGCGCTGTTGCCGAGCGTCAACTTCAATAATTCAGTTATCTATACGGAGCCGAATGGCACGCCTCCGGGCGTATTTATCGCCAGCAATGCCGTGCATGAATATCTAAGCGAGGGAAACGTCCGTCAGGTAGTTGGCTATGCGCAGTATTCGGATTTTCGGCGATCGCAGGCGCTTGAAGCGGTCGCGCGCGCCAAGGCAGAAATCGCAAGGCGCGGACTGGTAGTCACAGTGGTGCAGGGTTACTACGGATTGATTGCATCGCAACGCAAGTATGCCAATGCTCAGCAGGCCGCCACGGAAGCGCAAAACTTTCTTACACTCAGCCAGAAGCTGGAAAAGGGCGGGGAGGTCGCCCATTCAGATGTGATCAAGGCGCAGCTTCAGTTCAATGATCGCCAACGCGACCTGCGTGAGGCCCAGCTTGCCATGGATAAAAGCCGGCTCGACCTGGCCGTGCTTCTTTTTCCGAATTTTAATTTAAACTTTACCGTGGTCGATGATGCGCAGCTTGCCCCGCCGCTGATGAGCTTTGACGATTTTATGAAGACGGCGCAGAACAAAAACCCTGATCTTCGCGCTTCAACTGCCAGTTTTCAGGCGTCAAAGTTTGAGTTGACAGCGGCGCAAAGCGGCTACTTTCCAACCCTGACCCTGGATTACTTTTATGGAATTGATGCCCAGCATTTTGCCAAGCGCGAACCGGATGGCGCGAACAACCTGGGTTACGCCGTCGCGGCGACGTTGAATATCCCTCTATGGAACTGGGGCGCAACCCACAGCAAAATTGTCCAGGCCGATCTTAAACGGAAACAGGCGCAGCGTGAGCTTACCTTGGCCCAGCGCAAACTGCAGGCAGACATGCGTGAGCTATACGCGGAAGCTGAAGCTGCCCAGGCTGAGTTGGAGACGCTTAAGAGTTCGGCTGATTTGGCTGCGGAAAGCCTGCGGCTGACCAATTTGCGTTATCAGGGTGGAGAAGCAACGGTGCTGGAAGTGGTGGATGCACAAAACACGCTGAACCAGGCACGTAATGCGTTCAATGATGGTGAGGTCCGCGCGCGTACTGCGCTGGCAAACCTGCAAACACTAACAGGTACAATGTAAGGTTCTGGCCTACTATGGGAGACAGTAGCAAAATAGAGAGATTGACGCATTGGCTGGCCCTGGCGGCTGTTCTAAGCCTGGCGATTGCTGGCTGCGGCAAAAGCGAAAAGGAAGAAGCGCCGGAAGTCACGGTGCAAGCCGTACCGGCTGCTACGTCCGATATTTCGCGGGTGGTGAATGCTGAAGCTGTTATCTTTCCTATCGCGCAATCATCCATTACGCCCAAGATCAATGCCCCGGTAAAAAAGTTTTACGTCGCCCGCGGGCAGAAGGTGCGTCAGGGGCAGTTGCTGGCCACGCTGGAAAATCGCGATCTCTCCGCGGCTGCGCTGGATAACAAAGGCGCTTATGAGCAGGCGGAAGCGGCTTACAGCACAAGCGTGAATGCCACCCTTC
>DASRDW010000363.1:0-3367 GCA_035652415.1 Candidatus Angelobacter sp. | reverse complement strand
AAGGTTGACTTCCTTGATTTGCTTGAAGAGATTGGCAAAGCTCACAGACGAAATAGCCATGGTGTTTTTCCTTTTTGCGCAGAGCTGGACATGTATGTAGTGAGCAAAGCAAGAAAAGCGTTTCAGCTTGATGAAGAAAATGTTTGGGCAAAAATAAATTATCTATTTGTGTCATGGCCGAAATGCATTGATACCTGCAGAACAGACATTTCCAGCTCCAACACCGCTAGGCCCATTGCTCATTGTCAACGGCGAATTGCTAAACTATCCCCAATGGCTACCACCACCACAACACCGGATACTGCAACCCGTCGCAAGCCTGACCTGAGCGTGAAATTTGCCGGAATCGCCTTCAAGAACCCGGTCATCGCCGCCAGCGGAACGTTTGGCTATGGAATTGAGTTTGAGGATATTGTCACGCTGGAAAAGCTGGGAGGATTTGTCACTAAAGGTCTCTCGCGTGAGCCGATGGTCGGCAACCCGCCGCCGCGGCTGTTTGAGACCGCTGCCGGCATGTTGAACTCGATTGGGCTACAGAATATTGGCGCGCGGGCTTTTATCGAAGAAAAGCTCCCGAAGCTGGCGGCGAAGAAAAACGTGGTGGTGATCGCCAACGTCTTTGGCTACACGCGTGAAGATTACGTGGAGACCATCCGCATCCTGAATGAAGCTGAGGGCATTGCCGCCTACGAACTGAACGTCAGTTGTCCCAACACGCACCAGGGCGGCATGGTCTTTGGCACGGACCGAATTCTGCTGGAAGAGCTGGTGGCCAGTTGCAAAAGCGCGGCGCAGCGTCCGTTGATTGTGAAGCTCTCGCCCAACGTCACCAGCATTCCCGCCATGGCCAAGTCGGCGGAAAATGCCGGGGCTGACGCAATCTCGCTGGTAAACACGTTTGTCGGCATGGCCATTGATGCCAAGACGCGCAAGCCCCGCATCTCCAACGTGACCGCCGGGCTGAGCGGGCCTGCCATCAAGCCGATTGCTTTGCGCATGGTTTGGGAAGCTGCGCATACGGTGGAGATTCCCGTGATTGGCATGGGTGGCATTACCACCGGAGAAGATACCATTGAGTTCATGCTGGCCGGCGCTGCCGCCGTGGAAGTGGGCACAGCAAACTTTTGGGACCCATGCGCTACGGAAAAAATCGTGGACGGGATCCAGCGCTGGTGCTTTGAGAACCGCGTGAAGCGGATTACCGACCTCATCGGAGGACTGGAGAACATTGGGTAAATTGGTAAGTTAGTAAATTGGTAAAGTAACTTGGCGCAGTAATTGTGGAAGAGCTTAGGGCTGGCTGCCTACTCTACTTTTCCAATTACCAATTTACCAACTACCAAATTTGTCCAGCATCTCTGTTCAGCAACTCCGCACTTCATCGTTGCGCATGAAGCAGAGTACGAGTGGCAACCCTGCCGTATTTACCTCCCTCGAATTAAGCAATGGCTGTTCAGCGCGCGCCAGCGCGTGGCCGCGTCTTGAGAGCAGGACCGGCACGGGGAACCACGAGGGGGATAGGGGATTGTGGTTGACGCGATTCTGAATATTTCCATCCATGGAGACAAAGTATGAAACGCATCTTCACAATAGTGGGCTTGTCATTGATGCTGCTGGGGGCCGGCGCCTGGGCCCAGAAGCCTGACCAGCAGAAATCGAGGGCAATAGACTCAAAGGCCGAAAAGGCCGTGCACATCACGCAGGGGCCGAACGTCAGCAATATCAGCGGGAACGCAGCAACCATTAATTGGTCTACGAATATTAATGGCGCGAACCACGTGCGCTACCGCATTGCGGGAAGCAATAGCGAGTGGCAGTCGGCATACCACCAGGGCGGTGGCACCACCCACACGCTAGAGCTGACTGGATTGCAGCCGCACAAAAGCTATGAATACCAGATTTTGACGCGCGATGGCGATGTGCGCAAACAAGGCGAGTTCCAGACGAAATAGGAATCGGTCTTTAAAACCATAACGCCATCTTTCATGACGTGATCAGTACAACTTTCATGTGCCCGATGTATTCCTAACCCACCCTGCCACCGCCGCATTTCTTTCCCCGCCAAGCTGCGCCATAATTTTGCAAACAACAGACCAATGTTCTTCTGCCTCATCTGCTCTACTAATCCTCGATTCACCAATTTCCTGTCGATCAGCCATGCCGTCCAGCGTCCCTGCCTGGCAGGTGGATTCCCACATACCGTGGTGATGATCTGTTGCCGTCCCTCATTCAACAACGGCTTGGCTCCCGGGTCGCTGCTTATCCATATAGAGCGCTCATTTTCCCCGCACTCTTTCATTCATTGCGTGGCTGCATCCGATATACCAATCTTCACTCCATTCCTAACTTCCACTTCTACATACAAGTGCGATTTTGGCACAGTCTCCCTTTGGCTGCTGCAAATGAAAGCACGTGTATCTTCGTTCGGGTTGCGATGTCTCGCTACGTTGCTGGCCAGGGGAGGGAATGCAGACGCTATCCTTTCTAACCTCCATTCCTGCTGAATCAACAAGATGGTTTTGAAGAAAAGCGGTATTGGAAACTGTGAAAGATCTAATTTATCTCACGTGAAGAGTTCAATACTTATGAAGAGTTCAATACTAAGCTGTGCGGGTTTCGAAAAATTCTTGAAACCCCTGAACAATTCTTGCTGGTAGATCGTCATCCTTCTTCTTCCCCAGCAGTTCGTGCCCAGCGCCTTCGACCTCCATCAGCATGTGTTTTCCCGGTAACAATTCCAAAGCAGAGCGTATTTCTTCATGCGATCCAAAGGGATCACGCCCGCCATGGACAAGGAGCTTCGGCGTTTTTAGTTGGGGAAAATGCTTTGTGCGCAGTTCCGCCGGCTTACGCGGCGGATGCAGAGGATAAGAGAGCAACAGTAATCCAGCTACTAGATTGGGTTGCTCGGCCGCCAGCATGGACGCCTGGCGTCCACCGTAAGAGTGTCCACCCAGAAAAATACGCTCTGTCACCTTCTGCTTTACAATCTCGACCGCACGAAGCAGGCCTTCGCGATCGCGTGCAGCCAAAGCCGGAAACGGCGGCCCAAATGGGCGTGCTTGGCGAAACGGTAGATCGCAGCGCAAAACCAGCAAGCCTACCCCGGCAAACGTTTCTGCCAGCGAGGTAAGCAGCTTGGAGTTGCAATTGGCTCCAGCACCGTGTGTCAGCACCAACGCGTTGCCGCTTTGATGTGACGGTTGGTGCAAAAAACCACGGACTGGCGGGTTGACAGCGAAATCGTTAAATTCTTGCGCGGTGCTCATTTAGCATTTAAAGCTGGGTCCTGAACCCAAGAGCTATTGAAGTCGATACGCCGGGAAAAGTCCATTAAAGCGCTTTGCCATGCAAAAAGCCGGCGGCT
>DASRDW010000362.1:0-15898 GCA_035652415.1 Candidatus Angelobacter sp. | reverse complement strand
CGGTATCGGTGGAAAAATAAGGGCTGCCGGTGCCGGCAGCGAAGATGACCACGCGGTTTTTTTCCAAGTGGCGGATGGCGCGGCGGCGGATGAAGGGCTCGGCCACCTGGTTCATTTCAATGGCGCTCATGACGCGGGTGAAAATTTTCTGCTTCTCCAGCGCGTCCTGCAGGGCCAGCGCGTTGATTACGGTGGCCAGCATGCCCATATGATCGGCGGAGACGCGGTCCATATCCTTCGCCTGTTTGGCGACTCCGCGGAAGAAGTTTCCGCCACCGACCACAATAGCGATTTCCACGCCCAGGCTGTGGACTTCCCTGATCTCAGCGGCTACTTCATGAATACGGTCAACATCAACCCCGAAAGCCTGGGTGCCCGCCAGGGCCTCGCCGGAAATCTTGAGCAGGATGCGTTTGAATGCAATTGTCAGAAAAGATCCTTTGGCTTCGGATTTGCTTCCCCGAAACTGTATTCATTCTATCGCAGGTAGAAGCTTTCAATGGCGGTTTGCGGAGCTGGAATAAGAAAACCCGATGCTTGGCATCGGGTTTTTTGTGCAGTGTTAAATTTTAGTGAATGAGACTTACTTCTCTTCCGCTTCGGGCGCGGGCTTGGTAATAGCCACGGTCTCGCCGGCATCGCCGACCTTGAAACGGGCAAAGCGGCGGACGGAGATGTTTTCGCCCAGCTTGCCGATCACACCGGCAATGAGCTGGCCGACGGAGATAGTCTGGTCCTTGATAAAGGGCTGATCGAGCAGGCAGACCTCTTCGTAAAACTTCGACATCTTGCCTTCGACAATCTTCTCAACCACATTGGCCGGTTTGCCGGTGGCAGAAGCCTGGGCGCGGTAGATTTCTTTTTCGCGCTCGAAATCAGCTGCGGTCACATCTTCCCGGCGAACGAACTTAGGATCGCTGGCGGCAATGTGCATGGCAACATCGTGCACCAGCTCCTGGAATTGTTCGGTGCGGGCAACGAAGTCACTCTCGCAGTTGACCTCAAGCAACACCCCGATCTTGCCGCCAGCATGAATGTAGCTGGTGACCGAGCCTTCGCTAGTCACGCGAGCCGCCTTCTTGGCCGCCGTAGCAATGCCCTTTTTGCGCAGATGCACGATAGCGCCTTCGATATCGCCCTTGGACTCGGAGAGAGCCTGCTTGCAATCCATCATAGGAGCTCCGGTCTTTTCGCGGAGTTCCTTCACCAGGGCGGCGGAGATATTCATGGTACTGGTACCCATTTCTGTAATGCCTTTCTAGAAAATAAAAGCTGTAAAGTTTCGTTGTTTCGCGGGGGCTTCGCCTGACAATAACAAGGCCACGCATGCTCATAGAGCAGCACGGATTCGATTTCAAAGGATCCGTGTTGATCCGTGAAAATCCGTGGCCGTTTTCTATCTAAACCGTGTGCGATTCGACCTTATCGGGCGTAGCTTCAACCGAAGCCGAGGCCGCTGCCGGGCGCGTACGTCCCTTGGCGGCGGTTTGCTCCAGGACTTCTTCCATACTGATTTCATCGGCAGGCGCGGCTACCTCTGCGTCGCTGGGTTCGCCAGGATATTCCTTGCCTTCCTCGTCGTAAGAAGCGGGAGCCATGGCGGCAGCTTCAGCAGCCTGGCCTTCTGCGGCCGCGGCGAGTTCGCCTGATTTCACGCCGGCCTGCACGCCCTCGGCAATGGATTCGGAAATCTTCGAGGTAAACAGCCGGATGGCGCGCAACGCATCGTCGTTGCCGGGAATCACCATATCGACTTCGGTGGGGTCGCAATTGGTGTCAACCACCGCGACTACCGGAATTCCCAGCTTGCGAGCTTCCTTGACCGCAATCTGCTCTTTGTTGGAGTCGATCACGAACAGGATATCGGGCAGCCGATTCATATTCTTGATGCCAGCCAGGTTGGCTTGCAGGTGCTTGCGCTCACGCTCCAGCTTGATGACTTCTTTCTTGGGCAGCAGCTCGTAACGGCCATCGGTGGCCATCTCGTCCAGCTCTTTGAGCCGCTTGACCGACTTCTGCACGGTCACCCAGTTGGTGAGCAGCCCGCCCAACCAGCGGTTGTTCACGTAGAACATGCCGCACTTGGTAGCCTCTTCTGAGATGGCTTCCTGGGCCTGGCGCTTGGTGCCGACAAATAGAATCACCTTGCCTTCGACGGCGGCATCCTGCACATATTTGGACGCATCTTTGAACATCTTCAGCGTCTTCTGCAGGTCAATGATGTAAATGCCATTGCGCTCTCCGAAGATATATTCCTTCATCTTGGGATTCCAGCGCTTGGTTTGATGCCCGAAGTGAACACCAGCTTCGAGCAACTCTTTCATGGTAATTGTGGCCAAACAACCCTCCTTTGAATTGGATTGCATCCCTTGCGGGGCCCATTGCGGCCTGTATCGCTCAGGATTACATTCCCGTCACCCGCACCATGAAGCTGAGTGCGGGAAAATTTTAACTACAGTACTCAGTACTCAGTACTCAGTTGTCAGTTGTCAGTACTCAGTAAATTTTTCGGGGCAATCACGAAGATGACTCCGAAAAAATCTTTATGCTCTCCTCTGCTCCGGATTACTTTCAAGAGCAGGCGGGCGCAATTTAGCGCTTGGAGAACTGGAAGCGCTTGCGGGCGCCCTTCTGCCCGTATTTCTTGCGCTCTTTGCCGCGCGAGTCGCGCGAGAGAAAGCCTTCCGTCTTCAGCTTCTTGCGCAGCTCTGCATTGAACTCGAGCAGGGCGCGGGCAATGCCCATGCGGACTGCGTCGGCCTGTCCGTTGACGCCGCCGCCGGAGACATTGGCTACCACGTTAAAGGTGGCGGCAGTCTCGGAAGAAACCAGCGGCTGCTTGGCTGCGCCGCGCTGCGAATCGGTTACAAAATATTGATCGAAAGCGCGGCCGTTCACGGTGAACTCGCCGCTGCCCGGGCGCAGGAAGACTCGCGCAACACTCGATTTGCGCCGCCCCGTGCCGTAATATTGAACTGTCTCTGCCATTGATAGTCCTTAATCCTCAGTCCTCAGTTTTATGCCAGCTTCAGAGCTTGAGGCTTCTGCGCCGCGTGAGGATGCTTGTCGCCACGATAAACTTTCAGCTTGGAACCCATGGCGCGTCCTAATTTCGATTTGGGCAACATTCCCAAAATGGCCGCTTCCACAACCGCCTCGGGTTTGCGGACAGTGCGCTTGCGAAGCTGCTCTGACCTCAGGCCGCCGGGGTAGCCGGTGTAGCGGTGATAAACTTTCTGTTCTGCCTTCAATCCGGTAACCCGAATCTTTTCGGCGTTAATGACGACCACGTGGTCGCCGGTATCCAGAAAAGGCGTGTAGCTTGTGCTCTCTTTGCCGGTAAGGATGCGCGCCACACGAGCGGCGAGACGGCCGAGGGTTTGCCCATCGGCATCGACCACGTACCACTTGCGCGCGATTTCGCCCTCTCCGGGGAAATACGTAGACATAAACTTTCTCCCACTCAAAATGAAAGAAAAATAAAAAATGAAAGAACCGCAGAAAACCGCTCTCGATTACCGCAACTTAGGCCGGCTCCGGAGACAAATCACGGGGCCACCCCACGGGCGAGCCAACTGCAGACCTACAGAGATTTAAGGATAGCCTACTGCCAAGAGGCGTGTCAATGCAGGAATACGGAACAGCACCTCCAAGAGGCCAAAAAATGAATTCAAGTCCATCTCTCAAAAATGGTAGCCTATTTCGTCATTCTGAGACATACACTGAGACTTCTCATGCAATTCCGTACCTGGCTTTTGGCAATATTTCTTCTGTTTGCAATACCGCTTCACGCCGATGGGGCCAAAGATTTGCAAAGGAACTTACAAAACAGGTTTTTCAAAAAAGTGTTTCTGATCCGCAACTTCTATGGCGGAAATCATTTGACATTCGATTCACAAGGTGCCTTGGTCAAAGGGGAAAAGACCGTGGGCTATCACGGGTGCTGGTGCGCGGCCCAGTTACAGATTGAAAAAGTGGAAGTCAAGAAAGATGAACTTATTCTTCAAGGACCGCGCATCGTTGGCATTTATGACAGCAAGAAAAGGGAATTTTCAAAGCTTTTCCGCGAAGGCAGCAGCGTGCAACTCGAAATCGAGCTCGATTCTTCCCAGATCGATGAACAAACCATCGTGGGTATTCTTGAAAAGGTGTTTTTTGCCAAAACAGATGACTTGGAGCGATTGATCCCGGATGCGTGGCGGGCCCCCGGTTTCGATCCTGAGGCGCACGAGGTAACCAGGGTAAAAAAAGACGCTGCTTCCGAAAAAGAAAATGTGAGCGCGCCTAAACCAGTTCACACGCCCGATCCGGAGTATTCAGAACAAGCACGAAGGGCTGGAATTGCAGGAGATGTCCTGCTCTGGCTCGTGGTAGATGAACAAGGAAAAGTCGTCCGTATTCGAGTTATGCGGTGCTTGGGTGCGGGGTTAGATGAACGTGCAGTTCAAACAGTTTCGACATGGAGATTCGAACCTGCTCAACGAGATGGGCAGCCTGTAGCTGTGCAACTCAATGTAGATGTTACTTTTCATCTCTACCGCTAGGGTGATCTGCTCGAACTCATCGGTAGTTATGCCGTCGCCGCCTGCGAATCCTTTACCTGCTCCTTGCCAAACGGATTGAAGTTGGTATCGCTGTCATACACATCCACGCCTTCGGCGCGTTTGAGCGAGTTCACCACCCAATAGGTCAACGGGGTGGCCAACACCTCATAGACCACCTTAAATGTATAGCCAGAAACAATGAGCCTGGCGATGGTCAGCCAGGAAACCTTGCCGTAGAAGATCACAATGATTACCAAGATAGTGTCTACGGCCTGGCCGGCCACGGTGGAGCCGACAGTGCGCGTCCAGAGCCAACGGCCCTTGGTGAGCAACTTCATCTTGGCCAAGACGTAGGAATTAACGAACTCGCCGCCCCAGAAGGCGATGAGACTGGCCGCCAGGACCCGCGGAACCTGGTCGAGCACGGTCGCGAGGGCTACCTGATTGGGCCACTCCGGGGCAGCGGGGAGCCGCACTACAATCACGCTCATGGTTGCCAGCAATGCTGAAGAGAAGAACCCCATCCAGATGGCGCGGCGCGAGCCGGCGTACCCGTAAACTTCAGTAAAAATATCACCAAAGATATAAGTAATAGGAAACAGCAGTTGGGCGCCGCTGAGGCGCAAAGGCCCAAACGCACAAATCTTGGGAGCGACAATGTTAGAGATCAGCAGAATCACCACGAACACGTGGACCAAAAGATCGTAATAACGGAACGAACTCAGATGCCGCTGCGTGGCAGAGATGTTGTGGAGCGATGAGAAACGCATGAATTTCTTCAATATTAGAGGCTACGGCGCTTGCGCACAAGAAAGTTAGTTAATGGCTTACCGCGGATTTCGCGGATTGAACGGATTGCGCAGCTTATTCATAGGCCAGGGCGTCGATGGGGTCTTTTTGCGCGGCCTTGAAGGCGGGGTAAATAGCGCCCAGAATGGCTCCCGCCAGAGCAATGAGAATTGCGTTGCGAATCCAATGCATTGTCATTTCGGGTTGAATGGTGGGAAAGCGAAGATGGATGCCACGTTGCGCCAGCGCGCTGATCACAATTCCGAGCGCAATTCCAATCAGCGCCAGCACCAGCGTCTCGCGGAGCACCACATTCACAATATATGCTTTAGAAGCGCCCAGCGATTTCAGGATACCGATCTCACGGGTACGCTCCATCACGGCGGTATACATGGCCTGGAAGATCACGATAAAACCAATCACGAGGGCCACCCCGATTACTACGTTAATAAAGATATTAAAGCCGGGAACCTTGTCGGGCGCCATCATGGTAAGCCAATCTTTCATGGTATGCACCGTGAACTGCTCCATTCCCGGCACGTGCTTGATTTCATCAGCGATCAGCGATGCGTTCTTAGGATCATCGGCTTTTACATAAAAGATGGAAGCTTTGCCTTCTGCGCCCAACAAGTCCTGCAAAGTTGTAAGCTGCAAAAACTTACGGGCACCGCGCCCGTGCTCCACCACGCCGCTGATATTGAAGGGATGGCTCAAGACTTCAATCTTGGAGCCGGGATGAAGGTGTTCCGCATCGGCAAAATAGTCATCCACCAGCACGTCATCTGGCTTTTGGAATGGGCCGCCTTCGAGGTAACGAAACTGGCCGCCTAACCGCTCGAAGCTGTTGAGATCGATGCCGTTAATCATTTCCACTCTTCCAGACGTGCTGAATTGTGAAATCACCGGTGCAACGGCAGTGACATGTGGCAAGCCTCGAATTTTGTCGGCGACCTTGATGGAAACCGGCGCGCTGGACATGAGCCCAAGCATGGAGGCGCCGGGCGGCTGCACCATTACATCTGCGCCAATCCCCTCCTGGCGATTTTTGGAATCATCCAGTATGCCGAGCGAGAGCCCCACAATCACCAGGATCAGAGTCACTTCGACCGCGATCGCAACAATGCTGATGAGCGAGCGGATGGGCCGGTGCACGAGATTTGAGACCACGAGTTTGTTCATGGGGTGTTCTCCTGTTTTTGATTGGGCGAGGAGGAAGGCGGGTCGTCGCCGTGGCCCTCGGAACCGTGCGATTGAGGCTGCTTCGATTTTTTCTGCCGGGGCTGCGGAATCTCCATACGCTCGCTCTCTGGCAGGTCGAGCCTGACCAGTTGCGAGCCTGGAGGCTGTTCCAATTTAAACTGCTCGTCGCTGAGCGGCTCGTTAAACCTGGCCTTCACCACTTCCAGAATAATGTCGTATTCCTCTTGCGGCCGGTTAATAGTGATCTTGGTGGGAAAGTTGACGCCGCCCATATCCTGATAGTTTTCGTAGCGCGCATCCGTAGCCACGCTGCCGTTCTTGTCATAAACGATCTGGCGGTGGGGCAGAAGATCTTCGCGGTTGACGATGATTTGGCGCGACAAGATCCAGTCTTCGCCGCTCCTATCGATCACGTAAAGGTTGTAGTCGGGCTCATCAACCTCTTTTTTGCTCTTGGCGTCGAGCACGGGTTCGGTGGCATTTTCCAGCACTGCAATTTCATTCTTCGGGTCAATCTCGCGCAACAGAAGCGCATCGAGAATGGCCTGCGGCCGTAAATTTTCCAGCGCGCTGTGTTCGGGATGAATCACATCGTTGCGGCCCACAATAAATTCGTTCTTGGACGGAACGGAGAGCCAGAAGTTGGTGCCGTTGCTCACCATGTCGAACATGTGATTGCCCAGCACCGGCACCAGGGCGATCATGCGCAACATACCCGGCTTGCGAACCAGGATGTAACCTTTGACATCGGTATACTCGGTGACCTGGCCCTTCTTGCTGCCGCCCACCGCCGGTGAGATGGTCACCGTGGCATTGAGAGTCTTGATCAGGCTGGCCTGGTTGTTGATGAATTGGATGAGTTGCTCTTTGGTCGCCTCCTGCAGATGAGCCGTGCTCACACGTTGTTCAACCCGATGCGAATGGAAAAGACAGCCGCTCAACGGCAGCAGCAGCACAACGATTCCAGTAACACGAACAAGGCGGCTCATCAGGGCTTCCATCCATGCCTAAGCTGCGGCAGGCCAATTCACTAGTATAAATAAGTAAGACGCATTTTATGCGCTCCGGGCAGCGGACAATTGTAAAGAAAGTTTATTGCAGGCGTTCCACATGCAAGGGCTGTGTGATTGCTCAACAAAAAACCGTTTGCTGCATCACGCAGAGTGTTTACTTGAGTTCCAGAAACTCCAAACGGTTGCCAAACGGATCGTTCACGTAGAATCGCTCTGCGCCGGGCAGGCTATGATCTTCCGTCAATGGGATGTTGCCCTGCTGCAAGCGCCGCCGCAGTTCCGCCAAATTCCGCACGTGGATGGCGGGATGCGCCTTCTTTGCCGGCGAGAAGTCGGCTTCTATTCCAACATGCAGCTGCTGCGCTCCGCATTGGAACCATACGCCGCCGCGGCCGCGCAAAGAAACCGGTTTGAGAACTTCGGTCATGCCCAGCGTATCCGTAAAAAAGGCGCGGGCCTGCGCCTCGGCGCCGGGTGGGGCGGCAATTTGAACGTGGTCGATGCCGATGAAGGTGTGGGGCAAGCGCTTGCCTTGATTTTAATGATTCTGCTGGGAATTAGCGACAGCATGACGATACTGGGCCACGTTGCGGTCGTGCTCGCTGGCGGTGCGCGCAAAACGGCTGTGTCCGTTATTGTCGCTGACAAAATAAAGATAGTCGGTCTGGGCCGGATGCATGGCTGCTTCCAGCGCCGCGCGTCCCGGACTGGCAATGGGGCCGGGCGGCAATCCCGCATATTTGTACGTGTTGTAGGGAGAGTCGAATTGCAAATCAGATTGATAGATCGTGCCCCGGTAGCGGCCCGCGAGCAGCGAGCCGTAAATCACCGTCGGGTCGGCGGCAAACATGATTCCGCGCGCCAGCCGATTGTAGTAAACGCTGGCCACCAGCGGCCGTTCCTCAGGCGCCGGCGTTTCTTTTTCCACGATCGACGCCATGGTCACAATGCGATGGTAATCGGAGTTTAGATTGAGAGCGTGGGCTTCCTGGCGGAAGCGGTGGATCATGGCCGCTACAATATCCTGCATGGATTGGGTGCGGGTGAAGCGATAGGTATCAGGAAACAAATATCCCTCAAGCGAACGGGCCTGGGGATCGAGATCGGCAATCAGAGCCCGGCTGTTCTGCGCTGCCTTGATGAAGTCTTCCCTTTTTCCCAACCCTGCTTCTTCGATCGCAGAGGCAATGTCCCAAATGTTATAGCCTTCGGGAATGGTGACCTCACGCACGTAGATATCGCCTCGCAGCAGGCGATCGAAAACCTCAAGAGAGTTGGCAGGATGATCGAATAAATACTCGCCGGCTTTCAACGGCTGTGGCTTCCAGTAGTGCAGCAGCAAGAATGCCTGCCAGTTGCGAATCACCCCTGCCGCCTGTAAATCTTTGGCGATGCGGCGGGTAGAAGAACCAGGACGCAATTGCACAAAATTGGGCTCACTCGAGCCGGTAGGCGTGAGCAGCACATAGACAAGAAATCCTGCCGCAATAACGAAAAGAAGCAGAAGGAAAGCAATCAATTTGAAGAAGAATTTGATCATCAGTCCTTGGCTCGCAATTGCCGGGTATGGAAACCTCTTTGGAAAATTCTGTCTATTGTATTCGATGCAATGCGGCTGTAAATGAATTCCTGCGGCGAAGTTCAGATTTGGTTACAAACGAAAGTGCTAAGCCGGTTGTCCCCTATAGGATCAGACCATGGCTCTACGCCTATAATCGAAGCCAAATGTCTTCTCAGCTCAGCGGCCGCATTCTGGCTCTGGATGTCGGCTCCCGGACGATTGGCCTCGCTGTCAGCGATCCCCTGGGCATTACCGCCCAGGGACTGGAGACACTCCGCCGCAAAAATAAGCGCACCGACTTCGAGCAACTGCGCCGAGCGATTGCCGAATATGCGGTGCGTGAAATTGTGGTGGGCTATCCTTTGCACATGAGCGGAGACGCGAGCCGCCAGTCCGAGCGGGTCTCCGAGTTCGCGGAAGAGTTGCGCAAGCGGTTCAATCTTCCCGTGCACCTGTGGGATGAGCGCCTCACCTCAACCCAGGCCAATCGCCTGCTGCGCGAAACTGAAATGAGCATCCGCCGGCGTGCTGAAGTGGTGGACCGCCTTGCAGCGGTACTTATTCTGCAAGCCTTTCTGGAAAGCCGTCAATCAGCCCCCAGCGCAAAGTCATCCCAAGAGGGTCCCGGGCAGGTCGAATAATCAGGGCCTTGCGCGAGAAAATATGTTTACTGCGCGATGAGCGGCACTATAACTCCAGCTCCCAGGTTTCCCCAATCAGGTCATAGCCAAAGTTATTGTGTCGTTCTTTGCGAGCCAGACGGAAGCCAGCTTTCTGGTAGATGTGGCGGGCGGCATGCAGAATGCTTTGCGTCCAAAGCGTAATCTTTCGATACCTGGCCTGGCGGGCAAAGCGCACGCATTCGCTGACCAGGCGAGCGCCAATGCCCAATCCGCGCGCCGAAGGCTCAACCAGCAGCAAGCGCAGTTTGGCCACGGTCTTCGATTGTTGCACCAGGAAGACAGAGCCGGCGATCTCACCCTCTTTCTCGGCGATCCAGCAACGTTCCCGTTTTGGGTCGTAGTGCTGAACAAACTCGGCGACAATGCCGGCTACAAGAGCCTCAAACCGTTCGTCCCATCCGTACTCCTGGGCATAGAGCACGCCGTGGCGGTGCACAACCCAGCCCATATCGCCAGGCTGGTGAGGCCGAAGGATATAAGGAATCTTAGTTTCAACCAGAGGGGCGCGTTGAAGTTCAGGCCGGGCGCCGAGCAATGCCCCGATCGTGTGCATTGCATGGATCAGTTGGCCTTGTTCTGCCGCAGAAAGATTTTTCAGCATGACGCCAATCTCTTCTTGCGCGCGCGCATTCAGCGGGGCAAAGGCCTGCTGCCCGTGCCTGGTCAGCAACAACAGGCTTTGGCGGCCATCGGCTTCCGAGGCCTGCTTCTCAATCAGTCCGCGCTTTTCAAAGTCGCTCAACATGCGGCTTAGATAGCCTGCATCCAATCCCAGGTCTTTGGCCAGCTCGGCGGCCGTTGGCTGGTTGCGATGCGCAAGCTCGTACAACACCCGCACCTGGGCCAGAGAAAACGAGCTATGCAGCAGGCCTTCTCCTAAAACCCCGATCTTCTGCGTGTAGAAACGGTTGAAGTGGCGCACCGCTTCAATGCGCTGGCTCAGACCCTTCTCTCCTACTTGATACCCTGCCACCATATATTTGCCATAATCAACTATATAGTTGACTATGTCAATCATTTGAGGAAGACGATTGAGGCGAAATCGCCCACGTTTCCGGCCTGTACTAATGGCTATGTCCGGGAGTCACTTGACTCCTGCTTGTGGCCATGATGTCTTAGACGACATGGCTGTTTCCTCTCTGGCCCAGCCGTGTCGATAAGTCCTGGGTTGCCCTTTAATTCCGCACAAAAATAAACCGGGGGTTGCGATGGCGAGGCATTTATTTCTACCGCTGTGCCTGATACTGCTGCTGGGCTGTGAAAGCTATGTGCGCGCACAGGGCGAGCCTTCAAGGCAAGAGTCTATTGATTCAGCGGCCTCTGTACCGGCCAACAACATGGGAATGAATATCGGCCCGCCACTGGACTACACTCCAAACCGTCCTTTTGCGGATGTAATGAAGATTTCACGAGACTGGAGATCAGGCAACAATCCCGCCGCCGTGGACTTGCTGGGCTGGCCTACGCAGGATGCCAGCATCATTGTCTGGGCGGGGATCGGCAGTATGCAGGGCACCTACCGGCTTTCTTTCACCGGCAAAGCCAA
Source organism: Candidatus Angelobacter sp. (assembly GCA_035652415.1). Taxonomy (GTDB): domain Bacteria; phylum Acidobacteriota; class Terriglobia; order Terriglobales; family Acidobacteriaceae; genus Angelobacter. The sequence goes on along the minus strand of DASRDW010000362.1, from coordinate 4,562 downwards.
TGTCGCCACCGGATTTGGCAGCGCCAGCATCTCGAACAAAAGCTATGATGCGGTCTCAAACACGACCACGGCAACTTTGGTTTACAACAGCACAGACGACTCCGGTCTACAGCTCACCTTTAGCGCTACGCAAAGAACCGCGGCCAGCGCCATCAACACCGGGGTGACCAACGTCAGCCTAATGCGTCCCCGGACGGTCGGTGGGACCATGCCTTACACCACAGAAATCTTCACCGATCAGTTCAAGTCCGTTTTGGCGAAATTTTCGACCTTGCGAACCATGGACTTCAGCGCCACCAACGCGAACATGGCCAGCACCTGGAGCGACCGCACAGTGCCTGGCGATGCGTCACAATCGGTGGGCAATCCGAACGGGCAGCCTCCACCCTGGGAGGGACGCGGCGCTGCCTGGGAATACATGATTGCGCTGGCGAACCAGACCGGCAAAGATTTGTGGATCAATATTCCTGAAAGGGCCACCGACGATTACGTCAACAAACTGGCGTTGCTGTGCAAGTACGGTTCTGACGGAACAAACCCTTATACCAGCATTCAGGCGAACCCGGTCTGGCCTCCGCTGAATTCGAACCTGAAGCTCTACGTCGAGTTCAGCAACGAAGTTTGGAATACTGCTGGAGGCTTCGAGCAGTCGCAGGACAATCACAACTCTGCTATTGCCGAAGTTAACGCCGGCGGCTCGCCTTTGAATTTTGATGGCGATACCAATGACTGGGACTGGGCATGGCGTCGAGTAGCCAAGCGCATCGTGGAAATTAGCGCTGCCTTCCGCTCCGTATTTGGCGATGCCGACATGATGAGCCGGGTAAGGCCCATCATGATGTCGCAGCTCGGCTATGCCGATGGTCCGTTGCTGCAGCAGATGCATCTGCTCGAGGACTATTACAACAGCCCCGCCAATGTCGGCACACCAAGACCGCCCGGTTACTATGTCTACGCTATTGGTGGTTCGGCCTACTATAACCCCAGCGACAAGAGTTCGGTTGATCAGATCTTTGCCACCATGGCCAGCGGCTTCGGCTCCGACCTTCAAGCCGATGCCAATTGGGCGCTCTCCTTTGGAGTCAAACGTATTGCTTACGAAGGCGGCCCCAGCCTTGACAGCACCGGAAACACAACTTTGGACGCAAATCAGGCAGCGGCATGGGCCGACCCGCGCCTGGAACAAGTGGTCATCAATGAGCACAATCTCTGGAGCCAGACTGCTGGAGACCTGCTCGTATATTTCGATATTTCGTCGAACTACCAGTGGGGCTTTACCAATGATGTGCTGACACCATCCACGCCCAAGATGGCCGGCATAGACGCCTTGAACAACGCACCGGCTGCGCCTTCTACCTATGGAACCGCTATCCCTGCGACGATAGCGGCTTCAAATTACGCTGTTCCGCCGACATGGTTCGATGGCGCCGGAACCACGCTGGCCGACCGGCGCTGGAGAGGATACCCGGTATATGCCGCGGCTGCCAACACGTTTTCCATTGTGCTGAACGCGGCGTCAACCGCCCCGAATGTACAAGCCGAAGTTTTTATGGATGGACAATCGCTGGGCGTAATCTCTATTCCCAACACGGGAAGCAATTCGAAATTTTCCGATACCGTAGCTGTGCCGACACCGCTCCTGGCCACGGGCAGTCATGGAATCCTGGTCCGCAACGTGAGCGGTTCATTTGTATTAAACCAGATTAAAATCCAGATCGTCACCAGCAGCAGCACAACAGCGATAGGCTCGAACCCGAATCCCTCGACCTCAGGACAATCGGTAACCTTCACCGCTAATGTTGCGCCTATCAGCGCCACTGGAAGCGTGCAGTTCAAGGATGGGGCTTTCAACCTGGGCGCAGCCGTGCCCCTGAGCGGCGGCATAGCCACGTTAGGGGTTGCGCTGTCATCGGTCGGCACGCACAATATCACCGCCAACTACAGCGGAGACGGCGGGCTTCTCCCAAGCACCTCCGCTATCCTGCAACAGGTGGTCATGGCCGGAGGACCGGCCGCAACTTCAACGTTGCTCACGCTCAATCCGAACAATACGATTTTCTTCCATCAGAGAGCGCCCTGGAACTTGACCGTTGTCGTCACTTCCACCGGAACGCCGGATGGGAGCGTAATGTTTATGGACGGGAGTAAAATCCTTACGACCAAAACCCTGGATGGAAGTGGAAGCGCCGGCTACAGCGCGCCACTGCATCCGGGCATGCACAGTATTCATGCCGTCTACATGGGCAGCAATAACTTCAGCGGGAGCAGTTCAACGGTGCAAGTGGTGAACGTGTCGCCACGCCCGAAACCGCGCTAGGATTGTGCCTGCTTTTTGGCTGCCCAGCCGTTCAAAAAAATAGGCAACCAGTATTTTTCAACTGGTTGCCTGTAAGAGTCAACGGAGGAAAAACCTTGTTAGTCGGCGCCTACGCTTTCGAATCTCTCAAATTTTTTTTCCGAGAGGCCAGCTTCCCGGATGGTCAGCCAATCGGTGCGGACCTTGTCCCATCCCTGGATGAGGAAGCCCTGCGCCTTGAAGAAGTCGCGGATCCTTGTCCGGTTCCAACCAATCAGCAATTCCAGAATGGGAACCGTGATGGCAAGTGCATTGCTGCTGAGCACGGTGCGCCGGGCAATCTGGGTCACGTGCGTGGTTTCAGAGACGGCAATGGTCAGCCCATCGCGTGAGTTCAAGTGCAGCATCACGTGAATATCTGAGCTGCCATCGCCGACATAAATTGTGTGGTCGGGGCCGATCTCGAGCTTGTTCTGCAACTGGTCGAGCACCGCAACCTTGCCGTACCCGGCCACAGCGCGAACGATGCGCTCGATCTCGCCGGAGCTGTTGTACTCAAACTCCGTCCCATAAATATGATCGGGAGGCACAATCCCTTCGAGCGCCGCGCGAATCACCTCCACCGGAGCGGCTGACAGCACGTAGAAATCGAAGTGATAGCCTTCAATACCTTCCTCAAGCACCTGATACAGCAACTGCACGTCTTGCTTCAGCCGGATTCTCTTCCCAACTTCATGCAGATGCTCCTTGCGGACGCGGCTGCGGAATTCCGGATCATGCAGCAACAGATAGGCGAGTTCAGCACCCTGTTGCACCAGATTGAGTCCGGCCATCCCCATCGCCTTGCGTTCGAACTCTTCCGACGGAATCCCCAGCAATTCGCTGAGCACATATCCGGAATCGTTGAAGCTCAGGGTCTGATCGAAGTCACTGGCAAAGATATATTTCTTTAAAAAAGTTTTCGCCATAACGAATTAGATTTCATTCACCCTAAAAAGACCAATAGAAAATAATTCTGTGTCATATTCAAAGTCTCAGTGCAATTGTTTTCCTCAAATTTCGTTTTCGCATTCTTAAGATTAAACCGGCAAGATTAAGCGGCGATGAATGGCCGATAAATTCCTGATGTAATGCTGTTACCCAAACAGGTTACCCGCGGACATGTACGTCCGGGAGATTACCGAGCCTTCCCCGGAACTGAGCTATAACGAACTGCTTGGATTAAGACCGGCTGTGATTTTTCGAAGCGATCGGGAAACAGCTTAGTTGGCTTCTGGCTCAACCTGGGCGGAATGCGCGACCTGGGCAGCGCGCTGTTCGATCATTCGCTCAATGACATGGAACGGCATTTCACCAAATAACAGCACCTCTACCATGCGGACCGGCTGGGCGCATCCCCAACAGTAGCCGAGATCGTTAATGCGTTGCGTGCTGCACTCACAAAAACCCATAGAAAACTCCTGCTTGGGACCTCACGTATTTTGTTTCTGTATATTATGTGTCTAAAGTGGCCAAACCATTACACGCAAAACCGACTATTTTTGGGCCCAGGGGGGCTCCGGAAGACAAAGAATTTGCCTATTCCGGCAAAGACACGCCCCACCCCCGTTGCTAGGATTTGCTTGTAAAGCGAGGTTCATCCTCACGTTGCATCGTGGTTCGAAGCGGCGGTATGCCTGATACCGCCGCTTTGTTTTTGGCAAAAAAAGACAAATGGGGGGCACCAGCGAGACACAGAAAATGATGGTTCTAAACTAGAAGCTATCCGGATGCCAGAAGGACTGGTACACATTGGCCAGCACACGATTGATTCGGTCCTTATCGACTTCTTCAGCCAATGGCGAACGTTGCTGCTGCTTGACGCACTGCCGTTTAAGGTCCTCATACTGTTGAACGATCTGTTCCAGGGAATATTTCCCTTTCCGAATGGCAATCAGATGTTCAGCGTGTGGATTCGGAAAAGTCATCTTGCCCTCGCCCAGGAGATCGAGGGCCTCATACATCAGCCGGATGCCATGCATGGCAGCTTTGGTGTCGAATCCGTATTTTTCCAGCAGTTCAGGGCGGAACTGCTTGCGTGCCCGCTTGCCGGTCAGTCGCTCAAATTGCGCATCCGCATAACCGATGAATTTGCGCAAATGGGAGCGGGCCAAAAAACTCGTGCTGTGCGCGGTGACATAATCCCAACAGGAATTGGAGCCCAGCGCGTTCTCCACAAACAGAAAATGCAAAATCGTTGGATTGCCAGCGGCCGCCAGCCGGGCAA
>DASRDW010000361.1:0-5195 GCA_035652415.1 Candidatus Angelobacter sp. | reverse complement strand
TTTCCAGCGTGTTAAATGCACTCATCACCGCTGGCGGCCCTACAGATAGTGGCTCATACCGCATTGTTAAGCATTATCGCGGGAAAGCATTGGTGGAAGAGGTTGATCTTTACGATTTGATGTTGAAGGGCGTGAGCGGCGGAGAAGTCCACATTGAATCTGGTGACAGCATTCTGGTACCGCCTGTAGGCGCACAGGTAACTGTCTCCGGCAAGGTGCGCCGCCCGGCCATTTATGAGCTTCGCAATGAGCAAACCCTGGATCAGGTTTTGGCTCTTGCCGGCGGAGTTCCCGTTACCGGCGAGCTGAGCCAGATCAAGGTAGAGCGCGTTCAGGCCCACGAGCGCAAAGAGATGCTCAGCGTCAACGTAAACATGAGCAAGGGAACTGATGGGCGGGTGCAAGTGTCTGATAGCGCATCAGAAGAAGCCTTCAGTCGCTTCCACGTCCAGGATGGAGACGTGGTCATAGTCGCGCCTATTCTTCCTTACAGCAATCGCACCGTCTATTTGCAGGGACACGTCTTCCGTCCGGGAAAATATCCTTATAAAGATGGATTCAAAGTTACCGATCTCATCAGCTCATTTGACGACTTGCTGCCAGAGCCAGCAGACCGCGCGGAAATCATCAGGCTGCATCCACCGAGCTTTGCGCCTGAGGTAATTCCTTTTAACCTGCATGACGTTTTGTCCAAGACCGTTGAAGCCCCTAGCCTTGAGCCTTTTGATACCGTGCGCGTCTTTGGCCGCTATGAGGTGGATGCGCCCAAGGTTTCAATTTATGGCGAGGTTCTGCGGCCGGGAGAATATCCGCTGGCAGATCGCATGACGGCCGCGGATTTGTTGCGCGATGCCGGTGGCTTTAAGCGCAGCGCTTATCAGCAGTCCGCCGATCTCACCAGTTATTCGGTTATTGATGGCGACCATGTAGAGCTTGAGCACCGTGAAGTTCGTATTGATCGCGCTCTGGCCGGTGAAGCCGATACCGACGTATTGCTGAAGCCGGGTGATGTTCTTACCATCCGCCAGATTGGCGGCTGGCCTGACATTGGTGGCGCAATCAATGTGACAGGTGAGGTGATGCATCCGGGACGTTATGGCATTGAACGTGGTGAGCGTCTCAGCTCCATTCTTAAACGCGCCGGTGGGTTTTCTTCGCAGGCTTATCCTTACGCGGCCATTCTGGATCGCGCTGCTGTACGTGAGGCCGCAGCTAAAAGCCGACAGGACATGGTATCGAGAATTCAAGACCAATCCATTAGCGCACCTGGCGTAACGCGCACACAAATGCTGGCCAACCAGCGCGAGCAGCAACAGCTTTTAAACCGTCTTAAACAGATCCAGCCCAGCGGGCGCATGCTCATCCACATTACTGAACCAATTGAAAAATGGGCCAATACCATTGCTGATGTTGAAGTCAGGCCGGGCGACGCGATCTACATTCCCAAGAAACCAAACTTCGTAATGGTGGCAGGGCAGGTTTATAACCCCACTGCCATCACCTTCAGCCCGGGCAAGCATGCCAATTGGTATTTGAAGCAGGCTGGCGGGCCTACCAGTCTGGCCAACAAGAAAGACATTTTTGTGGTTCGTGCAAACGGGACCGTTGTTGGCCGCGGATCAGGCGAATGGTGGTCTGGCAACGTTCTTGGCGCCACATTGCAGCCAGGAGATACAGTTTTTGTGCCAGACAAGGCCGGTGGCGGCAGCTCTCTTTTCAAAAATTTGAGCCAGTCAATGGGGCTGCTTTCTGGCGCCGCAGTAGCGGTAGCAGCGATCAGAACGTTCTAACCGAAGAGAGTTGACGTAAATGCGACAGTGCAAGCTTGCTTTCATACTTCTGTTTTTTGCTGCTACAACTGCTTCCTGGGGACAGGCCACCGACGGCGCGCAAGGTTCTGCTCCGTCTCCCACGCCTACACCCGACTCTTCCGCTGGCGATAATACGCACTACGCTAGTGCCAATCCGGTAGAGTTCATGCGCAATCTGGCGCGCGATCAGAGAGACATCTGGACCAGCCCCTTCAAAGTGAAAATCCAGGATTTGAATTGGCTGGTTCCGATGGCGGGTTTGACGGCAGGGATGCTCAATGCCGACTCTGAGCTGTCTTCGCGTGTTACCAGCACCAACACATTTTCAAAACATTCCAGTACTCTCTCCAACGCTGGGCTTGGCCTTGCAATTGGCGGTAGCGGCGGGCTTTACCTGCTGGGAAAAATTCATGGTGACAGCCACCAGCAGGAAACTGGAATCCTGGCCATTGAGTCCGCCACAGACAGCCTGGCAGTTACAGAGGCCTTCAAGCTGGTGACGCAACGCGCGCGGCCAACGGATGGAAATTTTCGCGGCGATTTCTTCAATAGCAGTTCTATCACCAACTCTTCTTTCCCCTCTGCCCATGCCATGCTTACGTGGTCTGTGGCAAGTGTTTTGGCGCATGAGTATCCGGGGCCGCTCACCAAGTTCCTTGCTTACGGATTGGCCACAGGTGTAAGCGCGGCCAGAATCGCAGAGCGTGCTCACTTTCCCAGCGATGTTTTGGTGGGCAGTGCTGCAGGCTGGCTGATTGGTCGTCAGGTTTACAAAGCTCACCATGATCCTGATCTTGGCGGCGCAGGCTTCGGCACCTTTATCAGCGATCGTCCGATTGAAGGCACCCCATCTGAGCGTGCCTCTGCCTATGTCCCCATGGATAGCTGGGTTTATCCCGCATTTGATCGCCTGGCGGCTCTGGGCATAACCAACAGCGCTATTGTTGGTCTCCGACCCTGGACGCGCAAAGAATGTGCGCGCATTCTTGAGGAGATATCGGGCGAAGTGGATGAATCTGATCCAAATGAGCAATGGCGGATTTACTCCACGCTGGCGCGCGAGTTTGCCGTGGAACTGAACGGTGAAGATCGCGACAATATCGCTCTCGATTCTGTTTATGCCCGTGTGACTTCAATTTCCGGGCCGCCGCTTACGGATGGCTACCACTTTGGCCAGACGCTTGTGAATGATTTTGGGCGGCCGTTTCAGCGCGGCACAAACGATCTGACTGGGTTTACAAGCAGCGGCGCAGCCGGCGCCATAGGCTTTTACGTTCGCGGAGAATATGAGCATGCGCCTGGCGCTCCTGGCTTCAACCAGGTGCAGCAGGATGCAATCCAAAACGCCGACTTCAAGAACCTGCAGCCTGCTTCAACCATTCCTGTATTCAACCAATTCAGGCTGCTCGATAGCTACATCTCACTCGATATCAATGGATGGGAAACCTCATTTGGCAAGCAGACGCTTTGGACGGGGCCCACGCAGGACCCGTTTCTTTGGAGTGATAACGCTGAGCCCATGTACATGCTCCGTGTTGACCAGACACATCCTTTGCGATTGCCCAGCATCCTGAAGCTTTTGGGACCGTTGCGTACGGAATTTTGGGTTGGCAAGATGACCGGCCAGCACTGGGTTCAAACTCAGGATCCAACTATTGGAAATTTTGGACTGCTTTCCACCCTTGGCCGGACATTGAACAAACAGCCCATGGTGAACGGCGTGAAAATTAATTTCAAGCCCACGCCTAATTTTGAATTCGGCGTAGGCCGTACCGGAATATTCGGCGGGGAAGATTTTCCCATCACGCTAGGCTCTTTGAAGCATGTATTGTTTTCCACCAGCAATGCAGTCGGGCGTGGCCATGACCCGGGCGATCGCCGCTCCACTTTTGATTTCACCTACCGTATTCCCGGCTTCAGAAACTGGCTGACGCTATATGATGACTCCTTTGTTGAAGATGAATTCTCGCCAATTGGTTATCCGCGTCGTGCCGCACACAATCCTGGGCTTTATCTCTCCCAGGTTCCGGGAATACCTCATCTTGATGCCCGGGTTGAAGCTGCATACACAAACCTGCCGGGGTTGATCCAGACTGGAGAAGGCGGCTTCTTTTATTGGAATGTCCGTTACGTGGATGGCTACACCAACCAGGGCAACATCATTGGCAACGGGACGGTGGGACGGCAGGGAATTTCTCTGCGAGCGCAAACCACGTATTGGGTGGCCTCAGATAAAACGATTCAGTTCGGCTATCGCAATGAAATTGCCGACAATGAATTTCTCCAGGGCGGGAACCTGCGTGACTTGACCTTGAAATCTGAGTGGAGCTTCAGCCCACGTGTATCTCTTTCCAGTTTGTTCCAGTATGAATGGTGGAACTTCCCACTGCTCAGCGCCGGTCAGAAGCAGACCAACTTTACGGCGCAGGTTCAAGTGACATATTGGCCGCACTGGAAACTGAAGCGCGAAGAGTAAGGAAAGGGATCAGGGATCTTGATTCGGCGAGTGCATGTTAGGTGTTAAAGCGCCTTTTATCCACAGCAGAGGGGACACACAAATCATCGAATGCGGGCCTTGATCACCGGAGTAACGGGCCAGGACGGCTCATATCTAGCCGAGTTGCTGTTGGAAAAAAGTTACGAAGTCTACGGCATGGTGCGCAACTTGCGGCGCCAGTCAGACCGACGCCTGGCGGGTGTGGAGAAACGCATCAATTTTGTTGAAGCCGACCTCACCGACCAGAGTTCGCTTGATCGCGTAATGCAGCAGGTCCACCCAGATGAGATTTATAACCTGGCCGGACAGACTTTTGTTCCTCTCGCATGGAGCCAGCCGCTGCTCACCATGGAGATTACCGGCATGGGCGCGCTCCGATTGTTGGAAGCCATGCGCAGGCATTCCCCAAAGACAAAGTTTCTCCAGGCCTCAAGCTCAGAGATATTTGGGCGAGCTGAAGGCGCGATGCAAAATGAGAACACGCGCATGCAGCCCAGCAACCCGTACGGTGCAGCCAAGCTGTTTGCTCACCACATGACCATCAATTATCGCGAGAGCTATGGCATGTTTGCCTGTTCTTGCATCAGCTTCAACCATGAATCGCCGCGGCGCGGGGCCGAGTTTGTTACCCGTAAAGTAGCGCAGCAGGTTGCGCGCATCAAGATGGGCCAGGCTGAGAAGCTGAAGATGGGCAATCTGGAAGGCCGTCGCGACTGGGGCTTTGCCGGCGATTACGTGCGCGCGATGTGGCTGATGTTGCAGCAATCTCAGCCGGAAGATTTCGTCGTTGCCACAGGCGTAATGCATAGCGTGAAAGAGCTTCTGGAGATCGCGTTTGCTTATGCCGGTCTGGATTGGAAAGAGCATGTCGAAGTTGATCCGGCGCT
>DASRDW010000360.1:0-6298 GCA_035652415.1 Candidatus Angelobacter sp. | reverse complement strand
ATCGTGCATTTCCAGCACTTCATAGGGCAGCCGGGCCTGGCGCAACAAAGTTTCCAGCTTTTCACCCCAGTGCCGTCGCACATTGGGTGAAGTGATAACAAAAACACGGCTGGACGGCGAGGGCAATAATCGCCGCAGCTCGCGCCCTGCGCGCCGCAGGAGGCCTGCGCCGATCAGTACGTTATAGCTCTCCGGTTTGGTTCGAACCCGAATGGTATGCACGCGATAATGATGATAAATGATCGGCCGAAGAAGGGTGATTACCTGCATGATCGCCATCAAGATCGGCGGAAATAGCGAATTATTAAGTGGTGAGGTGCACGCGCTGATTGCTGGATTCTTTGTTACCATTTTGGCTTCATGAAAAAGCTTCCTGCCCAGGTGGATTTCATTGTTGTGGGAGCCGGTGTGGCCGGCTTGCGCGCAGCTATTGAACTGGCTGCGGCAGGCAAGGTGCTGGTGCTGGCTAAGCAGGAGCTTACTGAATCCGCTACGCAATACGCCCAAGGCGGAATTGCCGTAGCGCTGAGCGATGAAGACGAAATCAGCCTCCACCTGCAGGACACCATTAACGCCGGCGATGGAATCGTAAACCCCGATGCCGCGCACGTGCTGGTGGAAGAAGGCCCAGACCGCATACAAGAGCTGATTGACTGGGGCACGCAGTTTGACCGCAAAGGAACGCGGCTGACGTTCACGCGTGAAGCGGCGCACAGTCGTGACCGCATCCTTCATGCGCATGGCGATTCCACCGGTCGAGAGATTGGACGCGCGCTCTATGCCAAAGCCGCCACGCTCAAAAATATTTCTTTTTCCGAATTTGAATTTACAGCCGGACTCCACAGCGAAAGCGGGCGCATCTGCGGAGTAAAGCTGATGAACGCAGCGGGTGAAACGCAAGCAGTAACCAGCAATGCAGTCCTGCTGGCTACGGGCGGCGCCGGGCACGTTTACAGCAATACAACGAACCCCGCAGTCGCAACGGCCGATGGCGTGGCCATGGCGTTCCGCGCCGGGGCCGAGATCAGCGATATGGAGTTCGTGCAGTTCCACCCAACCGCGCTGTACGTAAACAACGCACCGCGATTTTTGCTATCAGAAGCCCTGCGCGGTGAAGGCGGGATATTGCGCAATGCGGAGTTGCATCGCTTTATGGCGAAGTACCATGAGGCCAGCGAATTAGCTCCGCGCGATGTGGTGGCACGGGCCATCGCGCACGAGTTAGAGGTCTGCCGGTTGAAAGATCCGGTGGTTTACCTGGATCTAACCCATCTTAAGGAAGCACATATCAAGGCCCGTTTCCCACGTATTTATCAAACCTGCCTGAAACATAATGTGGACATCACCGTTGACCAGATTCCCATACGCCCGGCTGCGCATTACCTGATGGGCGGGATCCGAACGGACCTGCAAGGACGAACCAGCCTCGCCGGTCTGTATGCGGCTGGAGAAGCGGCTTGCACCGGCGTTCATGGCGCCAATCGCCTGGCCAGCAATTCCCTGCTTGAAGGCCTGGTATTTGGATCGCGCGCAGGCCAAGCCATGCGTGAAGAGAAAAGCAATCCCAACCCGGCCGTTGCTGCAACTGAGCAGCTTGCCAATGCAGCCTCAGAAGTCGAAACGGAACGCTTTATCCGCGAAATTCAGCAGCTTATGTGGAACAACGTCGGCATTGTGCGCACGCGCCAAAGTTTGAGTGAAGCGCTAAAAGTCCTGCAGGAATCGGGCAGCCGGGTTCCGCCGACAACCTCTCGCCGGAACGGCGAAGCCAGCAATATCCACACTGCGGCGTTGCTGATTACACGCTCTGCGCTGGCGCGATTGGAAAGCCGCGGTGCTCACTATCGCACGGATTACCCTGAGCATGATGATGCCAGATTTAAGAAGCACTCGATTATCGGGCAAAAGGGTGTGAAGTTCAGCAACTAGCGGGAATGAAATTTTGCCTATAGTACAAGAGGAAGCCGCGCGGAATTTTACCCCTGAGCTGGCCTGCTTCACAGTAGAGTATGTTTCATTTTCAGGTGAAATCGAGACGACCACCAGGGTCAATGCTTGGCATGAAAATTACGAGCACAGCGCAGCATCATGGCTACGGCTGACCTGAGTGCGTGAAAATTATCAATGGAATAGCCGCAATTGCTGCCGCCGTGATCAGAACCAGGAATCCAACTCCGATCATGGTATCGAATTTAGTATTCACGTGCTTTCCCATGATTCCTTTGTCGGCTGCAACCCGAAGAATGGGGTAATACGTCAACGGCATAATGACCATGCCAAACACAATCGAGAGGTTCACAAGTTTCAACGGGCGCAGTCCAGTCACAGCGATGATGAGAGCCCCAGCGAACATCGCAATCCACGTACCTGTAAACACAGGCACTGATTTGCTCGATTGATTCTTGCCCCATTCCAAATTAAAGAATTGGCATATGTTATAGGCTCCTGATAGCGCCGTTTCCACCGCAGCCCCGGAAATGCACGCCAATGTCCCGATCAGAGCCAGCACCAACGCTTTTTTCCCAAATGGGAAGGCTCCAGCCATCGTAGTCGTGCTCAGCATCTGAGGAAAAATTTCGCGAGGGAGAAAAACCAATGCACCTAAAGCAAGCAGACTGACCGTCAACAACGAACCGAGAACCGAGCCGAGGGACGCCACCATAAAGTTTTCGCCGAGGTCATCCGTCGTCCAGTCTTCCTCAAGGGCGCCGGAAGAATAGAAATGGACTTCGTATTCCATCAGCATGGCGCTAAAGATTCCGACTGCGAAGTACCAGTAAAGCAGTGCATGCTTCGTATCGGGTTGTGATAGTTTTGGCAACAGCCCATGCGCTAACTGACCCCAATCGGGATGAAGGACCACGGCCGAAACAGCAAATACAATCATCACCAGCCCCGATAGTCCTAACGTTCTCTCGATCCACTGAAAACGAGAGAGCAGTATCATCACGACAAGGCCCCCCGTCGCGCCGATAAGTGTGGCCTTTTCCGGCCAACCGGTGAGCAGATGCAACACAACAGCAATCCCGCCTAGTTCGGCGGCACATGTAATCAGGTTCAGCAGGTTCGACGCTACCAAAGTCGCCAGCCCCAACGGCAAGCCGAGGTGCGTGCGTACGACGGCGAAAACAGGTTCCTTTGCAACTACCGCAACCCTGCCGCACATCTCCATGTAGACGATAATTGCGCCAGTCCCGAGCACGATCGCCCAAAGTAATTGATAGCTAAATAAAGCGCCCGCTTGCGTTGTGAAAACAATCTGGCCAAGGTCAACGAAACCTCCAAGAGCGGTCATGATTCCAAGCGTGAGGCCCAGTACTTTCTTCATAAAGAGGAAATTGCTTGTTGGAGTCGGTTGCGAATCACGACGATCTGATCCTGGTCGCGGATGAATTCATTGGTTTGATCGATGTGACTGCGCACCTGACCAAGTGCCGCGGCCAGAGCATCGACTTGCTTGCGGCTATCTATGAATTCTGTCTCCGCGCCAGTAGGCGGCAAGGCTTCGTGCAGCTCTTTTACGGTATCAGCAAGTTCAGAGGACAAGTACTGGATGTGGCCTTCGGCGTAGTGATGGGTTGCGCGGTTTTGGCGAACATAATCAAGAAATGTGCTGGTTTCCGCCGCCAGTGATGCTGCAGATCGGAGTTTGGACTGAAGTTCGTCTCGGGAAATACGCTTTTGACCGGAGCAGCAAGTCAGGGCGGCGAGTGCGAGACACGCAAGTACGCTGGTCCTGTACACACAACCAAAGATGCATCAACGTACTCACGTGTTTGCCCGTGAACTCTACCTCGCAATTTCGGTTCTGCGCAAAGTCATCCAAATTATTGTCCGGGATAGTCTCTACATTCGTTCATCTGTTTCCTTTAGAGCCAGCATTTATCCCGGGTGCGCCTTGTTGATAAGAAATAGAGAGTTGGCAACTGCACAAGCCAACGTCTCCAGGGCTGAACTTGCGTTAGAATCACAAGCTGCAAATAAATCTACAGTTTCATGCTCTTCTATCATCTAACCTGTTCAGAAAGAGAGACTCATGAAAAATGAAGGCAACGCGCGTCTCAAGACGGGGATTACCGGCCTCGACGACATTTTGCACGGCGGGCTGCAAAGCGGACACGTTTATCTGGTGGAGGGCGACCCTGGAACCGGCAAAACCACGTTGGGCATTCAATTCCTGCTGGCAGGCGTTGCCAATGGGGAGGCCACTCTGTATATCACGCTGGCTGAGTCGCGCCAGGAACTGCAAGCCGTGGCTGATTCTCACGGCTTTGATATTTCAAAGGTTGAAATTTTTGAAGTGCAGCCTCCGGAACTGGATGCTCAGGGTTCCACTCAATACACGGTTTTCCATCCGTCCGAGGTGGAACTGGTAGACGTAATGCAGAACATTCTGAGCAAAGTGGAGAAGATGAAGGCGGGACGCATTGTTTTTGATTCCATGTCAGAAATCCGCATGCTTGCGCGCGATCCCCTGCGCTACCGCCGCCAGATTCTTTCACTCAAGCAGTTTTTTGTAGGACGCGGAAGCACGGTGCTGCTGCTGGATGACCGCACGAGTGAACACCTGGATTCACAACTGCAGAGCATTTGCCATGGGGCCATTCGCATGGAATCATTGCCGCGTGAATATGGTCCTTTGCGCCGCCAACTCCAGGTGCTCAAATTTCGCGCCACGCGCTTTCGCGAAGGGCAGCACGATTACAGGATCTCCAAAGGCGGCTTGCAGGTTTATCCCCGCCTGATCTCAGCGGAACATCACGTCGAAGATGTTGATCGGGACATGCTACCCAGCGGTATTGCGGAGCTCGATAAAATTTTTGGCGGGGGTGTTGCGCGCGGAACAAGCACGCTTTTTATAGGCCCCGCGGGCAGCGGCAAATCCTCCATTGCCACCAAATTTCTTGCCTCTGCAGCGAGCCGCAAGGAGCGCGGCATGATGTTTACCTCAGATGAAACAATAGAGTCCGTATTGATCCGCTGCCGCGGTCTGGGTATTCCGCTTGACGACCACCGAAAAAACAAAATGGTGGAATTGCAAAAAGTGGATCCGGCAGAGCTTTCACCGGGAGAGTTTATTGCCCGTATTCGTGCCGATGTGGTGGATCGCGATTGCAAGGTTGTGGTGATCGACAGCTTGAACGGGCTGGTCCAGGCCATGCCGGAGCAGTCTATCCTGGTGCAACTCCATGAGTTGTTCTCTTATCTCAGCCATATGGGGGTTAGCACCTTTCTGATTATGGCCCAGTTTGGGATATTAGGAACGCAGATGGGCTCTCCGGTGGACGTCTCCTATCTGGCAGACAATGTTTTGCTGTTCCGTTATTTTGAATCGCAGGGCGCGGTCCGACAGGCTATATCGGTGGTAAAGCGGCGCAGCGGTCCGCATGAACGCTCCATTCGCGAGCTTCGCTTCTCAGCCAATAGAATCGAGATCGGCGCTTCGCTGCGTGAGTTCGAGGGAATTTTGACTGGCATACCCAGATTTGTGGGGGATAGCAAGCCGCTCTTGTAATGGCCTATACCCTGAATTTACGAGTGTTGGTGCTTGCCCAGTTTGGGCGGGACAGTGAACTGCTGCAAACATTCTTAAAGCGGCATAACTTTCATTCCCATGTAGTCAGCAGTGCGGAAGAGATGCTCAAAGAATTGGAACGTGGAGCAGGAATAGGCATTGTCACGGAAGAATCCTTCAACATACCGCTGGACGCGTGGATGCGCAGGTTGGGAATGCAGCCCTCCTGGTCTGATTTTCCGTTGATCGTGCTGACCGGCTCAGGCGAAAGCTGGGTGCCATCGCCTTATCTGGCTGAACTGCGCAATCTGGGAAACGTAACGCTGGTGGAGCGGCCTATCCGCTCAGACAGCCTGCTTAGCGCGGTGGAAAGCGCCATGCGCGCACGGATGCGCCAATATGAAGTGCGTGATTTTTTGCGCCGGCAGGCAGATTCCGAGGAAGCGCTGCGCAAAACAGAAAAACTGGCGGTAGCGGGCCGCCTGGCTGCCAGTCTCGCCCATGAAATCAATAATCCGCTCACCGCTGTCACGAACCTGCTTTTTCTGATAAAAGGCTCCCGGGACCTGGCGGAAGCAAAGCGATACGCCGCGCAAGCTGATGATGAACTACGCCGCGTGACAGAAATCGCCAACCATACTCTTCTCTTCCATCGCTCTTCACGCGGGCCAGAACTTGTGGAAGTTGCGCACCTGCTGAATTCAGCCGTCGCCTTATTCAAGGCCAAGTTCAGAAATCAGGGTATCAAGGCGACTATAGAATGTAATGAACATTACAAGGCGA
>DASRDW010000359.1:0-4652 GCA_035652415.1 Candidatus Angelobacter sp. | reverse complement strand
CCGCCGGAAACCAGCGGGCATTGACCAGATCATTTTCCGGATAGGGCGTCCGCGCCGGCGAAGTAAAGCGCAGGAACAGCCCATCTCCTTTGGGCACTTTTTCATTTGCATTGCTGCCGGTGGGGAAGAGCTCGATCTTGCGCTTTTCCAGCCGAAAATCATCTGGGATTTTGTAGGCAAAAAACTTATCGCTGTTGGCGACAATCAGGTCATTCAATTCATGCAGATAACTTTCAAAATTCTGCTCTGAACTGGGGAAGTTGCCGTTTACCAGCGGCCAGCGGCGGGCCCATTCCATGCCCCACTCTAGCGGACGCACAATCCGGTTCGTGTCGCGCGTGGTAAGGCGGGTCTCCCATGCGTACATCCATTTTTGGTAAAGGTTGGCCATTAAGATAGTTGTAAATCCAGCTTTTCTAGATTTTAAATGATCTCCGGTACTTTCCTTGTTCTCTGCTGCCATGTGGCACGCAAATCCCGTACACTGAGCGTTAGCGGAGCGCGAAACCAAATTGATCCCAACAAAGCTGGAGCGCATTGTCCATGAGATTGGCGGCGAATTACATGGCGGAACGCCGGCGCTCACCATTGACCGCGTCTGTACCGATTCACGCGGCGCTGCTCCGGGTGCGCTCTTTATTGCTTTGCAGGGGCAGCAGGTTGACGGGCATCGCTTTCTTGCCGATGCTTTTCGTAACGGCGCGACTGCCGCATTAGTCGCTCGAGATCGGTTCAGCAGCTTATCTTTGCAGCCCGAATGGCCGGTCATTGTGGTTCCTGATCCGCTGCGCGGCCTGCAGGCTCTGGCGCGCTGGCACCGCCGTGAATACTTTCAACGTGTGCTGGCGATCACCGGCAGCAATGGCAAGACCATCGTTAAAGATGCGCTCAAAACCTTGCTTGCAGGAAAGCAGCTTTTAGCTTCTCCGGGCAGCTACAACAGCCAGTTGGGGCTGCCGCTTGCAGTCTTGTCAGCGGAGCGCCCTGAGCCGCTGGCAATCCTTGAAATTGGCGTTTCTGCGCCGGGAGAGATGGAGGCGCTCAAAAATATTGCCTCGCCTGATTATGGAATCCTCACCAACATTGGGCTGGCGCATTTTGCTTCGTTCGGCAGCAGGGAAGCCATCGCACAGGAAAAGATGAAGCTCTTCCAGCATCTGCCACAAGATGGATGGCTGCTGCTTCCCGCCGATGAGCCAATTCTCAATGCGTCTACGCAAGCCGCCAAATGTCCGATATGTAGGGTTGGCTCCGTGGATCAGCTTCTCTCGCTCAAGCCGGTTTCACTGCGTGAAGATGGCCAGCTTCTTGAGTTGAGTATTCCCGCGCAGGGAACGCACAGCGTGATCGTGAAAGCGCGCTCTCCGGAAATCATTACCGATCTCCACTTTGCCGCTTATGCTGCACATCTGCTGGGGCTAGGCCTGCAAGAGATTGCCACAGCTCTTGATGGCTACGCGCCAACGGCAACACGCATGGAGGTCTGGTCATCACCGCAGGGCATACGCATTATTAATGACGGTTACAGCTCTGATCCCATCTCGGTCCATGCCGCGCTGCGCTCAGCCATGATGGGTGCGCCGCAAGGCAGACGAAAAATATTTGCCTTTGCCGGCATGCGTGAACTCGGCGCCAGCTCCAGCCGCGAACATCGGCAGGTGGGCGCGCAGGCAGCGGAGTGCGGCTTCAGCCATTTGTTTTTGGTCGGAAATGGCGAACTGGAAAGCACTGCCGGCGGCTACAATTCTGTGCGGCCTGAAGGCAGCGTGACCCGCGTAGCTACCGCCGGAGAACTCAAAGACCGGCTTCTACCGCTGCTGCGTCCCGGTGACACTGTTCTGTTTAAAGGCCCGCGCAATGCCGGCATGGTGAAGGCTGTGCGCGATCTTTCCGGGGCAATTGCCCAACGCTGCATGTGGGTCAATCTGGCAGCCATTGAAGGCAACATCGCGCGTTTTCGCCGCCACATTGGCGGCGCACACATTGTGGCCATGCTCAAAGCCCGCAGTTACGGAACTGAGCTGGGCCAGCTTGCCTCGTGGATGTCACGCCTGGGCATTCATCACATCGGCGTTTCATCCGCGAATGAAGGTGCGGCCGTGCGCAAGACCGGCGCAGACCAGGACATTCTGGTTTTTCTTGCCGAGCGCGAGGACGTTGATAATCTGCTGCGCTATCGGCTTACGCCGGTGGTTTACTCCGCAGAGTTGGTGGAAGGATTTGCCGCTTCACTTGTGGGAAGCGACCGCATTCTTGACGTACATTTGAAGGTCGATACCGGCATGCATCGCCTGGGAGTGCCACCGAGCTGCGCTCTGGAAGTGGCGCAACGCATTCGTTCCAGCGGCGTCATGCGGCTCACCGGGGTTTGCACGCACTTTGCTTCAGCGGAAGATCCAAACTCTGACGATTTCACCCGCCAGCAGATTACAACTTTCAACCAGGTCATCGCAGCGCTGGAAGCGAATGGGTTTACCGATCTGCAGATTCACGCTGCCAACACTGCCGGCGCTATTCGCTTTCCTGAAGCGCGTTACAACATGGTGCGCATTGGCCTGGGGCTTTACGGAATTTATCCGTCAAAAGCTTCGCAACAAATCATGGGCCTGGAACTGGCCGTGGGAGTCACCAGCCGCATTGCCAGCATCCAGCAGTTTGCTCCGGGTGAAACGCTGGGCTATAACCGCACCTTCACCGCGCAACGCACAACCAAGGTCGGCATTGTCCCCTTCGGCTATGACGATGGCCTGCCCTGGCGTCTCTCCGGCGTTGGAGAGGTGCTGGTTGAAGGCCGGCGCGCGCAAATCGTGGGCCGCATCAGCATGGACCAGATGCAGGTGGATGTGACTGATATTCCCGGCGTCAGCGTTGGCGCTGAAGTCCTGCTCTATGGCACACACAACGGCCACACTTTGCGTCCGGAGGAGGTAGCGGAAAAAGCCGGAACTATTGCGTATGAACTCCTCACGCGCGTAGGAGAGCGCGTGCACAGAATTTACATAGAGCCTTAGCAAGCGTGCTGCATGCTCATCTCGTGCCATTGTGGGAAAAACTCTGAACGCTTGCACACAAAATGCAAAGGCTGATAACTTTCGTGCTTCGCCGGGCAGGGCCGCTGCAAATAAAACTAACTTTTCCACCGGCATCCACAAGCAAAAAACTGATCTCCACAGGAAAGTCACCGAAATCATATAAAACCTAACGATCTCACTTGCTGGTGTTTTCCCCTTTGGAGATATTAAAAAGTAATCAAAGAGTGAATGTTCGAGCCGTGCAGTGAGGTTTGATTTTTCAGGAATCGACAGCGTACTCAAGGGATGTGCTGGAGCTTAATCTGCGTTGGCTAGGCTGGGCTGCCAGAAAGCCGAAAATCTCATCAGCGCCAGAGCGCGTGAGCGTTAGAAAAGCTCGCTGAATTGTATGGCGGCCGCATGGGCAACATGCGGCCCGGAAACATTCACCCCGCAAGCCCGGCTTGTATGGCTGGTACAGGCCGGGTTTATTTTTGTGCTAAGATGAGGCGAGTTTCGCCGGTGATTCGCTGGTTTACGTCTGGTTTTATCGGCATTCGTTTGGCGCTGCAATACAGAAACATCCTTAATGGCAACCACCGACCACATTCTTGATCGCGGATTACCGGCCAGCGCAGAAGCTGAGCGCGCGATCCTGGGTGCCATTCTTCTGGATAATTCCTCCTATCCGCAGGCGGCGGAGTTTCTGCGCGCAGAAGATTTTTCTCTTGATTCACATCGCCGCATTTACCTGCGCATGATGGAGCTGGCGGAGACTGGTAGAGCCATTGATTTTGTGACCCTCACCGAGCAACTGGGCCAGCACAAGGAGATTGAGTCGGTTGGCGGCGTGGCTTACGTTACGTCGCTCACGGATGGCCTGCCGCGGGTCAAGAATATTGAGCAGTACGTCAAGATCGTAAAAGACAAAGCGTTGCTGCGCGGGCTGATCTACGCGGCGACCAGCGCGATCCAAAAAGCATACGAGCAGGAAGCGCCGGCCGAAGAGATTGTTGACGCGGCTGAATCGGAGATATTCAAGGTAGCGGAGCAGCGCATTGGCCGCGGGTTCCTGAACATTCCGGAGATCGTGAAGCAGTCCTTTGGATCGATTGACAAGCTTTACGAGCAGGGCCAGCGCATCACCGGCCTGGAAACGCACTTTGAAGACTTTGACAGCATGACCAGCGGGCTGCAGAAATCTGATCTGGTGATTGTGGCAGCGCGCCCTTCCATGGGCAAGACAGCATTCGCCATCAACATCGCCGAGAACGCTGCAGTGCGAGACAACAAAGTGGTGGGCGTGTTCTCACTGGAAATGTCGCGCGAATCGCTGCTGCTGCGCCTCTTGTGCTCGCAGGCCATGGTGGACTCGCACAAGCTCCGCACCGGCTTTCTGGGCCGCGATGACTACAACAAGCTGGTGACTGCCCTGGCGGCGCTGGTGGAAGCGCCCATCTTCATTGATGACACGCCGGGCATTTCCATTTCAGAGATGCGGGCCAAGTGCCGCCGCCTGCAGCAGGCGCAGGGCCAACTGGATTTGGTGGTTGTGGATTACCTCCAGTTGGTCGCGGGAACGCCTGTGGGTGGAGGACGGCGTTATGAGAACCGCACGCAGGAAGTTTCAGCCATTTCGCG
>DASRDW010000358.1:0-3937 GCA_035652415.1 Candidatus Angelobacter sp. | reverse complement strand
GCGTGGCTGAGATCCTCGAGATTCCTTACTATGTGGTCAACAACGAGGAGCGCTTTGAGCAGGATGTTGTCCGTCCGTTTGTGGAGGAGTATCTTTCCGGGCGGACGCCGATCCCCTGCAGTCTCTGCAACAATCACTTGAAGTTTGATCAGTTACTCATTACAGCGCAACAGATTGGGGCTGACACTCTGGCCACCGGCCACTACGCCCGGATTGAGTTCAATGCCGCCACTGAGCGATGGAACCTGCTGCGCGGCGTTGACCGCTCCCGCGACCAGAGCTACTTTCTTTTTGGACTTACCCAGGAGCAGCTTAGCCGCACGATTTTTCCATTGGGAAACATGATCAAGCCGCAGGTTAGGGAGAAGGCACGCGTGCTGGGATTGGCGCCCGCCACTTCGGAGAAACCCGATTCGCAGGAGATATGCTTTGTCCCTGGCGGCGACTACAAGAAGTTCATTGATGCGTATCTTGCCGAGCAGGGCGAGGCGCTGCCCGATACTTCAGGCGAGTTGGTGACGCCCACCGGCCAAGTGGTGGGCGAGCATGGCGGTATCCATCACTTCACCGTAGGCCAACGCAAGGGCTTGGGCGTGGCCACGGGTTCGCCCCTATATGTACTGGAAATTCGCGGAGACAAAAAGGAAGTTGTCGTTGGTCCGGGTGACGAGTTGCAGTCCAATACGTTGCGGGCGCGGCGCATCAATCTGGTTTCCGTTGCTAATCTCGAACAGCCCATGCGGGTCACGGCAAAGATACGTCACCGCCACGAGGCTGCGGCAGCTACCGCGCAGCAGACCGGGGATGACGAGATCACCCTGGCCTTCGACCACCCCCAGCGCGCGATTACTCCCGGACAGGCAGTTGTCTTGTATGACGGAGAGAATGTCGTCGGCGGGGGATGGATTGTTTAGCAAAATAAGCCGTTAGCTTTTAGCCTTTGGCTCTGAGCCCTGTTTAGTTTTTTCTGCACCGAAGTAACAACGGCGTCCGAAAGAAATGCAAGATGCTTCGCGCCTAAAAGTAGCGCTCAGCATGACAAGATGGAAAAACGAAGTTAAAGAGATTTGATTCGATCAAGAGCCAATAGCTAAATGCTAACGGCTAAAAGCTGCTCTCAGATAAACAACTCTTCATCCTGGGGTATGCCTTCCTGTTTATGTCCGCGTTTGAAGAAGGCCTGCAGTCCTACAGTTAGGCCGCTGATTATGCCGGCGATTTGGCGCACCGGCGAGATCACGGAGTGCTGCACCAGTTCTGTGGTTTCTTCCACGCGGTCCAGGGCGCGGCTGACCATATCATCCGCGCGAATCACTTGTAGGCGGGTGCGATCAATCACGTCGCTGATGGTGTGATCCATGCGCTCTACCTGGGAACGAAGTGAAGTGGAGGTTGCCGTCAGATTCTCCGTAATGGTGTGCAGCTTCTCGCGCGAATCTGTCAGGATAGCGCCGGCGGCATCCAGCACCGGGATTGCACGCTTATGGATTTCACCGGTCATGGCTTCGATGCGGGCGCTGCTCTTTTTGAATTCGAAATAGAGCGCACCCAGGATTCCTGCCTGGATTACAACAGCCACTCCCGTGATGCAAACAAAAACGATTAAAAATGTTGTTTCCATAAGCGTCAGAGTGCTCTACATATGTTGCAGCACTCAATTTTCCCAACGATAAATCAGTAAATCAGTCTTTCAGTTCTTAGGACTTCTCTGGCGTGGCGGTTTCCCGATACGCCTGGCGGCCCGCTTCGTAAGCAGCTTTGAACTGCTCTTTCTGTTGTTTGACCGCATCTTTGCCTTTAGCGGCCCATTCGGTTACCTGTTCACGGGCAGCCTGACCCTTGGTAACCAGGAACTCGCGGCCGTCATCGGCGGCGTCGAGAATGGCTTGGCGTGTCTCACGCCCCGAACGCGGAGCGTACAGAACACCTACCAGGGCGCCCAATCCCAAGCCGGCTAAGAACCACATAATGGCGTTGTTGCCATCGCGATCTGACATATATGTTCTCCTTCCATAACAAAGTAGCAAAGGTGGTGATGGTAACACAAACTGCAGCCTTGCTGACATCCATTCTACAGCTTGTTAGTGGTCTGTTTGGAATACCCTGCACAGGGAAGCCTGGGTAAGATGCCCACAACACAACAACCGGTGAGATGCCGTCGCTATCTACGGCTTCTGCGTGGGCCGGAGCAGGATTTCGCTGGCAAAAGACTGCGGCGCCTGGGTCACAAGCATGGCGACTGTATGGGCAACATCGTCCGGCTGCAGCATCCTGCTCTTGTCTCTGCCGGCGTGAGGAGAGAGTTCAGTATCCACCGAACCCGGGCAGACTACCGCAACACGAATGTTATGGCCTCGCAATTCCTCGGCTACCGAATAGGTCAATCCGTTCAAGCCCCATTTGGAAGCTGCATATGCTGCTCCGTTGGCCAAGGCATTTTTCCCGGCAAGCGAAGAGATGTTGATAATGTCGCCGCTCCTGGCCCGGATCATCATGGGCGCGAAGGCGCGAATACAGTAATAGACTCCCCGCAAGTTGGTGTTCAGCACCTTTTCCCACTCCTCGGGCGGCATCTGGTGCAGGGGAGCGCTAAAAGCGCCGATCCCGGCGTTGTTGACCAGAATGTCGGTGTGCTGAAAGGTTTTATCGATTCGGAGGGCAAGGGCCTCTACCGAGCGCAGGTCGGTCACATCGCAGGCCACAGATTCACATTGCCCTCCGGCCTCTGTGATGGCGCGCGCGGTTTGCTGCAATGATTCGAGTGTGCGCCCGCAAATGACGGTGTTGGCCCCCATCGAAGCGAGCTTTCGCGCAATAGCAGCCCCTATGCCGCGGCCGCCGCCGGTAACCAGGGCGATCTTTCCACTGAGTGTGCCTTCCATAAGCTTTCGTCGTTCTCCTTATCTTCGGCTCTGCCGGTGTGAAACTTCCAACCAAGCAGCATCTATTTTGCATCTTACAGAACACAGGGCAATATTGGCTCGGAGAGCGCGAAGCTTGCGCTACAAGGGGTAACCTTTGTCTAAACTTGCTATTGCGAGGCTGCATTTCTATAATGCCAAGCTTCGGGTGGGATTCAGTTCACCCCTGCTTGCAAGCCGGCGAGGGTTCGAGGCTGGCGCAGTTAAACCGTTTTTGCCAGGGAATTTGCGATCAATTGTTCTGATTGAAGGAGCTATATGAAGAAGCTGAACCAGCTTGCCATTTGGGTGCTCGCGGCCGCAGTCGCGGGCGTGGCACAGCAACCATCCACCCCACCAACCACCTCGCAACCGCCCGCACCGGGCGCTCAACCTGGTCAGACGACCACGACGAGCCAACCGCCGGCGGCGCAACCGCAGCAGAAGAAAGAGATCAAAGATCCTGCTGAATACAATGCCTACGTCAATGCCATGGGCGTAGCAGATCCTGCTACCAAGGCAAACGCGCTGGAACAGTTCATCACGCAATACCCTAACAGCGTTGTTAAAGATGACGCCCTGGAGCAGCTCATGGGGGCTTACCAGCAGTCGGGCAATCTGCCTAAAGCCCAGGATGCCGCAACGCGTGTTCTGCAGGTGAATCCTAATAATGTGCGCGCTCTGCTGGTGCTGGCTTATAGCAAGCGTCTTTCTGCGCAATCGGGCAATGCGGCCGATGCGCCCCAGGCGCTTCAATATGGACAGCAGGGTCTTCAGGCCCTCAACACCTACACCAAGCCCGACGGTGTATCGGATGCGGACTTCCAGAAGCTCAAGAGCATTGCCGCCCTGGTTTTCAACGGCGCGGTAGGCATTGGATCTCTTAATGCCAAAGATTATCCGACCGCACAAAAATATCTTCAGACAGCCTATGAGATGGAAGTCAGCGCCAACCCCAACGATCCGGATGCGTGGTTGAATGCGTACCCGCTGGCAACCGCTTTTTGCAGCACCAAGCCGGTGAATCCGCAGGGATT
>DASRDW010000357.1:0-9794 GCA_035652415.1 Candidatus Angelobacter sp. | reverse complement strand
CAAAGATTATTTTTTTCTGGTTGAAACGCTGGCGCCGGAATACTACAAGCACGCGCACCTGCCCGGCGCGGTCAACCTGCCGCCCGATCGCGTGCGTGAGCTGGCTTCCACAGTGCTGCCGGAAAAAACCGCCGACATTGTGACCTACTGCGCCAAGCCTACCTGACACGCCTCAGAAAACGCCGCCCGTGAACTGGTGGCCATGGGATACACAAAGGTGCGCGATTATTCCGGAGGCAAGGAAGATTGGATCAAAGCGGGGTTACCGGTGGTAGTAAATTCCGGCAACGGCAAGCCGTCATAGCTGGTCAGGCTCCAAACTGATTTCATCAAGGCATCTGCTTCCTCATCTCAAATGGAACTTTGGAAGCCCACCGCCAAAAGCAGAAGGAGCCAAGCATGTCTCACCTGCGTCTGAGGCACCACGGGCAGCAGCCACGATGCACCGGTCTGGGCCACCCGCGTCGGGAAAGTCCAGTGGCGGCCCGGCACTCCGTTTTTCAAATTATTTTTAGCTTACGCGGCCTTTTTACGCGAAGAAACGGTTTTTGTCCCATGTTTCTTCCGCGCCCGTGCTGCGCTTTTGGCTTGCCGTGAGAGCGCCTTGTGTGAGGCCGAAGAACGCGGCTCTTTTTTGAGCGCGGCCTGCCGGCTGCGCGAACGCGAAGCGGATGCTGTCTTCTTCTTACGGCCGTGACCACGTGCATAATCGCGCTCCGCTGATTTGCGCGTCTTGGCCGAGACGCTGTCTTTTTTGGGCGGCGGCAGGTCAACGCCCGCGCGGCGCGCCTTGGAAAGTCCTATAGCAATGGCTTGCTTGGCTGAAGCTGCGCCATGTTTGCCTTCACGTATGTGGTGGATTTCTTCCCGCACAAACTCGCCTGCCTGGGTACTGGCTGATTTGCCTTCGCGTTTGTCCTCTTCTGCGCGCTCCAGAGTTTCCTTTTCCGGCATTCTGATTTCTCCCTTCTTATTCACTGTGATGCCGCTGCGGAAAATCGAGGATTGCCCAGCAAGGCCGATTGGTCGCAGCCGTCCACCCGCCACATTCGACAGAGCAGAAGCCAATCGTTATTCTTTTCAGCATGGGATTTGAATCCATCCGTCTGATCACCTTTGACTGCTATGGGACACTGATCGACTGGGAAAGCGGAATGCTGGCCACGCTGAGGCCAATGTTTTCCCGCGATGGCCGCCGTCCTGACGATGCCCAGCTTCTTGAACTCTATGGCGAGATTGAAGCTGAAGTAGAATCCGGCCCTTATCTTGCTTATCGTCAGGTGCTGGCGCAGACAGCGCAGCAGATGGCCCAGCGGCTTGGAGTGGAGATCACACAGCAAGAGGGCGCAGAGTTTGCAGAGTCGCTCGCCCGCTGGGAGCCGTTTCCTGATACGGTGGCGGCGCTCAAAACCATGGCAAAAAAGTTTCGTCTGGGGATCATCTCCAATGTGGATGATGACCTGTTTGCTGAAACCCGGAAGAAGCTGGCAGTTGATTTTGCGTTTGTGGTTACGGCGCAGCAGGTAGGGAGCTACAAACCTTCACAGCAGAACTTTCATGAGGCGCTGCGCCGAAGCGGTCTGGAGAAATCGCAGGTCTTACATGCCGGGCAGAGCCTTTACCACGATATTGCCCCGGCCAACGCGCTAGGCATTAAGAATGTCTGGGTCAACCGGCCATCGGTGCGGCCGGGCGCAGGCGCTGCCAGGCCCGGAGTTGCCACTCCAACGTATGAAGTTCATAGTCTGGCAGAACTGGCCGAACTGGTGGATGCGGCACGCGCCTAGCTTCGCGGCTTTTTGGGAAAAAGCATGGGCTCCAGCAGAACCTGCCTGGTTTCTTCTGATGTGAGCCGCTCGTCAGCAGAGTAGAATTCCACTGGTCCGGTGCTCGATTGGCGCATCGAGAGCATGCCGCCCTCAGGAGCGCCGGCCCCCTGGCCCAGCGCGGAATACTCATAGCGTACCGTGTGGTTTTCAAAATCGGCGGTAAGCAGGAGTTCCAGGCCTGAATTGCTGTTGGTCACACGGAACGTATTTTCGCCACTCTGGACAAAGTCGCCGCCGGGTTGACGAGAGTTGAATTCAGCCACGTCAGCCTGAAGCTCTGTTCCCAGCTTCCGCCAGCGCTCTGCGGCTGCCGCAGTAAAGTTGTCTTGAGCGGGTCTTTGTCCGGATGGATGCGGATCTTGAGGTATCTGGTCCTGTATCAAGGCCATGTTTACTGGGATGAGTCTATGGGCAAAGCAGATGGCTGGGCGGAAGGTGGCGCTTGCAGGATTGGCCAATCGGCATATAATGATGCCCGTAATTGGGCGCGGCAGTTTCAAGATTGATATATCGCGAGTCGATATGTTAATCTGCTGCGGCAGATTCTTCCGGCCAAATAGCGGTGGTTTCAGCCGAGTCCGTTTTTTGGAGCCTGCAGTCCGGCTGATTTTCCCAGTCTCCGGTTTTTGACAAGACGCAAGCCATTTCAAATAGATGAGGACCTAAAGGCCATGGGTGCACTCTCTTTCTTTGATCGCAGCCGTACAGTCGCTAAACCTGGATTCAGCCGCTGGCTGGTTCCTCCAGCAGCTCTTTCCATCCATCTGGCCATCGGCCAGGCGTATGCCTTCAGCGTGTTTAAAAAGCCGCTGAATTACCTGATTCAGGTCCAAAGTACCGGTGGCGGCCTGAAGGCACTGCCCGCTTCCATGGACAGCCCCAATCCGCATGATTGGTCATTTCCCGCTCTGGCATGGATTTTCATCCTGGCGATTGTCTTTCTCGGCCTTTCTGCCGCGGTCTTCGGCAAGTGGCTGGAGAGGGTGGGGCCACGCAAAGCCATGTTCGTCTCCGCTGTTTGTTTTGGCAGCGGATTTTTTATCTCCGCCCTGGGTGTCCAGATCCACCAACTGTGGCTGATCTATATTGGCTACGGAGTGATCGGCGGCACCGGGTTGGGGATTGGCTACATCTCTCCGGTTTCCACCCTGATTAAATGGTTTCCAGACCGGCCCGGCATGGCGACCGGCATGGCCATCATGGGCTTTGGCGGAGGTGCGTTGATTGGTTCTCCATTGGCCAGAAATCTCATGGACCACTTCCGCACGAACAACGATTTGGGCGTGATGAAGACTTTCCTGGTGATGGGGGCGATCTACTTTGTGGCGATGATGTTTGGCGTTATCACTGTTCGCATTCCCGCGCCGGGCTGGAAGCCAGAAGGCTGGACCGCTCCGACCAAGCCCAAGGCTCTGGTCACAACACATGACGTGGAAGTCAATACGGCTTTCGGAACCCCGCAATTCTGGCTGGTCTGGATCGTGCTTTGCATGAACGTGAGCGCCGGCATCGGCATCCTGGAACAGGCTTCGCCCATGATTCAGGAGTTGTTCAAAGGGAGGATTACCGCGGTTGCAGCGGCAGGGTTCGTCGCCTTGCTTAGTCTGTTCAACATGGGCGGACGTTTCATCTGGTCCACCGTTTCAGACTACATAGGCCGTAAGAACACCTACTTTGTGTTCTTTATCCTGGGCGGAATTCTCTACTACCTGGCGCCACGCACGGGCATCAGCGGCCTGAACAGCGTTCCACTCTTTGTAATCGTGGTAGCCGTAATCGTCAGCATGTATGGCGGCGGCTTCGCCACCGTTCCTGCCTACTTGAAGGACCTGTTTGGAACCATGGAGGTAGGCGCCATTCACGGCCGCCTGCTCACCGCATGGTCAGTGGCAGGAGTCGTGGGGCCGTGGCTGGTGAACAACATCCGCGAGTATGAAAAGAACCACGGCGTTCCGCTGGCGGATTCCTACTCGGCGGTTCTCTATGTGATGGTTGGACTGTTGGTTATCGGTCTGATTGCCAACGCGATGGTGCGGCCGGTGAATTCTAAGTATTGGTATCAGACCCAAGCCACAGACAGCGCCGCCGTGCCCGGCACCGCAGCGGTGCGCTAACTAACGCAAAAGGAGACGAAAAATGGATCAAGTGAAAAAGACGCCCGCAGCGCTGGTCTTATTGGCATGGTTATTTGTTGGTGTTCCGTGGGGGTGGGGAGTAGTTGAGCTTTGGAAAAACGCAAAGAAACTGTTTGTGGCTCCGCCGGCTGCCACAGCTCCAGCATCACCAGCGCCTGCAGCGCCAGCTCCGGCTGCTACTGCCCCAAGCAGCAAGTAACCGCAAGGGAGCTTTACTTCTCTATACATTTGGCCAGAGGGCTCTCAAAGCCCTCTGCCATGTATGGGCAAAAGTGCTACGATTTTGTAGTGCTTTATTTGAGGCCAGTATGCCTATTCCATTAAAAACACGACTGACTCAGCCATTGGTGCGCGAGAACGGCAGGCATCGCCCAGCCACCTGGGATGAAGCCATGGACCGCGTGGTCAAGGCGTTTAGCCGCTCCATCGCCAAGAAAGACCCGCGCGACTTTGGCATGTTCAGCTGCTCCAAGACCACCAATGAGTTGAATTACACCGCGCAAAAGTTTGTTCGCGCGGTGATGGGGACCAACAACATTGATAGCTGTAACCGAACTTGACACGCCCCCAGCGTCGCCGGTCTGGCGGCGGTTTTTGGAGCGGGTGGCGGCACAAGCTCGTACAAAGAGATTGAGACGACCGATGTAATTCTGCTCTGGGGTTCCAACGCGCGTGAGACGCACCCCATCTTCTTTCACCATTTGCTGAAAGGGGTGCACAACGGCGCAAAGATGTTTGTGGTTGACCCGCGGCGCACCACGTCTGCTCAGTGGGCAGACGTGTGGCTGGGTATCGACGTAGGCACTGACATTGCACTGGCCAATGCCATGGGGCGCGAGATTATCAATGCCGGCATGGCCAACATGAAGTTCATCGAGCATGCCACCAGCCATTTTGAGGCTTACAAAGCGCATGTTCAGAAGTTCACCCTGGAGTATGCGGAAAAAGAGACCGGCGTACCTGCCGAGATTATCCGCAATACGGCACATGCCTACGCTAAAGCTAAGTCCGCACAGCTTTGCTGGACGCTCGGCATCACCGAGCACCACAACGCAGTGGACAACGTAACTGCGCTGATCAATCTCTCTCTGGTCACCGGGCACGTGGGCCGCTATGGAAGCGGCGTCTGCCCCTTGCGCGGCCAGAATAACGTGCAGGGCGGCGGCGACATGGGCGCAATCCCTGATCGTTTCCCCGGCTTCCAGCATGTTGAGAATGACGAAATCCGCGCGAAGTTTGAAAAAGCTTACGGCCTGACGCTCCCTCCCAAGAAGGGCTGGCATATCAGCGGAATGCTGGATGCAATGGAGCGCAAGGAACTCACCACTCTCTATTGTCTTGGAGAAAATCCTGCCGACTCAGAAGCGGACCGCCACCACGCGCTCAAGCTGCTGGGCGGACTGGAATTCCTTCTAGTGCAGGACCTTTTCTATACCAAAACCGCTGAAATGGCTGACGTAGTGCTGCCTGCTACGGCTGGCGCCTTCGAGAGTGAAGGCACAGTCACTTCCAGCGAGCGTCGTGTGCAGCGCGTGCGACGCACTGTCCCTCCACCGCCGGGCGTTCGTGATGATATAGAAATCATCTTTGATCTCGCGCGGCGTCTTGGGCATGACTGGGGATGCGCCGACTCAGAATGCATCTGGAATGAATTACGTAAGCTCAGCCCGATGAATGCAGGCATGAGCTATGCGCGCCTGGAAAGAATGGGCGGTATCCAGTGGCCCTGTTATGACGAGAACCATCCCGGCGAAGTGTTCCTGCATGGCCGTCTGTGGGCCGATCCATTGATAGGGCCTCGCGCGCCGTTCCACATGGTGGAGCATGCGCTACCGGTCGATAAACTGGATGATGAATTCCCGATTCGCCTTACCACAGGCCGCCGTCTTGATGATTACAACACCGGCGTACAGACCAGCAAGTTTGCTTCGCCGCTACGCCGCAAGGAAGCGCTGGGGCTCTCACCGGAAGATGGCAGAAAGTACAAGGTAAGCGAAGGCGAAACCGTGCGTGTAAGCTCGCGGAGAGGCTCGGTGATTGCGCCGGTGCGGTTTGATCCCGGCTTGCGTCCAGGACTGGCCTTTTTGTCGGTGCACACCCATGAGCAGGTTGCCACGAATGACCTGACGATCAACGCGGTCGATCCCCAGTCCGGCGTTTCAGAGTTCAAGGCTACCGCAATCCGAATTGAGAAGTGTGCGGAGGAATAATTGGACCTTCACCTGACAGGCGCGCAAGCTACTCCTGAAGAAAAAGCGGCTGTAGATTCCAAGCTGGGCGCGCCGGAATCAGGCTGGGAGGGCGGAGAGCGCCATAATTCTGACGGCCATCTGGCCATGGGCGGAGCGCAAAAAGCCCATTCACAACGGCACCTATTATTGCCCACCCTGCATGCCATCCACAATCACATTGGCTGGATCAGCGAAGGCGCACTGAACTATGTTTCGCAGCGGCTGGATATCCCTCCGGCTGAAGCCTACGGCGTGGCTTCTTTTTACGGCATGTTTTCTCTCAAGCCTCGCCCGCTAGCCGTGGCGCATGTGTGTGATGACATTGCCTGCATTACGCGCGGCTCAGATGCGCTTTGCGATCAACTGGAGCACAAGCTTGGGCCGGAAGGCCTACCCTGCCTGGGCGGCCGCGCAATGTGGAGACGCAGCGAGTGTCTGGGATTGTGTGAACGGGCCCCGGCTGTTCTGGTATCGAAAGCGGGAGTAAAACCTCAGGAGCGCGTGTTGGCCCCGGCAACGGTGGATCGTGTTGAGTCGTTGATAAAAGATGCGGCCAATGATTGCATGCCTGAAGCACCTGATGTCTTGAATACGCAACTCTCGGTTCCGCAGGAAGGCTCCCCCAAGCTGATGCTTTTGCGCCGTGTTGGCAAGAGCAACGCTTCGCAACTGGATGGATACCAGCGCCTGGGCGGTTATGAAGGGCTGCGCAAAGCGGTTGACCTTGGGCCTGAAGGCGTGCTCAAAGAGGTTGCAGCTTCAAAGCTGCTGGGCCGTGGCGGCGCTGCTTTTCCTGCAGCGAAAAAATGGGAGGCGCTGTACACGCAGCGCGATTGCCTAAAACAGGACCCCAGGCGCAAGCATTACCTCATCTGCAATGCCGATGAATCTGAGCCGGGAACGTTCAAAGACCGGATCATTATGGAAGGCGATCCTTTTGTTGTACTTGAAGGCATGACAATTGCCGCGCTGGTTACAGGCGCGGAGCAGGGGTATATCTACCTGCGCGGCGAATATCCTTTTGCTGCGGATCGGCTGGAGCACGCGCTTGAAAGCGCGCGATGGGAAGGCTTTCTGGGCCAGAATGTTTTGGGCACCGGCATGAAGTTTGATATCGAGCTGCGCCGTGGCGCCGGAGCTTACATCTGCGGTGAAGAGACTGCGCTGTTCAATTCCCTGGAAGGCTATCGCGGCGAGCCGCGCAACAAGCCGCCTTTCCCCACGCAGGCCGGTCTCTTCCGACAGCCTACAGTGGTCAACAATGTTGAGACGCTGGCTAATGTGCCCATGATCGTGCGGGACGGCGGCGCAGCCTACGCGAAGATCGGAACAGAAAACTCCACCGGGCCCAGGCTCTTCTGCCTCTGCGGACACGTGACCCGCCCCGGTTTGTATGAAGTGCCTATGGGCACAACGCTGCGCCAGTTGATGGCGATTGCTGGAGGCGTGGCCGGCACAGGACGATTGCAGGCGGTGCTGCTGGGCGGCGCGGCGGGCGCGTTCATTTCCCCCAAAGAAATTGATGTGCCGCTCACGTTTGAAGGCACGCGCGCCATTGGTGCAACGCTGGGCTCAGGCGTGGTCATGTTGTTTGATGACAGCATTGATCTAAAGCGTATTCTTCTGCGCATCGCTGAGTTCTTCCGCCATGAAACCTGCGGCCAATGTGTTCCCTGCCGCGTTGGCGTGGTGCGCCAGCAAGAGGCCTTGCAGCGGCTGGTGGATGGCCGCCCGCTCGGCTCTAAGACAGATGAGATTGTTATGTTGCGCGAGATGGGGCAGGCCATGCGCGATGCCTCCATCTGCGGCCTGGGCCAGACTGCTTCCAGCGCCGTGGAGTCGGCGCTTGAGAGGTGGAATTTATTCACATGAAAGAAACGCTGGCAACACAAACATCCGCAGCCATGCCGAAATTGGCCCCTGAGCCGCTCATACCAGTGCCGCCCGGGCCGGTGCCGCAAATACCGCCTGAGCGCGAGCGGAAGATGGTTGAGATCACCATTGACGGCAAAGCTGTCTCCGTGCCGGAAGGCTCCACTATTCTTGAAGCGGCGCGCAAACTGGGAGTCGATACGCCCACCCTCTGTTTCCTTGAGAGCCTTACCCCGGTCAATGTTTGTCGCGTATGCGTGGTTGAGATGGAAGGTTCGCGCACGCTGGTTCCGGCGTGTTCGCGCAAAGTTGAACCCAGCATGAAGATCAAGATAGATTCCGATCGCGTGCGCCTCTCGCGGCGCATGGTGCTGGAATTCCTGGCGTCATCGGTTGACGTTTCAACGGCCCCGCAATTTGCCGGATATTTGTCGCGTTATGGCGCTCAGCCGCAGCGCTTTGGCCCGTCTGCAGCCACGGTGAAGCAGCCTGTAAAAATTGATAACGATCTCTACGTTCGCGATTACTCCAAATGCATTCTCTGCTACAAATGCGTGGAAGCCTGCGGCGTTGACGCGCAGAACACCTTTGCCATCGCCGTCTCCGGGCGCGGATTCTCCGCCGGAATCGCCACTGAATTCCAGGTTCCTCTGCCGGAGTCGGCTTGCGTTTACTGTGGCAACTGCATCGGTGTCTGTCCCACCGGCGCTCTGATGTTCAAGAGCGAATACGATATGCGTCAGGCCGGAACGTGGGACGAGTCAAAGCAGGAAGAGACTACCACCATCTGCCCTTACTGCGGCGTTGGCTGCAACCTTACCGTGCATGAGCAGGATGGCAAAATCGTAAAAGTGACTTCGCCGCTTGATCACGATGTGACCCACGGCAATCTGTGCATCAAGGGCCGCTTTGGCTGGCAGTTTGTGCAGATCCAGACGGCAGAAGCCAAGTAGCCTCTTTCTTCTCATTTCTGTCTTCAATCCGCTTAGGCGGGTCTTACTTCGCCGCTGCTGTTGCAGCGCTGGCGCTTTCTGGTTTTGCTGTAAAGTTCCGTTAACCACTCTCCAATTCCAGCCCCTTTATGAATTAACCATCTAGACAATTATTAACCCTTTTCTTACCACATTTTACGCTTTCGCGGCTGGGGCCGGGTCTAATCCTACAGAGGCCGAAAAGAGGTGAGACGGCCTCAAGGGGTTCGAAAATGAAATTCATAAAAAACAAATGGACGATTATTGGCACGCTGCTGGCCGCGATTGGGCTGCTCACGGCTTTCAGCTTTGAGACCAAAAAAGCGCCCCAGTACTACACCGAAAAGGTGCAGAAGGGCGACATTCAGGACGTGGTGCAGGCCACGGGAACCATCAATGCGGTGACGACGGTGCAGGTTGGCTCACAGGTGTCAGGCACCATCCAGACGCTCTATGCCGACTTTAACTCGCATGTGAAAAAGGGCCAGGTAATCGCGCAGATTGATCCTTCATTGTTCAAGGGAGCGCTGCTGCAGGCCCAGGCCAATCTGGCCAACGCGAACGCGAACCTGGTAGCGGCGAAAGCGAACCTGGCGAAAGCCCAGGCTGCTGCGAACCAATCCAAGCTGGACTATGACCGCAGCGTCGCGCTGGCGAATGACGGCGTGATTCCGGCACAGCAACTGGACGCCGCGAAAGCTACCTGGCAGAGCAACGATGCTGCTGTTGGCGCTGCGCAGGCTGCGGTAACTCAGG
>DASRDW010000356.1:0-5500 GCA_035652415.1 Candidatus Angelobacter sp. | reverse complement strand
CGCGAGGCCGAGGATAATCAACAGGCCTTCACTGGCGACCAGAACCAGCGTCTTGGTCGGGATTCTTTGTCCGCCGATTTTAAGCATTACTCACCTTGGCAACCGGCACGAGCGGGCGAACCATGTCTCCACCGTTGTCTTCGGCGTCATGCGCGTCAAGAGAGGCTGCAACACCAGCTTCAGACTGCATGGTTCTTACGGTGCCGCGATTGGGCGAAAGTCCCGCGTCCTGGATCTTGTAAAGCAGAGCGCGATAGCTGATCTTGAGCGCTTCCGCTGCACGGCGGCGGTTCCAGTGATTGGCTTGCAGAACTTTGAGGATGATTTCACGCTCCAGGCGGCGCACTGCCTGGTTGGTAATCTTCTTGAGTGGAACTGGGCCTTCCTGAGGAATCTCCAGATCAAAGGCGCTTGTTGCCGGTTCGGCAAGATCGCTGCTGATGCAGGTTTCCGTTCCGAGGATCACGTAACGCTTAATCAGATTTTCCAGTTGGCGAATATTGCCGGGCCAGTGATAGGCCTGCAGAAGCCGCATAAGCGAGGCCGACAATGCCGGCGTCTTGCGGTTGTAAACCATGTTGAAGTGGCTGCGGAAATACTCCACCAGTTCAGGGATATCAGCACTTCTTTCGCGCAATGACGGTAATGTGATATTGACCACGTTGACGCGATAAAAAAGGTCTTCGCGGAAAGTTCCGGCGGCAATCTCACGGCGCAAATCGCGGTTGGTGGCGCAGATCACGCGCGCTTCAGAGCGGGTATCTTCCTGGGCGCCAATGCGGCTGAATTTTCCATCCTGCAACACCTGCAAAAGCTTTGACTGCAAACCCAGGCTCAGTTCGCCAATCTCATCAAGAAAGAGCGTGCCACGATCAGCCAGGGTAATCAGTCCCGGCTTGGAGTTGTAGGCGCCGGTAAACGCGCCCTTTTCGTATCCAAAAAGCTCGCTTTCCAGAAGCGCATCAGGAATGGCGGGGCAGTTCACCTTCACATAAGGGCCTTTGGCCAGAGGCGAATTGCGGTGAATCAGCTTGGCAATAATTTCCTTGCCCGTGCCGCTAGGTCCCTGAATCAAAACAGGAACGTCAGCCGAGGCGATCATGGCCAGGTCGCGTTGGACCTTCTTCATTGCATCCGAGGAGCCGAAAATTACGGACTCCGAGGGAAGGTCAAAATTCTGCTCTATCATTTGTTTCATTCGAGGCTCCGTCTGCCCACAAACGAGTTAAATTGACGCGCTGAGGTGCATACGGCGTATGTGCATGTACAACGCCAAAGTAGCGGGAAATGGAATGTGTACTTAAGTAACGGGCAGGAGTGGGATATAACTACTATCTATATGAAAATAAAAGGCCATATATCTTCGTGGTGGATGACTGGGTAGAATGGAGTCATAAAAGATTGCCATTTAATGTCAAGATGAATAGGAAAATGTTTTCACACTGGGAAGAGAGCTTTCCCACACTGGATGCAAACAAGTTTAAAGACCACAGTTAGCCCGTCTGGTACTAAAATCGAGTTTTTAACTCTTACAATTAAAAACTAGCGAAAGGACCAAAACCTGGACTTGGTCCAACCGATAAGTTGGGAATTCCAACTGCTTGTTCTTGAATTTGAAACCCTTATCCAACTAAGGCAATTTTGTTCCGAAGTTTTCGGATCATTTATATCGTGTCGCGATATAATGTGCGCAGGCCTTACGTCGAACCGGTTCGCGTTCAGGTAATCCATATTTTAGGAGTATCAGATGTCTTCCCCAGGAACTGGTGTAACCAGTGTGCTTGACGTGTATAACGCCATTAAAGCTCAACAGGCCAAATTCCCCATCCCGCAGACCTCAAAAACTTACGTCGTCGGCACCTTTGACGCGCAACTCGGCCATTTCACGTACGCGATACCCACAGAGACAATCGGCGAGACACTCGGTGAGCCCGGTCCGAGGACAGGGCCGTTTATGAAACCGCTGCCGCGCTCTGTTCCGAAAACAATCGCCACGCTCACCACGCTGAACGTGGAAAACGTGACCTTGCAGTTCAACATTACCAATCGCCAGGGCCGCGATGTTGTTCTCTCCGTTCTCGGCCATCCCGACGTTCATGCCGCCTCGGGGCAGGATTTTGTTACGCTGAACGTGGCCCAGGCCGGCGTGATTGAACGATTCATTCTGACCTGCGGCGCAAAGAGGTTCACGAGTCAGGGACCAATCGAAATCCAGCATCAACTCGTGGGTGTGGGGGTGTTTACCATCCCGGCCTTACCTCTCTCAATTGTCTATGCGCCGCCCGTGGACCAGAGCAAAAAGAACACGGCCTCATGGTCCTTCAGCAATGCCAGCGGAGTTAACTTCACTGTGGGCACCTCACAAACAAGCAGCACCCAGACTCCCGATCCGCAGTTCAATACTCCGGCTGGTCTGGCCAGCGCGATAGGGACGGCAGGAAAGGGCCTGTTCTTGCCCGAGAACAGCGGCACTCTCAAAGAAATCGGCGGAGTGCTTGGAGTGATCAGCGGTGTGATCTCGATGATCCCCGAGATCTTCGGCCAGACGAAGGTAACTACGCAGATAGGCACCACATCCAGCAGTCAGCACGTCTTGTCCCTGACGGTGACCGACCAGCAGAAGGTCATTACCAGCGCTAAGAGCGGCGGCCCGGGCAGTGCTGACATGCTTTATTACCTGGTCAATGCCCGGCTATGCTGGTTCCTCAACGGCAACTCGCTGCAACTCGCGCTGCTTGGATCAGACGGACCGGCCGCCATGAGTGCGGGCACGCTGAAGAGCCAGGGGACACGCAGCGGGCTGAATACGGCAACCATTCAGTCTCTGCTGGCGTTAGATCCCTTTGTCGCCGGCGGATCGGAGGCGACTTTGCCGAAGCCGCGCTTCGAACTCATTGAAACTGCGGAAGTCGGCGGCGGCGAGTGGCAGCGCACCGAGACTTATACCTTGAACCAGCAGGATACCAACGCGGTGGAACGCAGCAACTCTACGGTCACGGATATGGAGGCTGGCTGGTTGAGCATCATCGGCATCGGCCCTTCGAAAACCGAGACCGATACCATCTCTTATACCCTTACTTCTTCCGCCCAGACCTCAGCAACCCGCACAGTCACCGATACGGTGGATCTGGTCGCCGTCCAAAACGAGATTTACAGCGTGGAAATTTACGTTGACGTGATCTTCGGCACCTTTGCTTACCGCGGCGTCCCGGCCTTGGCCAGCGCGCAGTTGGCTGGCACGGTGCATGACACCCTCAACCGGCCTGCGCCTCATGCCGTGGTCACGCTCATCAACAATGGCAGACGGTTTGTTACGCGTGCGGATGCCAGCGGACGTTATGCCTTCCATTCCGCGAGCATCGCTCCGGGACAGACTGCCATCAGCTCAGGACAGGCGCAAATCCAGTTGGCATTTGCAGGCAAGCCGCTTGCAAGCCTCGACCTGAAACCCGCAGTCCTGCGAACAGCCTAATTAAAACTCCAGTGGAACTGGCGGACAGAGCTGCAATTCTGTCCGCCAGACTGGACAAGACAATGAAGAAACTCACCGCCAGCGATCAACCGCATTCCACCAAATAACCTTGAGCCATTCCTGAAAGGTGGTTTTAGCCCACTCACGATGCTGCCACCAGTGGACGCCGAAGATCCGCGAATCCTCAGCTGCTGCGGCTGACCAATGATATTGCGGCAAACGGTTGTTAAATATGGAAAGAGCCCGGGCAGTATGCCAGTCACTTGTAACCAGAAGAACACTTTGGTGATGGAGTGGCTCCAGGCACTTGGCCACGAAGCGAGTCTCTGTAACCGTGGAATCTTCTTCAAACGGGCAGACGCTTACTTTAGCGGACATATCCCCGGCATCCTGCCGGAGAAAAGCTTCAGCGTATTCCGCGGGACTGTGGCCGAAATAGCTGGAATCCGAGGCTGCATCGAGAAATAGGTGGTCGCCATAGCCGGTGCGGAGCAGCGCCATTCCCTTGCGATAGCGCTGGTCCTGGCTATCGCCGGCAAGGACCACAATCACATTAGAGCGTTCAGGATGATCGCGAACCAGCAATCTGCCGGCAAACACGGCAAATATCAATACGGCTATCGCCACGCCACCAAGCACAAAAAGCTTTTTAGATCGTTTACGGACGGGCAGATCCAGACTGGTATTCAGTTGGTTCGCGGCTTGGCCCTGGCTTTCCTGCACATTTTCAGATATCACTAACCCCAACCTGAAGGCAAAGTTGGCTACCTACATAAGACGTAACAGGTGAATTGTGTCACTTGCAACAAACCCGATATTTTGGAAGAAAAACTGTGCAAGTCTTTGCATTATCAGCCGTTATCTTTTGGCTCACAGCTAGAAATAAACCTTTATATTCTCAACATCCTAAAAGAGTTAAGCTTCATGACTCAGCAGAACTCAGGCTCTGGATTTGGCATCCGAAATGCCCTTAAAAGGCAACCATGAGTTCCTTGGAATATATAACTTCTTCACCGTCTGCTTCTTTGGCGGCCAAACTGGAAGACCAGACGGCACGCATTGGCGTGATTGGGCTGGGATACGTTGGTCTTCCGCTGGTGCTGCTCTTTAGCGAACAAAAGTTCCGCGTGACCGGCTTTGATATCGATAGCAAAAAGGTCAGCGTTCTTTCCCACGGCGGCTCTTACATCGTCCGCATACCGGAAACCGAAATCCAGGCGGCGCAGCGCAGTGGCTTCTCTGCAACCTCTGATTACTCGCAAATCTCCAGCATGGACGCGATTATTATCTGCGTTCCTACGCCGCTCAATGACCATCATGAGCCGGATTTGAGCTTTATCGCCGCGACGGCTGAATCAATTGCGCCACACCTGCGGCCGGGACAGCTGGTCATCCTGGAGAGCACAACCTATCCTGGGACCACGGAAGAGCTGCTGATCCCGATCCTGGAGAAGAACCCGCTCGGCTTGAAAGCTGCGCGCGGAACCAATAGCAATCCGACCGTCACTTTCTATGTGGCGTTCTCTCCGGAGCGTGAAGATCCGGGCAATGACACGGTCGCGCGTTGCGATATCCCCAAAGTGGTGGGCGGATTGAATCCTGACGCAACGGAGTTGGGCCGCAAGCTGTATGGAACCATCTTCCATCGCACGGTGCCGGTTTCAACCCCTGCGGCAGCGGAGATGACCAAGCTGCTTGAGAACATCTACCGATGCGTCAACATCGCGCTGGTGAATGAGCTGAAACTTCTCTCGCTGCGGATGGGCATCGATATTTGGGAAGTGATTGGCGCGGCCTCTACCAAGCCGTTCGGCTTCCAGGCGTTTTATCCCGGACCGGGCCTGGGAGGGCACTGCATTCCAATTGACCCCTTCTATCTCTCATGGAAGGCCAAGGAGTATGACTTCCATACCCGTTTCATTGAGCTGGCTGGCGAAATCAACCTTAATATGCCATACCACGTGGTTACATCCACGGCGGCGGCGCTCAACCGTGAGCGCAAAAGCTTGAATGGCGCAAAGGTGCTGA
>DASRDW010000355.1:0-7481 GCA_035652415.1 Candidatus Angelobacter sp. | reverse complement strand
GGGCCATCACCGAAATCAAAAGGAACAATGGTCTGGCCGGGGATAGGCGAAGTATCAAAAGCGCCCAAGCTGTTCTGGACCACGCTGGGGCGTGAGAGATCCGTAGCGAAGGCCGGCCGGTCATTAAAGATGGAATCGCCGTTAATGTCGCGTCCAATGGTGATGTTAAACGGCGCACCGGAATTCGCCACCATAAAGGGGCTTACGCGGAAGCCACGCGGCAATGAGACCGTTCCACCGAAAAAGAGACGATGACGCACGTCAAAGGCGGCCCGCCCATAATCAAAACCGATTCCTTCGGCTGGATTTGAAGCAAAGCTGGTCGCTCCGGCGGTATCACTATTGGCATGGCTGAACATGTAAAAGCTGAAAATGGTGAATCTGGTCCCGGCACGCTGGTTGAAGTTTAGGATCAACTGGTTCTGGTTGAAGATGCCGCCGGATTCAAACTGATAATGCGGTGAGGGAGTGCTGCTTACAACAGTGGAAAAGAGTTGATGAACACCACGAGAATGAACGTATGTGCCGGTGAGCGTGGCAGTCTTGGTAAGCTGCCGTTCCACTGAACCAGCGAACTGGATGGTATAAGGCGTTCTCAGGTTTTGATCAATAGCATAAGTGGTCGTCGGCACCGTAGTCCCGGTGATAGGAGGCAGAACCGGAAAGCTGGCAAATGCATTGTTCAGCGTCGTCTGGTCCGCCGGGTTGGTGCCGGAAAGAATGAACCGCTGCTGGTTCACGCCATTTAAACGTTCCGACTGCAAGATCAGGTCCTGGGTAAAACGATCGTAGAAAAGGCCGAAGCCGGTGCGAATAACTGTCTTTGGAGCTGCATTTTTCTTGCCTCCCAAGCCCCAGGCAAAGCCTAAGCGCGGCGCCCAGTCACCATGGTCGTTGATGCCGTTCTGCGTTTCAAAACGCAACCCATAGCTGAACGTCATGTTGGGCCGTAGCTTCCAATCGTCCTCTGCATAAAGACCGGCATCGACAAACGTGTCTTGGATTAAGGGATTGCCGGTGGTAACGCTTAATTGCCGGGGCGTACCGGCCTGAAAAGCCGCCAGAGAGTCAAAGGTAAACGTCCCATTGAAACCCTGTGTAGAGTTGTTGGACTCCGCCGTAGCGCGTAGTCGCCCGCCAAGGCGCATAAAATGATTGCCTTTGTTGATAGAGGTGTAGTTCTGCAACTCGTAGTGAGTGGTAAGAACATTACTCAATCCCAACGAATTGCCGCCGGAATTAAATTGGTCCAGCACAGCAATGGACGGTGCAAGGGATAGCGCATTCTGGTCAGTGGTGCCGCGCTGCCATTCAAAGCGCGTTTCATTGATCACCTGAGGGCTGAGCACCTGCGTATCGCTGATTTGAATTGTGTTTTCTGTAAGGGTCTGGTTAAAGGCCTGCGAAGGCAGTGACAGTTGCCCAATACCATCATTTGCCTCTCGATTATGCGTGAACTGGTAGCGCACCATGAGCGTATTTGAGCTTGCCAGCTGGTAATCAAGCCTTGAGGTAAAGCTGGTGCGCACGCGCGGATTGAGCACCGGCTGTACGGGCACATTGGCCGCGATGAAAGCCTGGGGAAGCACGACTGCTGCATCATTAATGTCACGCCGCTCGGCATTGATCTGGTATGAAGCTTTCTTACTTAGCGGTCCACCAATGTTTCCGCTTGCCATCTCCGTGTTGAAATCAGGCTCAGTGGCGGCAAAAGGATTCAGGGCATCAAGGAAAGAGTGGTTATCGTTGAAAAAGAACTGCCCGTGGACCTTATCGCTGCCGGGCTTGGTAAGAATTTCTATCCGGCCAAAGCCCATGCGATCATATTCCGCGGAAAATGGGTTCTGGTTGATGCGAATCTCGCGAATGGAAGATTTAGGCGGCAATTGCCCACCGGTGAAACCGTCAATATAAATCTGTCCGCCGTTGGGGCCGGCAGATGGGCCAGCCAGCGCTTGCAATTCTGATTGCAACTCATCTGGATCGTCAGAAAGAGCATCAAGGTCTTTACCGCTGATTACCACGCTGTTCGCGTTGTTATCAGGGCTGGTGCTGACGGTGGCTGCATTGCTCTGCACCTGGATATCTTCTTCCTTGGCCATAACCTCCAGAGCGAGATCGGCTTTCTTCTCCTGACCGGCAACAATCTCCACCTGTTGCGTTACCGGCGCAAAACCCTTGGCTGTTACCGTAATCGTGTAACTGCCCGGCGCCAGATTGCGGAAATCGTATTCACCCGCGCCGCCTGATTTAGCCGTAACTGTTTGGCCGCTGGAATTTTTTACCGTGATGGTCGCCTGGGGAATCACCGCTCCGGTTGGATCAGTGATCTGGCCGTGCAACCGGCCCGCAGGGGCCTGCGCAAGCGCTGGGGTGGCAAAAAATGCCACACTGAAAACCGAAACGCTAAAAATAGCAAGGGCCCACTTGCGAAGGCCCAACAGCCTTGATCTCATCAAACTCTCCTCAGCATGGTCATAATTTCTTGATTTACGGCCCAGCATCGCCGGCGGGCGCGCCCAGATTCCATCCGGAAAAGAGCGCAGCCGCGCTCGTGCCGTTCGGGGAAGCGGTAAGAATCGGCTCAACGCCGCCGAGCAGCGTAACCGCTGTTACATCATCGTTGTTCGTTCCCGGCATAGCCACGATCATGACCGCATCTTCTTTTTGAAGGTCTTCAAGTTTTATGCTGGGAATGCGGCTCAATACTTGCTGGAAGTCAGGACCGCCTCCCGGCCGCGAAGCGCCTCCGCCAGGCGCTCCACCCTGGCCTGATTCCGTTCTTGCTTTAAGGAAGAAAGCCAAACGCTGTGCCATGGGTTGCGACAGCTTACGCAACTGTGAATCGGCATTGAATTTAACAACTACAGACTTCTTG
Organism: Candidatus Angelobacter sp.; assembly: GCA_035652415.1. Lineage (GTDB taxonomy): Bacteria > Acidobacteriota > Terriglobia > Terriglobales > Acidobacteriaceae > Angelobacter. Next base: position 4,603 of record DASRDW010000355.1, on the reverse strand, counting down.
GCCAGGATGTCTTTGACCGTAATTGCATTGTTGGCCGTGTCAATAGAAGTGATGGTTCCCGCGATATTGCGGAACGATCCCGAAATCACTTCTTCCGCCGCGATCTCCTTGCCGTCAGCGCTGCGAGTGCCCCGCGCCCGCAGCTGATCACCAGTCTTGATCTGATCCAGGGTGCTCTTCTTTGCATCAGCAAACTTGATTGAATCGGGAGCATAGCGCAAGAAGCTGGTGTCTTTTGACGTCTTTACGGTAATGCTCACCGTGGGCGTGACTGATACTGTAATGGTCCCGCTGGCCGGATCAATGGCGCTCACAATGCCGCCAACGCCGCGCTTTTGCCAGTCTTCACGGTCGTGCTGCTGTTTCTGGGCAACGTCGGCCTGCTTCATTACGATGATCGCGGCAGCCGCAATGGAATCGTTCTCGCCCGCGTGGCCACGAACAAGCATACGGTCGCCGACCTGCAAATCCGATATTGCCAAGGGAGTGGCGCTCTTTAAGTCCGTCTGCCCTGGAGCAAGGCGCAGAATGCGCGTGCCATCTGATAAAGAAACATTTACATCCGGCCCTGAGTCCGGTTTCAAAACAAGCGTCTGGCCGTTGATTGACTTGACTGTGCCAACGCTCCTGGCTGCGGCGGCGGCATTCCCTTGTTGTGCCTGCAGAGTGGCCTGTATCCACGGCGCAATCAGCATAAACGCTGCTGCAACAATCCAGATTGCCAGACGCCGCGGACAATTCATTGCAATCGCTTTGTAACTAGCTAACAATCAGAACTCTCCCATTGAATGGTTTTTGCAAAAGCCAATTGTTAACATCTTTGAAAGCCGCCGAGACCAGAACCTGCACTTACCAGACCCTCTCTTACAGTATCCGCTTCTAACTAATATCTGTTGATCTCGGACTTACACCTATTATGAGGGATGGGTGGCAGTATCATCTCAAAAAGACCGCCGGTTTGTGTAAAAAGAAAGCAAAAAGATTTGTTAAGTTGAGGCGTATTGCGGGCGTGAGCGAAAGCGGGAGTCCGCAGCCGAAATCCCGAGCGCAGCGAGGGATCAACTGTGGAGGCGATTAGGAAGCGTAAGCGAGATACGCTGAGCCGAGAGCCTCCTGCCGAATCCTGAACGCAGCGAAGAATCTGTAATTTCCCGCAATGAGAATATATTTGCTCAGGCGGTTTGCGGTCGCGAGCGAAGCGGGAGTTCCTAGACGTAATCCAAACCTCTGCAACGGAACTCGCGTATAGCATCGCACTGCAACTTCATGCTCCTTATTTTGACCAATCGCAAACTTCCTGCACTCCGCTGATCGCTCTTCACATCACACGCTCGTTGCCTCCAGCCATGATGGTTTTTCTGAAACTGCTGCATTGCAAATCGCGTAAGCAGCGCAAACGGCAACATGGCATGAACCGGAATCACAATTCAGCAATGGTATTCGCTTGGCACAGATGGGGGCTGCGGCGCAACTTAAACATTTTTCCTGCCGAAATTCGGCCAGTCAACTTCATCACGCAGCAGAATTGCCACTGAAGAGAACTGTCCTACCGGACACTGCTCAGCATTGATCAGTGCCGCACGCGAGGCATGTACTCCGGAGTTGTTCCGCGCGGTTGCAGAGCGTGTCTTACCGAAGTAAGCGTTAATTCGAGGACTCCAGAGCAACAGCGGAGGGCCTCGAAAGCTGTACCCAGATAGTGAACAACTTAATCAGGGTAGTTCGGCTGAATCGGTTCCTGGTCAGATGATTTCCCGTCCTCCCTTATAAAACTTTGGAGATACGCATCAATGAAGATTCATCCAGCTGTTATTCGTGTGTCTGTAGTGTTCCTATTGCTCGCCGCAGTCACCTCTGCGATTGCGGCTGTGCCAGCACCTGCCTTGCTCTCACCGGCTTCTGGAGCAAACTTGCCCACGCCTCTTACCATCTCATGGTCAGCCGTGAACGATCCCAGCGGGATAATCGGGTACAACTGGCAGGTCAGCACGTCATCAAATTTCACAAGTGTGATCCTGCAAGACTCAACCAATGGTCAGACGCAGGACATAGTGAGCGGTCTGCCGAATGGCACATATTTCTGGCGTGTGCAGGCAGTGAATAATGCGCTGGTACAGAGTGCATGGTCAGCAGGACGTAGTTTTAACGTTACCGGCGCAGGCGCAGGACAGCCTGGAGCACCAACCATGTCACCCACCAAGGGATATTCAACGTTCCATCCGCTTGAAGTCATGACGTTCAATTGGTCCCCGGTTCCGGGCGCAGCCAGTTATGTGTTGCAGTTCTCCAAAGACCCGAGTTTTCCTCTTTCTGCCACCAGCCAGTTCAATAACATTCCCAACACCACATTTTCATTTTCAACCCCGGATGAAGGATTCTATTCCGCTCGCGTGTTTGCCGTGAACGCAAACGGCGTTGCCGGCGTTCCTTCCAACGCGATTACCTATACAGTTTTCTATAACAATCCGCTATCGGCGCCGCCTTCTCCATTAACGCCAACAAACGGCACCAACTTGACGTTGCCAATCACTATTACCTGGACTGACGTTGCCAACCCGCAGCCTAGCGGCTATGAACTGCAGATCGCCAAAGACTCCGGTTTCAAGACGATTGAAGAAGAAGCGCCGCAGTTGAATCACGCCAGCCGCACCGAACTCTCACTTACTCCGGGGCAGAAATTCTGGCGCATTCGTTCAGCCCAGGGAGATGCATCGCCCACTACAGCCGCAGTGACCAAGTGGTCCGCCAGCGGAACATTCACAGTGAGCCAGGCGCCGGCGGCCCCAGTCTCAATGGTGGCTGTCAGCAATCCGCTCTTTAGCGGCAACACGACCTTCGTGCAGTTACAGCTTTCCACCGCTGCACCGACGAACGGAGCCGTGATCAGTTTGACTAGCTCAGACCCGAACGTATTGCCAGTGCCGGCAACCGTTACCATGCCCGGCAATACCGGATGGATGCAGTTCCAGATCCAGGCTGGACAGGTGACAACTCCAACACCTGTGACCATAACAGCCAAACTCAACTCCGGCGATGCTACGTTAAATGTGAATGTGCTGCCGCCCTCGATTAAATCGATCCAGATCAACCCGGGCACAATCAGCGGCGGAGCAACTGCTGTTGCAGTGATAACGCTCAATGGATTGGCGCCCGCGGGCGGAGCATTGGTAGAGCTGAGCAGCGATTCTCCGGCAGCGGTTGCGCCGGCCGTGGCAACAGTCCAGGCAGGTGATTCAGTAGTCGAAGCGCAGATTCCGACTAATTCAGTTTCGGCAAACACACTGGCCCACATCACGGCAAGCTGGAATGGCGCAAGCGCAACATCCCAGTTCACAATTGCGCCACAAGGCCAACCGGCTTCCATCACATTGAGCCCGGCTATCATCTCCGGCGCAACCGGATCATTTGCGGTTGTCACAATAGCTGCGCCTTCAACCACTGATCAGACCTTCCAGATCATTAACAGCAATCCAAGCGTTGTCAGCATGGCAGACTCTGTTTTTATTCCTGCAGGAGCTACGGCGGTTGGGACCATTATTAACAACTCAGCCGTAACTACCCAGACGGTGGTGACGATCTCAGTCACTGGCGGCGGAGTCACACGCTCGGCTACGTTAACCATCAATCCTACGGTTGCGCCAACCACGGTTTCATTGGGAGTAGTTGTCGGTGGGCGGAGCGGTGTGCGCGTGGTCTCCAGTCCTGCTGGAATCAGCGTTCCCACTGGCAGCAGCGCGGTGGCGCAATTTGCTCCCGGTACGGTGATCACGCTCAGCGTAACCGATGGACGTGACGCCATCTGGAGCGGCGATTGCTCAAGCAATAACAACAAAACCAAAACCTGCAAGTTCACGATCAAAGCAAATTCAACAGTGAGCGCGAACGTACAGTAGGAAAGTAACCAAATGAAAGAGGGCCTCCGGGTGAAATGCCGGAGGCCCATTTGCTTTTTGCGTTATTATCTTCACCTAATCAGCTCTAGGATTGCTGTATCCCTTAATCACCAATCCTATCTCTCATAAAATGCGCCATCCTGAAGCCGAGCACCATACTCTCATCCGTGCCGTGCTCCGTATGCGAAGGCGAAGGATCTGCTCCGGCGGTTCTTCAGGGCCGCCAATTTTCCAAGCAGTCTTGGTACCTCATGGTGCAGCGGGATTTGCTACTTGCCTGCCTTCTTCAGTTGGCGGCGAATCAAGGCATCAAGGCCGGCCTTCGATTTTTCATATTCTTCCGTTGTCACTTTGCCATCAAGGCGATCTTGTTCCAACTGAAACAGCTCGTCTTTCAAAGTATCCAGCATAGTCTCTTGCGAATTGATTGTCGGTTCAGGAGAAGCGGCACGACGCGCCTTGGCTGCCTTGCGCTTTGCCGCAGATTTGGCACGGCCCTGGTCGCGCGATGCGCTGGATGACCATCGCCAAAGCCAATAGCCGCCACCTGCTACGATCACGATGATGCCTGCCAACAGATACCAGAATGCGTTGCCGTGCGGGCCGCTGGTTGTGGAAGGCGATGCGCTTGGCGGTTCGCTAGGAGTGGGTTGATCGCCGCTCTGGGCATCGCGCGGGGCCAGTCCTTCACCTGCCACCGAAAACCTTAC
>DASRDW010000354.1:0-9679 GCA_035652415.1 Candidatus Angelobacter sp. | reverse complement strand
TCACAACTGTTGTGCCGGCGTATCACGGCTACTTCGTTGCGCCCCGCATTCGTTACAAAGTAACCAACGCTGTTGGCTTCACTGCTGGTTATCGTGCCTTCCAGGGCAGCGGCGGAGACCTGGTGAGCGGAAATGCCAGCTATGCCACGGTAGGACTGGAGTTTTATCCGGCGCCTTTGCGCTTCTGGTAAACCGGGATGAATCAGGGAGGATCAATGAACCAGGCAACCAATAACGGCGCTACAGACCAGCTGATGGCCATTTGGAATACGGTGCGGCATTATCGCGGCTGGATTTTTCTTGGAACAGTATTGTTCTCGCTGGCGGGGTTTACCTTTGTCCTGCTGCTGCCTGACCACTACAAGGCCACCACCACCATCCTTGTAGATCCGCAGAAAGTGCCGGAAAAGTATGTAAGCCCGACTGTCAGCTCTGATCCAGGACAGCGCCTCAACACCATTACGCAGCAGGTGCTCAGCTCTACGCGTCTTCAGCAGATCATTGACGACATGCAGCTTTACCCTGAGCTGCGTGGCAAGATGTCGCGGGAGGAAGTGATTGAGCTGATGCGCAAAGACATCACCATCACGGTGAAGCAGGGTTCCTCTGCCGGGTTGAGCGCCTTCACCATTGAATATGAAGGCCGCCGTCGTGAGACCGTTGCGCAGGTTGCCAATCAGTTAGCTGCCAGCTTTATTCAGTGGGAAGTAAAGAGCCGTGAGCAGCAAGCCCAGGACACAACAGAGTTTCTGGATTCGCAGTTGAACGATGCAAAGCAAAATCTGGAAGAGCAGGAAGCCAAGGTAAGCGCATTCAAGATGCGCCATTTAGGCGAGATGCCGGAGCAGCAGGCAGCAAACTTGCAAGCAGTCTCGCAGTTGCAGACGCAGTTCCAGGCCAATGTTGAATCGCTGAACCGCCTGGAAGTGGAACGCACGCTGCTCTCCCGTGGTCTGGAGAACTCCAGTGGTGGAGTGGTGAAAACCGCTCCGGTCACCGAGCGCGCCAAGCTGGAAGCCGAGCGCCAACAACTCAAGAACCAGCTCCAGGACCTGCAGAGCCGTTACACCAGCGCACATCCAGAGGTGGTTGATGTTGCTGGCCGCTTGCAGCGGGTTGAGGACAGGCTGAAAGCGCTTCCTCCTGATCCGCCGGTTGTGGTCGCGGCGCCAGACAACACTGCTGTAACCGTCAGGTTGCAAATCATCGACCGTGAAACCAAGCGCCTGAACGATGAACAGAAACACCTTTCCGACCAGATGAGTGCGTATCGCGCAAAGGTGGATGCGGTTCCAGTGGTTGAGCAGCAGATGGCTGATCTGAACCGCAATTACGGCGTTTCCAAAGATCATTACCAGTCACTGCTGGATAAAACATTTTCCGCCAGCATGGCTGCCGATCTTGAGCGCAAACAGCAGGCAGAACACTTCACCATTCTTGATCTGGCGCAGGTCCCGGAAAAGCCATTCAAACCCAAGCGCGGTCTTATGTTGCTGGCTGCGTTTGTTGGATCGCTGGCTCTTTCCCTGGGACTGGCTTATTTGACAGACATGCTGAGCGGAACGCTCAAAATCGAGCGCGAACTGAAAGGAATCCTGCCCGCCAATGTCCCCTTGCTGGCGGCAGTGCCCAGGCTGCAAGGCGCGGCTGACCGCAGACGTGCGGTACGCTTTGCTGTGGTTGCAGTCCTGATTTCGTTGATCGGCTGTGCCTTGGAGGCTGGCTTGTACATTAAGCTGCATCCGATTTTGTAAATGAAGGAACGATGCAGCAGCCCTATGGCAACGCAAAAACCTGGCTCCCCCGGACAGGCACGGAAAACTCGAGGACCTTATTTCCATGAGCGCGCTCAAGACACTCTATCGGCACTCGTCCCACTACCTTGGTGGGCGAATCGCCGTCATGCTCCTGGGATTTGTCTCCTTTCCGCTGTTTACCCGGGTTTTTTCCGTTGCTGATTATGGCGCTATTAACCTGATCGTAAACACCGTTTTGCTGCTCACGGTAATCTCTAAATTTGGCTTTCAGCACGCCGTACAGCGCTACTATCCTGAAAGCGCTTCTTCTCCGGATCCCAATACCGTGCGGCGTTACTACTCCACGCTGTTTTATGGCACGGCGTTGATCGCGATTGTTCTCTCGCTGGGTTTTGCGGGATCTGTATTTTTGGGCTTCGGTCATTTCCTTGGCATCACCGCTACCAGCACTTTGCTGCTGGCTTGTGCGCTCATCATGGTTCGGTCTCTCCGCTCCATGCAGATGAACCTGATGCAGATGGAAAACAAAACCAAGCTGTACAACGGCATGGACATCGTGCAGAAAGCCGCGACGATCGGGCTCATCTGCCTGCTGCTCTTTTTCTGGAAGAAAACTATCTTTGCCTTCTTCCTGGGTCTGGTGGCCGTGGAAGGCGTAATCCTTCTGCAATACATGCCCGTGTTGGCGAGGAGGCGGTTGATCTCGCCGGGAATGTTTGACACTGCGTTCCTGCGCGGCGCACTGGCTTTTTCTTTCCCGCTGATGATCGCTGAAATATCCTGGGTTGTACTGGACTCAGGCGACCGCTTCTTCATTCAGCATTATCTGGGTGCGCAGTCGCTCGGCTTTTATGCCGCGGCTTATGGGATCGCCATCTATCTTCAGGATGTCCTCATGGTTCCCCTGCAGCTTTCGCTTTTCCCCATCTGCATGAAGCTCTGGAACAGTGAAGGAAAGCAGGCTACGCAGGACTTTCTGAGCCGCAGCCTGGATCAGTTTATGCTGGTGGCAGTTCTGGTGGTGAGCGTGGCCATGGTCACCTCACGCGACGTCATCGTTGTTCTGGCATCAAAGAAATTCCAAGAGGCGCATACCCTGCTGCCTTTTCTGGTAATCGGCTTGGTGTTGTCTGCCGTTACCATCTACTTCCGCCCCGGCCTGCTGATTTACAAACGCGCTTCCAAGATTGCTACAGCAACGTTTTACGCCAGCATTCTGAACATTGTTCTCAACGTGGTGCTTTTGCCCCGTGTCGGTCTGATTGGAGCTGCCATTGCGACCGCGGTGAGCTATGCGGGCATAGTTGTGTTTCTAGGTTTTGAATCGCTGCGTGTTTTGTCTTTCAAGCTGGAATTAGTGGCCTATCTGCGTTACGCCATGGTCGGTGCAGCAGTGGACTGGCTGGCAGCGCAACTGCCTATTGAAAATCCTTTGCTTGCGGCGGCTGCAAAAGCAAGCTTGATCGTGGTCCTTTACGCTGGAATTCTCTGCCTGATCGATTCACGCGTGCGCGCACTGTTCGGCAAAATCTGGGCCTTTGCGATGAGCCGCCTTCATCAGCCGGGCGAAACTGCAATTGAGCCGTTGCCCGCAGTTTCGGAGAGGACGTAACAGTGCATTTTGGCCTTGAACAATATGTGCCTCTGGCGCTTTACTTCTGCGCAATGATCGTCTTTCTGCTGTCTCTTTTCTGGCGACCGCAGGTAGGTCTGTATTTTCTTATTCCGTTGCTGCCTCTTCAGACCATTCGCTATCGCATTATTGATCTGCCGTTGGGCAACAAGCTGATCGACATCCTGTTGCTGGGTGTTATTCTGGGTGCAATTTTCAAAGGCTACCGTTTTGAGAAGACGCCGATGAACAAGCTTCTGCTTCTCTTCGGCATTTTTTGCTACGTGGAACTCTGGCGCGGCGCTTTCTACCTGAAGACAGAGATGCCGCTCTCTATCGCCGATCCGCGTTTTTCCAACTGGAAAAACTATATGGTCATGTTCATCATTTTTGTTGTTGTGGTGAACGTGATCAAAAACGTGAAGCAGATTCAGATATTGCTTGTGCTCATGTGTCTCTCCGTGCTGGCAGTGGATAAGGGGTATTACAGCACCATGAGCGGCCGCGATATCAGCCACTTTTCTTATGAAGTCCGCGATGGTGGCCCGCTCGGTTATGCCGGCGTAAACGGCGTAGCGACTTTTGAAGCGGAGTTCATGATCTTTCTGCTCGGCGTAGCTGCTTACCAGAAACGCAAATCGCTCAAAATGGGAATGTGGGTGCTTGTCGCCTTCAGCGGTTATTGCCTAATGATTTCTTTTTCTCGCGAGGCTTACGCGGGAATCCTGATCGGCCTTCTATTCCTTGGTTTGTTGCACCAGCGATGGTTGCTGATTCCTCTAGCTATCTTCCTGTTCAGTTGGCAATCGTTTGTTCCTACGGCTGTTCAGGAGCGCGTCAACATGACCTATGACAAGACTGACCAGCAGCTTGATTCATCAGCGGAAGACCGCGTAAAAATTTGGGACGACGCCATGTACCTCTTCCAACAGGACCCCGTGTTCGGCGATGGATTTGATACGTATCGATTCCAGCATCGCGTGAGCATTTACACAGACACGCATAACTACTTCCTGAAGGTACTGGTGGAAATGGGAGCGATTGGACTACTGTTCTTCTTGTTCCTGCTGGCCAAAGCCACGCGCCTGGGGCTTAAGCTGTGGAGAAGCGCGCAGGACCCATTCCTGAAATCAATCGGCTTGGGATTTGCCTTGCTGATGGCCTGTGTTTTTGTGGTCAATTTCTTCGGCGATCGCTGGCTTTACATAGAGGTAAACGGTTTCTTGTGGGTGCTGCTGGCCTGTGTTGTGCGCGGACAAATCATCGCGAACCAGCGCTTGGCGGAAGCCGAGGCAGCTGGTCCTTCCGGCCAACCGCAATTTGGGGAGGAAGAGCCAGTGCTGGCCTGAAGCACAGACAAAGATTGCAAGGGCTGACTCAATTTTTTTATGTGTGGAATATTCGGACAAATCGGTAGCTCGCCTGCAGGTGAGAAATGCGGCATGGAACTCCATCATCGCGGCCCAGACGATGGCGGGCAGAAATATTTTGCCCTATCGCAGAGCACGGTGTGGGTGAGCCTGCAGCACCGGCGGCTTTCTATCATCGATCTCTCTTCCGCCGGCCACCAGCCCATGTGTAATGAGGATGAATCCATCTGGATCACCTTCAACGGCGAGATTTACAACTTTCAGGAGCTGCGCGCTGAGCTTGTGGCTGCCGGGCATCGTTTTCGTTCCAATACAGACACTGAGGTGATTGTTCACGGATATGAGCAATGGAGCAATGACGTGGTGCGCAAGCTGCGCGGCATGTTTGCCTTTGCCCTGTGGGACCAGCGCTTGCGCAAGATGCTGCTGGCAACAGACCATCTGGGCAAGAAGCCGCTGTTCTATTCGTTTGCCAGCCGCAGGCTGGTCTTTGCTTCAGAGATCAAAGCCATTTTGAAAGCCGGTGTGCCCGCTGAACTTGATCCGGCTGCCTTGCACGACTACCTGACTTATCTCTACTTTCCTTATCCGGCAACCGCGTACAAGCATGTGCGAAAAATGGCTCCGGGCTCCGCGATGGAAATCCAGGTGGGGGCTGATGGCGAGTTGCGCCAATTTGTTTGGAAATACTGGGATGCTGCCCAGGTAGCAGGCTCTTCGCTCGGGCTTTCTGAACGCGACACCATTGAGCGTGCGTGCGAACTGATGGAAGAAGCCGTCAAACTCCGCATGGTCAGCGATGTTCCGCTCGGGCTTTTTCTCAGCGGCGGCCTTGATTCCAGCGCTATTACAGCCTTTGCTTCCAAACACAGTACGGAGCGGGTAAAGACGTTCACTATCGGTTTTGGCAACAGCAAATTCTATGACGAGCTTCCTGTGGCCAACCTGGTGGCGGAGAAGTTCCAGACTGAGCATCACGTTCTGCAAGCCGATGAGGCCTGTGCTGACTATATGACCACGGTGGTTCGCCATTTTGACGAACCGTTTGGCAATCCCACAGCAATTTTGGAATACATCATTACCAAACTCATGCGCAAGCACGTAACCGTGGCCATCTCTGGTGATGGCGGCGACGAGCTTTTTGGTGGATACGTTCGCTATTCCGGCGCAGCGATGGCACGGCACTATCGCCGCTTGCCTCGCTTTGTTACCAAGGGATTGGTCTCACGTCTTTCTGGATTGATGAATGATGCCACTGACGGTCGCCACGGCTTTCGCCGTGTACGTGAATTCGCCCAATCTGCCTGGCAAGCAGAAGAAAATATGTATCTGGATTGGGTCGGATATTTCTCTGAAGATGAGAAACGCGAACTGTACGCGCCTGAATTCGCCGCATCGGTTAAAGGCTATGACTCCGGCGATTTTCTGCGCCAATTCTTCCGTCGCGGTGCGCAATTGGACCCAATAAGCCGTCTTGGCTATGTAGATTCCGCTTCATTCCTGTGCTGCAACTGCTTGGAATATGCCGATCGCATGTCTATGGCCAATTCGCTTGAAGTGCGCGCGCCTTTTACTGATTACCGTTTGCTGGAATTTGCCATGCAGGTACCGGGGCACATGAAGGTGCGGCGGTCAACAACCAAATGGATTACCAGACAGGCCCTGCGCAACATCTTGCCCAAAGAAGTGCTGGAAAAGAAGAAGATGGGGTTCAATCCGCCGCTGCCACAGTGGATCAATGGCGAATTGCAGCCGGTGATCCGGCAGTTCCTCTCGCCTGAAGCAGTTGAGCGGCGGGGGCTTTTTCGGCCTGACGCGGTGCAGAATCTCCTGCGTCAGCACGCGGAGAACCGCCGCGACAATGCGCTAAAAATCTGGGCATTGCTCATGATCGAGGTATGGCAGCGCATGTACTTTGACAAACAGTCGGAAGAATCGGTTTTGGAAGAGGCTGTAGGCATGGCAAAGCGAAAACCCATGGTTCCTGCTGGCCCGGCCGCAAAAAAGGCTGACGTTATTTCGATTCGCTAAGGAGAATAAGTGATCGCAGTGTTTCTAATGCAGGAGATCGGCAATGTGGCTGCAGCGGCCAGAATCGTATTCTGGCTTGCCGGATTCTTGCTGTTTTATGTTTATGCCGGATATCCGCTTTTGCTGGCATTGATTGGTTTGTTTGTACGCCAGCAACGCCCGCACCCCGGTTACTCCCCCTCAATTTCTATTTTGATTGCGGCTTACAACGAAGAGGCAGCCATTGAACGCAAGCTTCAACAAACGCTGGCGCTCGAATATCCTGCTGACAAAGTTGAAATCCTCGTTCTTTCAGATTGCTCAACTGACCGCACAGATGAAATTGTGAAAGCTTTTCCAGATCCGCGCGTGCGCCTGGTGAGGATGGCGGAACGTCGCGGCAAAACCCACGCGCAGAACCAGGGCATAAAGCAGGCCGGCGGCGAGGTGGTTATTTTCTCTGATGCGACAGCCATCTATCATCCAAGGGCGCTCGCTTACCTTGCCTGTAACTATCAGGACCAATCTGTTGGCGCAGCTAGCGGACGCTACCAGTACTTTGATCCCGGCGATCAGTCACCCACGGGCCTGGGCAGCGTGGCTTTTTGGAATTACGAAAATCTCATCAAGAGATTGCAATCGAAGATCAAAACCATTACCGGATGTTGCGGCTGCATTTATTCTGTGCGCAAAGCTGCTTATACCGATCTGGCAGACGATGTGATCAGTGATCTGGTACAGCCGCTGCAAGCCATCAGAAAAGGCTATCGGGTGGTTTTTGAGGACCGCGCGCTGGCCTATGAAGAAACCACGCAGTCCACGGCAGAAGAGTTTGCCATGCGCGTGCGCGTGGTTACCCGGGCCATGCGCGGACTGTTGAGCGTCTCTGATCTGCTTGAACCGTGGAAATTTTCCTGGCCGGCGTTTCAACTGTGGTCGCACAAAGTGCTGCGCTGGATGGTGCCGCTTTTCCTGATCACGCTGTTTGCCGCCAACCTGCTGCTTCTTGATTCACCGCTCTATCGCGTGGCGCTGGCTGCGCAGCTGTTGCTGTATGGCGCGGCCATTGTGAACCTGCTGGTTCCATTGCATCGCAAGTGGAAGCCGCTGGGAATTCCGTTGTTCTTCTGTACCCTCAATGCCGCTGCGCTGGTCAGCATGATTGAGATTTGCCGCGGCCGCAAATACGTTACTTGGCAGACTGTGAGGGTTAGGCGATGAAGATTGAATTCCTGACGCAGGAAGACTCGCTCTACATTCTGCCATTTTTTGAAGAGTTTCTGCGTAACTACGCCGGCGAGTTTGAGATCACAAGGATCTCCTGCTGCCGCGCCATGGGCAAGCGTTCCCGTGTGCAGCTATTGCAGGAGCTCAAGTGGCTTTATGGCCTTACCGGGTTGAGCAAATTGCTGGCCCAGGCGGCTGCGGCAAAAGCGCTCTCAATGTTGCCGCGTGGACGCTCGTCTGCCCGCCATTATTCGATCGCTCAGCTGGCCAAGGCATACGGCATTCCCTATGAGCCAGTCAGCAATCCAAACCAGCCTGAATTTACTGATGCTTTGCAACAGCGAGCGCCTGAGCTACTGATCTCAGTAGCGTGCCCTTACATTCTGAAAGAAAAACTTCTGGGTATTCCAGTGCGCGGCTGCATCAACATTCATCACGCGCCTTTGCCGCGTTATAAGGGCATGATGCCGACTTTCTGGCAGCTTTATCACGGTGAACAGCAATTGGGCGTTACTATTCATTACATGGCAGCCAAAGTGGATGAAGGCGACGCGCTGCTGCAGGAGTCGCTGCAGGTAAATCCAGGAGAGTCACTGCACGAATCGATTCGCCGTTCCAAACGCCATGGAGCGCATTGCATGGCCAAAGTGGTGCGCAGCATTCAGTCCAATGAAGCAGTGGCAATCCCAATGGACCACGCGCACGGAAGCTACTTTACATTTCCCAAGCGTGAAGAAGCCATGGAGTTCCGGCGCCGCGGACTCCGCGCAATATAAAAATGCAAACAAGCTTGCTGACAAGATCGGAATCAAGGGCTCGGATCAAGGCGCTCTGGGCCGGTCTGCTGCGCGTGACAGGAGTTTTGCCACTGGCAAAAAGCTGGGTGCGCCGCAAGGGCACGCTGGTATTGACTTTTCATCGTGTGCTCACGGACGACGATTTAAAACAGACCGCATCCATGCTGGGCATGGTCGTACGCGAGAAAACATTTGTCCACTTCCTGTCTTACGCTGCCAAAGAATACGAGTTCGTTGATCTCTCCTGTGACCCGGATTGGAAACACAGTTCCAATCTCAGGCTGGCTGTCACTTTTGATGATGGCTGGTCTGATAATGCTTCCATCGCCTATGACGTTGCGCAGCAACATCGGGCGCCGATGGTCATCTTTATCGTCACAGAGAAATTGGGAGAGATCCTACCTTTCTGGCCTGAGCGCGCGGTTTCTGCGCTCGATGGAATGCTTGCTTCATCAGAGCGATGCAAGGATCGAAGCCACATAGAGCAAACGATTGAGGAACTCAAGAAATTGCCGGCAAGCCAACGCACCCAGCGTATTGAGAAGATGGTTGCCGAGCATCCGAATACGCAGTCATCTTCTGCGGTGGACCAGACCATGAGCTGGGAACAGGTGGCGCATCTGCACCGTGGGGGCGTGACTTTCGGCTCGCATACTTGCACGCATGAAATCCTTACAACCATCCCGCTGGCTGAAGCTGAAGAAGAGATTGCAGTCTCGCGTGAACATGTAGAGAAAAAACTTGGTGCGCCTTGCCGGCTTTTTTCTTATCCCAACGGAGATTGCTCTGAGGCTGTGCGCGAATTGGTGCAGCAGGCTGGCTACAAATTCGCCTTCCTCAACCAGCAACCGGGCATCTGGACAAAGAACTGTGACCCTTATTTGATTCCGCGCGTCAACGTCTGCG
>DASRDW010000353.1:0-5433 GCA_035652415.1 Candidatus Angelobacter sp. | reverse complement strand
CGCGCGTTGATATGCATGGCTGGCCACAGTGGCTTCGGTTGCGATCACGGCCACTTTGCGGCTGCGGCTGACCTCTGCGGCGTGTGAGGCCCCGGGCTCAACCACTCCAATAACGGGAATGCGAAGCGCGTCTTTGATCTGCTCCAGCGCCAGCGCAGTCGCGGTGTTGCAGGCTACTACCAGCAGGTCAGCGCCGCGACTCTGCAGAAAACGGGCGCTGGACCGGGCATACTTTGCCACCGTCTCCACCGACTTGGAGCCATAGGGCAGACGAGCCGTATCGCCAAAATAGTGATAATGCGCTTGCGGGAAGAGGCGGATTAACTCCTTGAGCACGGTGAGCCCACCCATGCCGGAATCAAAGACGCCAATGTTGAGAGTCTGTTTAACCACAAAGGACACAAAGGTTTTAACACAAAGGACACAAAGAAAAAAACAAGGGCTATTTCCAGTTGGTCCCGTTCACCATTCGCTTAATGCCATCTTTCAGGTGGACTACATTAAAGTTAATAATTAACCCGAGAGATTTACCGCTGAGTTTTAAATAAGAAAGTAATTGTGCCTGATGAACGGGCAAGATCGCCTCAACTGATTTCAGCTCAACAATCACCAAATCTTCCACCAGCAAATCGATTCGATATCCTATCTCAAGCTTGATGCTGTCATACACAACAGGCAATCCTACTTGTGTTTGGGTTCGAAAACCGGCTTTGCTAAGTTCGTGCTGAAGACAAGCTTCGTAGGTGCTCTCCAGCAAACCAGGCCCCAAGGCGGAATGCACTTTCATTGCAGCGGCAATGATTTCTCGACTCAACGCATTTGCGCTCCATGCCTTTGCCGTTGCAATATGCATCAGAAAACCCCGGCTTCCTTTGTGTTCCTTCGTGTTAAAACCTTTGTGCCCTTTGTGGTTTAACTATTTACTGCAAAGCCTGCACCAACTGGTTCACGACGCCTGCATCGTAGACCGTTATCAAGTCGGCGTGTCCAGCTAAAGTCTCACGCTCTTTACCATCAACCAGTATCTTCACCTGCTTGATCTCGGGCATGTTGGCGGAAAGGGTCGCGATCATAGAATCCAGAGTCAGAGTTTCTTCCCATACCCCGGAGCGATGGCCGTCGGCAAAGGCGTTATTCAAGTCAACCACGGCCATGTTCTGGTTCACCATATAGACGTCATTTATGTCAGACCCGGGGCCGATGGGGTGAGGCGAGGTCGCCTGCAAATATTGGCTCAATAATGTTCGCAAAATGGCGCGTGCTCGGGCCGGGGGTTCACTGGGAAGCGCGGTCATGGTGGTGCGCTTACGCATTACTCCCAGGTCGTCATAGGCGACGTAAAGCGTTATCGGTTCGGCGCTGGTGCTCACAGGCGGGGCCAGCAGAGCGGAGTCGCTGCTACTGGGGGGACTGGTTTCCACGCCATGCTTGAGGCTTAGCATGTACAGGCCCATGAGAAAGATGCCGGCGAGAAGCAGCGCGAACGAAATCAGAACATGGCGAGGAATCATCGGGCTGACTCCAGGCTGGCGCGCGAATAAACGATGGCGGCAGCCAGCGCATTGGCAATCTGCTGCTGATAATTGCTGCTGGTCAGACTATCGACATTGCCATTTTGCGGCGCAACTTCAATTGCAATCGCGGCGCCGGCAATATTGTTGAGTGGACGCACCGGCGCCGGCATCATGGCAACCGGAATTCGGGAGGAGTTCTTGCTTATTTGATCGAGAACCGAAGCGGCCAGCACCCGGCTGGAGCGGACATACCCTGACTGTGCGGTTTCCCACGGCAGAAACGTGCCGGGCGCGAGAGCAGTCTCAGGCAGCATGGAGGTATAAACCCGCACTCCCTGGCCCAGGGTGCCGGCATGGATGGCTACATATACCGCCCCTCGCGAGCTATTGGTGACCACCGCACGTTGATCGAGTGAGATGGTCGAATCGGAGTCGCGGATCATAAATGTCACCAGACCGCGATCGGTCAGTTCGGCACGCAGGCGGCGGGCGATGGCAAGAGTCACGTCTTTCTCCGCCAGGTTGTCGCTGAGCGCTGCTCCCCGTTCAGAGCCGCCATGGCTGGGGTCAATCACGATCAGATAACGCGTATGCGGCACGCTGCTGGCTTCCCCAAGTGTGGCCGATCCGGAGCTGGTGATCGCCGGCGTGTTCGAGTTGTTCTCAGGAGGTGTTGTGGCCCCCGCAGCAGGAGGAGTTCCCGCCGGCGGTTGCGCCTCAGCAGGCGGAGTAGCGGTTGCAAGTTTGGGAGCGGCGGAGAGAACGATGGTCCTGCCATTGTCATTGAAACTTGCCAGCAGAGGCTCGGAGGCTTCGATCACTATTTCGCCTCCGCCTTCATTTTCGGAGTAGTGCAGGGAGCTGATCAGAGGATCGTCGTACTTCAAGTTTTGCGCCGGCATCACCAGCGGGTCGCGGCTGAAAGTCAGTTTCAGCTTGCCGCTCTCAGTACTGACGCGCGGGTTCACAGGCGCGGTAAAAGAAATTGCCAGGCTGCTGGGTGAACCTTTTTTTAGTTCCGCGGTAAAGCGCGTGCCTCCGCCATTCAGGAAGAGCCGTCGCGAAATCTCGTGGTATTCGGCATGGCCGCCCGTGAACGCCGGCAGCAGCTCTGTAAGCGAGGATACAGGCACCCACCCGCGGCCATTCTCGAGCTGAAATTTGCCCGCGAGTTGCACAGCGGTATTACCCACGTTGGCAGCAGCTTGTCCAGACTGAAAATGCGCTTCTACGCGGCCGTAACGCAGTTTAAAGTTCTCTCCATCTATGCTGGCGGAGCTGTGTCCCATGGAATCGAGCACGTTCTGAAGGTCAACATATTCCTTGCCATCGCGCTGTTGAACGGCAACAGAAAAGTGATCCTGCGGGGTGACGATAGTGAGTTGTTTTTCGTCGGCTGAGAGCGCAAGCAGGAAGCATAAAGAGACGGCGAGCGCAATTCCCGCAACGCCAATTCCCATTCGGAAAACTCGGGATGGCCGCTGCAGCGGTGCCTCTTTATTCCAGAGCATAGATGGTGAGCCCACTTAGAAGTTTAGGATAAAAGTCGGTGGATTTCTGCGGCATGACCTCGCCCGCAAAAGCCACGTCGCGCATTTGCTCAATCCGCACCGGATTCATAAGGAACGCTATATTCGCGTTACCGCTGCGCACCTGTTGCAGGGCTTCGGAGGCGTCCCGAAGGTAGCGGATGTGCTCCTGATTGCGGATCGATTCCTCTGACATGCCCAGCGCGCCTTCAAGCAATAACTTGTGCAGTTGGATTACATCCAATTGGCGCTGCCGCTCGGGCAGGGCTGCAAGCGCCTGCTGAGCCGCAGGCAGGCTCCGCAACAACCATAGTGCGTTTTTGGTCGCCGCCAGAAGGGCAACGCTGTTTTTTCCTGCGTCCCGTAACTTTTGCATTGATTCCGCATCTGAGAGACCGGAGGCAAGCTCTTCGGCGGAGAAATATTTCTTTGCTGCCTGGCAAAAGGCCTGCTCATCGAAAGTGGGCAGACCGGCAACTACGCGGTGGGTGGGCAAAATAACCAGGCTGGGACTCGCCATGTTGATGAAGGTCATCATCACATGGTCCCAGGGAGCCGGCTGATTTCCCGGCGTGGCGGCCCTGCGTTCATTTCTGTAATTTAGGGCCGTTTCATAACGGTGGTGGCCGTCAGCGATAATCAGCTTCTTGTCAGCCATGGCCTGGCGAACTTTAGCAATAGTTTCGGCTTCACTGACCGGCCATAGGGAGTGTTGCACTCCATATTCATCGCGCACGCTGATATCGGCTGCGCCATTCTGCTCCAGCAGACGGTCCACCTCTGACGCGGGGTCATAGTAGAGCATGAAGATTTGGCCAAAATGAGCTGCGGTCGAGCGCAACAGATTGAGGCGGTCGCTTTTGGGCTTGGAAAGCGTTTGCTCGTGGCGGAAGACTACTCCCTCCGAGTATTCGCAGATTTTTCCCAGTGCGATGAAGCCCCTGCGGATATGCACAGTTGCGTTGCTGCCGGAGACCGTGAAAGCCTGAGTGTAGGTATAGATGGAAGGCTTTGGGTCGGGCAGAAGAACTTTTTCCGTACGCCAGGTTTTCAGGTATTCGGCGGCGCGGGTGTAGACATTTTGTTGGTGGTTATCACCGGGCAACTGCTCTCCCAAAATGATTCGTACCAGGTTATAAGGGCTGGCGGCGTAATAGCGCCGCTGCATTTCGGGTGTGATCTTGTCGTAAGGCTGGGTCACCAGATCGGCAATCGGGTAACGCGCTGCATCGTAGCGCAAGGCCTGGAAGGGAAGAATTTCAGCCATGAGAAAGACTGATTCTACATCAACACTGGAATATATTTCCGGCCCTCAAGTTATCAATAGGCAGGCAGTTCAAAGCGACGTATTGCGTGAGCTGTGTTGCCAAGCCAGGGAGCTCTCTGGTTAGGGGCGTTTTAGCCCCTAACAGAGAAAACCATGTGGTCTGTTGGGTCATCTTAACGTGCACATGCTAAGCGCCCTTAGACCGTCACCAAGTGTTGTACTTTAGTGCGAAGCCTCGGTTTTATATTTGTGGTAATATCCTGAAAAACGAGGTCCGCACGTCCAACCTCCCTTGGGCGAAATGGAGTTTGACCGTGCTATCGACCATAATGCTTCCGATTGCCAGATCGCGCAGGGGAACATTCGTACAAGGTTTGCGATCTGCGGCCTGCCTACGAATTCAATTCTTAGCTCTCCTGTATCTTGCTGTTCTACTAGCCATCCCGGTAGTCTTGGCGACTTTTCTGCACGCACAAGGGGCAGAGGACCAGGTGCACATTACTCCGCGTGTAAAGCCAACTACTCCGGGAGAGCAGGCGATCATTCCTCCGGCAAATACGCCTCCGGTAAACAACATTGTGGATCCCAGCCTAAAGACTCATACCAAACCGATCAAGGTTGACGTCAACCTGGTGCTGGTGAATGTGACTATTACCGACCCCATGAACCGCATTGTCACCGGGCTGGAAAAGGACAATTTCCACATCTTCGAAGGCAATTCCGAGCAGCAAATCAAGCACTTTTCCAGCGAGGATGCGCCCATTTCGCTGGGTGTAATCTTCGACATGAGCGGCAGCATGAGCGACAAGATTGATAAAGCGCGGGAAGCGGTGGTGGAATTTTTTAAGACCGCCAATCCACAGGATGAGTTCTTCCTGATCGCTTTTTCAGATCGTCCTGAGTTGGTTTCAGACTTCACGCGATCGGTGGAAGATATCCAGAGCAAGCTGGTCTACGTGGTCCCCAAGGGGCGGACTGCGCTCCTCGACGCCATCTACCTGGGCATTGATAAGATGAAGCAGGCCCAGAACAGCAAGAAAGCGTTGTTGATCATCAGCGATGGCGGCGATAACCGCAGCCGCTACACCGAGACCGAAATCAAGAACGCGGTACGCGAAGCCGA
>DASRDW010000352.1:0-7617 GCA_035652415.1 Candidatus Angelobacter sp. | reverse complement strand
CACCTGGATCGGCCCATCGACATTTTCCTGGCACGCAGCTACGTCAGGAAACACCGAAGCCAACAGATCAGCCGAGCGTGTTCTCTGCACCTGCAGCGGGATCTTTTTTCCGTTCCAGTAGCGCAGCAATGCCAGCGCGCGATTCGCGTCCCAGCGCCAGCGCGTCTCCAGCAGTGGAGAGAGTAAAGCCGCCTGCTGCAAAACCTCTTTTACCGTGTTCTCATGCAGAAAATGAAAAACATCGGCCAGCGGAAAACTGTGCTGCTCGGCCAGGGCGATATTCACGCCGTTATCGGTCGCTGCTGCCTGCAATTCAAAGTTAAACGATACGCAGAAACGCTTGCGCAGTGAAAGTCCCCAAGCCTTGTTGATCCGCGCACCGAATGGAGCATGAACCACCAGTTGCATGCCGCCGCCTTCGTCAAAAAAGCGCTCGGCAATCACCGTATCCGAGGTCGGCACCGCGCCCAGCACGGTCCGGCCGGTCACAATGTATTCGATTGCCTGTTCCGCGCCGGAATCGTCGAGTCCGCACTCCTGCTTAAGCCACTCCACCGCCGCCAGCACCTCAGGCGATTTCTGGTTTACAAAACCTGGCACGATATCCGGCGTAAGGTCACTGATCTTCTGCCGCAGTTCGCCCAATTGATGTGAAAGTTCTTCCGTCCGGCCCGGCGCTTCCCCCAGCCAGAACGGAATCGTCGGCGGCGCGCCGTGCGCGTCCTCCACCAAAATGCGCCCTGCGGACTCCACGCGGCGTATGCGCCAGCTCATATTGCCCAGCAGAACAATATCGCCCTTCAGGCTCTCAACAGCAAAATCTTCATGCAGCGTGCCGACCACCGTCCCATCCGGCTCCGCCACCACCGAATAGAGCGCCGTCTCCGGAATCGCTCCGCCATTCATAATGGCGATCATCCGCGCGCCGCGACGCGCCTTGAGCCGTTTGTTCACGCGGTCACGATAGAGATATGCCCCAAATCTGCCGCGCTGCGAAGCAATGCCATCGGCCAGCATGGCCAGCAGATCGTCAAAGTCTTTGCGTTCAAGATTGCGGTACGGATAAGCGCGCTGCATCAGCGCAAACAGCTCGTCTTCTCCCCACTCCTCTGCTGAGCAAACCGCCACAATCTGCTGCGCCAGCACATCTAGCGGCGCGTCTGGAATGATCAGTCGGTCAAGCTCGCCCAGATGGATGGAGCGCACCAGCGCCGCGCACTCCAGCAGCTCATCGCGCGTGGTGGGAAAGAAACGGCCTTTGGGCGTTGCGCCGCGCCAGTGGCCGGAGCGGCCAAAGCGTTGCAGCGCCACTGCAATTGAACGCGGTGAACCGATATGCACCGCCAGATCGACGTGTCCAATATCGATGCCCAACTCAAGTGAAGCCGTAGCCACCAGCACTTTCAGCTCGCCATTCTTCAATTTGCTCTCGACTTCAAGGCGCAGTTTGCGCGCCAGGCTGCCGTGGTGCGCGCCTACCGCTTCTTCACCCAGCCGCTCGGCCAGATGGAAGGCCACTCGCTCTGACAGCCTTCGGGTGTTTACAAAGACCAGCGTGGAACGATGCTCCTGCACCAACTGCGCGATGCGGTCATAAACCTCATCCCAAAGCTCGTTGCTGGCAACCGGCCCAAGCTCCTGCCCCGGGACTTCGATCGCTAGGTCCATCGCGCGCCTATGGCCGACATTCACCACCACCGGATCAGGTCTGCCGCTGCCGGTTAGGAAATGCGCGACGGTCTCAATCGGCTTTTGCGTGGCAGAAAGCCCAATGCGCGTTGCTCTGCTGCCGGTAAGCGCGTCAAGGCGCTCAAGAGAGATGGCAAGGTGAGCGCCGCGCTTATCATCGGCCACGGCATGAATTTCGTCGACGATAATCGTGTTCACATCGCTCAGGATGCTGCGGCTGCGCTGCGCGGTGAGCAGAATGTAGAGCGATTCCGGCGTGGTCACCAAAATATGCGGAGGCCGCTTGAGCATCTTCTGTCGTTCATGCGCAAGCGTGTCACCGGTGCGCACTGCAGCGCGGATCTCCGGCATCAGCAGCCCTTTTTCTCCAGCCAGCGCGGTAATTTCCCCCAGCGGGCCTTCCAGGTTCTTCTGGATATCGTTCCCCAGCGCCTTCAGCGGCGATACATAAAGGATTTCTGTGCAATCAGTCAGGCCACCGCTCAAAGCCTTGCGCACCAGACGATCAATGCAGATCAAGAATGCAGCCAGCGTCTTGCCTGATCCGGTAGGCGCGGAGATGAGAGTGGTGCGCCCCTCAAGTATGTGCGGCCAGCCTGCTTCCTGCGGCTCTGTAGGCGTTCCGAATTTTTTGGTGAACCACTCCTGCACCAGGGGATGCGCCCAGGCCAGGGATTCAGGAACAGGGGAATGCATTTTGATATTCTAACACGATCTTCGTTAAAGTTTCGCTTGAAAGAAACCAAATTAAGTATTGAAGATGATGGAAATGGCCATGTGAATGAGTGGAAGTAGGCAGTGATAATGGGCGACAGATAGCCGGTACTCGAGAATAGGATAAATCGAGAGCACCCATGTGAGACTGGCGCTGAGAAGAACAAACCCAGAACGGCTTCCAGCTCCATTGCAAGCCGCAGCCATCGTGAGCTGGTTGTGAAATCTTTACTGAGTGTAATCATGGACCAGAGCGATATGTTTGCCAGCTTTTCTGCCGATCATTTTTGGCAAGAGTTGCGAAGCGGGACGTTGAGTTTTTGGATTTCAAAAATGCGGCCGCGCTGTGATACTGGATGTTTACATGTGGAACTTCAGAACAGCAATTCCAATGCGCAAACGCCAATGGCATGGCACAACTTGGCGCTAGTTGAAACTGGGTTGGTAAGAAATCTGCTTGTTGTAGCGCGCCATCTTACGAAAGTTTGAAAACAGCAGCGAGGACTAATACTTTGATGAAAGCAGCAGTATTGACGGCTCCTGGACGATTCATGTTGCGCGAAGTTGCTCGTCCTGAGCCTGGTCCGGGAGAAGTCCGCGTTCGGCTTGAAGGTTGCGGAGTATGCGCCTCAAACCTGGCAATGTGGCAAGGCATGCCATGGTCAAAATATCCCACTGAACCCGGCTCACTTGGACATGAAGGTTGGGGATTGATTGACGCTATTGGCCATGGTGTTACTGAGCTAAAAGAGGGTGATCGTGTTGCGATCCTGGCCAACCATTCTTATGCTGAATACGACATCGCTAATTCATCATCGGTTGTTCCGCTTCCATCTTGTCTGGCAGGCGTTTCCTTTCCCGGAGAAGCATTCGGTTGCGCGCTGAATATCTTTGACCGTAGTGACATAAAAAATGGTCAGACAGTCGCAATCGTTGGCATTGGATTTTTGGGCGCTGTGCTCACTCGCCTGGCCGTAAAGGCTGGCGCACGTGTAATTGCGATTTCGCGCCGGCCTTATGCTCTTGGCATCGCAAAAAAAATGGGCGCGCATGAATTAATTTCCCTGGCTGACTCGTACAGGCTTGTTGATCACGTACAGCAATTGACTGGCGGAATGATGTGCGAGCGGGTGATTGAAGCTGTGGGCAAGCAAGAGACGCTGGACCTTGCAGCGCAACTCACCGGCACGCGGGCCAAATTGATTATTGCCGGCTACCATCAGGACGGGCCACGGCAGGTGAATATGCAAATGTGGAACTGGCGCGGGCTTGACGTGATAAACGCTCATGAGCGCGATGAAGCGGTATACGTGCAAGGCATATACAAAGCTGTGCAGGCAGTAGAAAGCGGGCTGCTGAATCCTGGTGAACTTTGCACTCACTCTTTCCCTCTCTCGTCTCTGGATGATGCATTAAATGCTGTGCTCACTCGCCCAGATGGACTTCTTAAAGCTACGGTGAAATATGGCTGATATGCCAGCCACTACCGTGGGGAGTGTTTCTCCTATCAATGAACGCCGGCCGCGATTGGGATTCCTGGGTGTTGGCTGGATCGGTCACAATCGCATGGAAGCGATCGCGGGGAGTGGCCTTGCGGATGTTTCAATGATCTACGATGCTTCGCCGGAAACGATGCAGCGCAGTCTAGCATCGGTCCCCCATGCCCACGCTGCAAGCTGCATGGATGAATTGCTCAATGCTGATCTTGATGGGATAGTGATTGCCACGCCAAGCGGCCAACACGCTGAGCAGGCAGTTCGCTTCCTGGAATCTGGGCTGGCCGTATTTTCTCAAAAGCCTCTTGGCACAACGGCAGATCAAACGCGTCGCGTGGTAGAAACAGCACGGGACAAAAATAAATTGTTAGCGGTTGATCTCTCTTATCGTTTTACAGCGGCAATGGAGGCCACGCGATCTTTGATTTCTTCTGGTCAGCTTGGCGTCATTTACGCAGTGAATCTCATCTTTCATAATGCTTATGGTCCAGACAAGACGTGGTGTTATGACCGCGCACTTTCAGGCGGCGGTTGCGTCATTGATCTTGGCATTCATTTGATCGATGCGGCTCTATGGATGCTTGATTTTCCGTACATCAAGTCCGTGAATAGCAAGCTTTATAGCCAGGGACAGTTGGTTGCGAATCATAAAAATGCTATTGAAGACTATGCAGCCGCCCAGATTGATTTGGACTCTGGATCCACCATCCACATGGAATGCTCCTGGCGCTTTCCAGCCGGGCAGGATTGTGTGATTGCAATGGAGTTCTTCGGCACACAAGGAGCGGCATCTTTCCAAAATGTGAATGGCTCTTTTTATGATTTTGTTGCTGAACACTATGAAGGACCTAAGCGAACCAGGCTTGTGTCTCCGCCAGATTCATGGCCAGGGCGCGCCGCTGTGGAGTGGGTAAAGCAATTGGCCACAGGACAAACCTTTGATGTGAAAAATGAAGAGCTGGTTCGAGTGGCTGAAGTGCTCGATGCTATTTACTCAAACACACCGAAGACGAGTTTGTCATAAACGCTAGCCGCAGGAACATCGCATACAAAACAGTTTGTGCGCACACGTGATGTCCCATGATGAGCTGCACTCAGGCGGAATATGGAATCGTCTAAACGTGAGTCACTGCGATTGTAAGTGCTTCAGCAACTCACGACTCTTATCCGCGTTTCTATCTTCTCTAAAAAATATTTCTCTCTAAGAAATAACGCGGAGAACAGCTGGCACAATTTGGCGCTTGAGAGAAGACATCCGAACATTGTTGCGCTCGTTCTAATCTGATCAACAATGTCATACGATTGCGAAAATTTATAAAAAAACGCGATTGATCAATCAACTATTGATGTGAGGTTATTAGAGTGCCCAAAAAAGTGCTCGTCACAGGTGGTGCAGGATTCGTAGGATCACATCTGGCTGACGCATTGCTGGCAGAAGGCCACACTGTCAGGATACTCGACAATTTGAGCCCGCAAGTCCATGGCAGAAAGCCGCCCGATTATTTGAGTTCCGATGTCGAATTATTGTACGGAGACATTGAGGATGATTTGGCGGTAGCTAGGGCGTTGGATGGCATTGAGGTTGTCTATCATCTTGCTGCAGCGGTCGGCGTAGGACAATCAATGTATGAGATTTCTCATTACATCAGCACGAATACACAAGGCACGGCTGTGCTGCTGCAGGCACTGCTGAATGGAAAAAGTAAAGTTGAAAAATTGATTGTCGCTTCTTCCATGTCAATTTATGGAGAAGGGAAATATCTATGCAGGCATTGCGGAGAAGTTACTCCGCCTCTGCGCTCTGTCCAACAATTGAAAAGCAGGCAATGGGAGGTAATGTGCAGCCAATGTGGAAACATTCTCTTACCCATGCCAACAGATGAATCCAAGCCTCTGCAATGCAATTCAATTTATGCGCTATCTAAAAGGGACCAGGAAGAAATGGCGCTTCTCTTTGGACAAACCTACAAACTGCCAGTAGTGGCGCTCCGATATTTCAACATCTACGGCTCTCGCCAGGCATTGTCGAATCCTTACACCGGCGTTGCAGCAATTTTTGCTTCTCGGCTCAAAAATGGAAATCCCCCACTGTTATTTGAAGATGGGAAACAGATGCGGGATTTTGTGAGCGTGAAAGATGTTGTAAGAGCCAACATACTGGCCATGAATCAATCGGGCGCAGACGGCATGGCCCTGAATATTGGCTCTGGACAGTCCATCTCTGTCCAGGAAGTTGCCATTGCTTTGGGCAAAGCCATGCAGACGGAAATCGAATTTGAAGTTACGGAAAAATATCGAGTAGGAGATATTCGGCATTGCTTTGGGGATATTTCCGCCGCGAAAAAACATTTGGGTTATATGCCAGAGGTGAAATTCGCTGAGGGCATAACAGAGCTTGTGGAATGGCTCAAATCACAGAGTGCCACAGACAGAGTTGTGGAGGCATTTGCGCAACTTGATAGTTTTGGGCTGGCCGCATAGGGTTTCACTCGCTCCAAAAGGACTGCAGATGAACAACAATACAAGCCGCGACGTCCTGATATTTGGCGGCGCGGGATTTATCGGATCAAATTTAGCGCACTGGTTTCTCACGCAAACAAAAGCAAAAGTACATATTTTCGATAATCTGAGCCGGCGCGGTTCTCAGCATAATCTAAAGTGGCTGCAGCAAGCTGAGCTTGCGAGCAAGCGCCTGAAGGTAACAATTGCAGACATACGAGATTGTAAGTCTGTGGATAAGGCCGTTTGTTCTGCCAATGAGATATATCATTTCGCCGCCCAGACAGCGGTGACCACCTCCGTGACTGATCCCAGGCTTGATTTTGAAGTGAATGCAGGTGGAACATTCAACATCCTGGATGCGGCGCGAAGGTCAGACAAAAAGCCGTTTCTTCTTTTCACCTCAACAAACAAAGTCTATGGCGATCTTTGTCAGGGCACATCGCCGCGTAATGGGAAGCGATATAGCTGTCCCAGCGATTCCGGTATCTCAGAGACGCAGCCCTTAGATTTCTACTCACCCTATGGCTGCTCTAAAGGCGCAGCTGATCAATATGTTCGCGATTTCGGGCGTATCTACGATTTGCCTGTGGTCGTTTTTCGAATGTCCTGCATTGCCGGGCCACGGCAGTTCGGCAATGAAGACCAGGGCTGGGTTGCACACTTCCTGTATTCCGCTTTACAGCGAACTCCCATCACCATATACGGCGATGGACGCCAGATCCGGGATGTGCTTTGTGTAACAGACCTGGTTCGCGCCATGCTTGCTGTGAGGCAGAACATCTCCATCACAGCCGGAGAGGTTTACAACGTAGGCGGCGGAATAAAAAATATTACATCTCTATTGGAGTTGATAGAGATGATCCAGAGAGTCACTGGTTTTCAATTGGAGTATCAGAGGGCCACCGTGCGCCCAGGCGATCAGCTGGTATATATAAGCGATTACAGCAAACTGACAAAACATACTGGCTGGAAACCGCAAACCGACGTTGAACAGACAGTCAAAATGCTGCTTCAATTCTGGCAGGAAAATCACCATCTGATTGAAGCCGCACCCGTTCTTACGCCACGCCTCAATGTTGAAATGCAGTTGGAGCGGGCCTCGTAGCAATCGCGGCAAAGTCCGTACAATGAGGACACCAAAGCAGGCAATGTGATTTTTCCATCCTCAAAGTCTTTGACTTAGGACCATACATAATGCGTTCACGATCACTGGTTG
>DASRDW010000351.1:0-7342 GCA_035652415.1 Candidatus Angelobacter sp. | reverse complement strand
AATGCTGGCTTCTCTGTCTGGATTAAAAATTCCTTCCGCCCGGAAGTGAAAGGGACCAAAATCACCAACGCAGCACAACCGGTGCATTCGCCGGTGAAGTCGGTCACCTCGGTAAAGAATGCCACGCTCATCACGCTGGTTACGCGGCGCGATGTGCATCCGGTGGAGCTTTGGGGACGGCTCTTTCTGCGCCTGGGGCAAGAACAGACGGAAGTCTTGTTCGCGACACAGTCCTCGCCCGAACATGCGTTGGGACTGGTTCTGCGCAGTGAAGATACGCCGCGAGTGCTTAAGCTGATCCGCACAATTTTCCGCGTCGAGCTGGCGCAAGCCGTATTAAGCCCGGTGGAAGTGAATGATGATGTGGCCGTGATCACCGTGCTAGGCGAGTCAATGAAAGGTACGTGCGGAATTCTTGGGCGTGTATTTTCTGCCGTCGCGCGGCGCGAGGTAAGCGTGATTGCCGTGGCCCAAGGCGCCAGCGAACTGAGCATCTGCTTTGCCGTTCCGGCATCGCAGAGCACAGAAGTTGTGCGCGCGGTGCACGACGAGTTCTGCGGGCAATCTAGCGCAAGCATTCCGGTTTGCCTGCGGCCCAACTTTTCCGCCGCAACGGGAGCCCAATGAATCCAGTCTCCACTCATTCGGTGGCCGCGCACGTACTGCGCTGCGTGCACTGCGGCAAGACGCAGGAGACAGCGGACCGAATGTTCCGCTGCACGCAGTGTTCTGAACTGGTAGAAGTTGTTTATCCAGAGTGGACCGGCGCACCGGCCGGATTCGCGTTGCGTCTCAAAGAGATATGGCAGGAGCGGCGAGGATCGCCACTGCCTGAAAATGCGAGCGGCGTCTGGCGCTTTAGAGAGCTGCTGCCGCAGGTGGAGCGCGGAAACATCGTGACCATGGGCGAAGGCAATACACCATTGATCCAGCTAAAGAAAGCTGCACGCTCGCTCAAGCTGCCAAATTTATTTGCCAAGCACCAGGGCATGAATCCAACCGGCTCTTTCAAGGACACGGGAATCTCCGCTGCCATCAGCATGGCGAAGGCGGAAGGCTTTTCCTGGGTATGCTGCGCTTCCACGGGCAATACATCCGCTTCTGTTGCAGCGTATGCGGCGCGCGCAGAAATGCAGAGCATGGTGTTGCTTCCGGCGGGACAGGTCGCGGCCGGCAAGCTGGCGCAAGCGTTGGAATATGACGCGCACGTTTTGCAGTTGCGCACGGATTTTGATGGCTGTCTGAGAGTCCTAGATGAAGTTGTGCGCAGGTTCCCAGCGTACCTGATGAACTCGCTCAATCCTTATCGCCTGGAAGGGCAAAAAACCGTGGCGTTTGAGTTGATGGAACAACTTGATTGGAAAGTCCCAGACCACGTGATTGTTCCGGGGGGCAATCTGGCCAATGGATCAGCACTGGGCAAGGGCTTTATGGAGTTGCGAGAGCTGGGACTGATTAAGAACTTGCCGAGGATTTCTATTATTCAAGCAGCCGGAGCGAATCCTTTGGTCCGCACCATGCGCGAGAACAACGGAGAAGAATTGGTTCGAGTGAACGCAGAGACCAGGGCAACGGCCATTCGCATCGGCAATCCAGCTTCATGGAGAAAAGCGGTAAGCGTGCTCAAGAACACCAGCGGAGCGTGCGAAGAGGTGAGCGAAAACGAGATTGCGCAAGCCAAAGCAGAGCTGGGTGCGGAAGGCATTGGTTGTGAGCCAGCATCGGCTGCAACACTGGCAGGGTTGAAGAAGCTGGCATCTGCGGGATTTGTGACATCGGCGGAAACAGTTGTGCTGGTGCTGACCGGGCACATGCTGAAAGACGTGGACTACATGAAGCAAGCGCCAGGACAAAGCTTGCTGGGGCCGATGGAGCCTGACAGCGACACGGTGATCAAGACACTGGAGCAGATCTATGCGCGGCATTGAAGAAAGAGCAGCGGAGAAAATAACTTCTGCCCGGTCCTCGCAGCAGGTAAGGATCGGGATTGTCGGATACGGCACGGTTGGACGCGCCACTGCAGAAATCCTGCAGAGCCATGCTGCGGAGATCCGCGAGCGCACGGGCGGCGTGGCCGTGGTGGTTACGCGCATCTGCCGGCGGAGAGCCAGCGCTCCAGAGCTGGGTGTGAACGGCGTGCCGATCCTTAGCGATTGGCGGCAAGTGGTGAACGCAGACGATGTGGATATCGTGGTGGAAGCAATTGGTGGAACAACCGTTGCGCTGGATGTTGTCCGCAGCAGCCTGGCGAACGGCAAAGCTGTTGTTACAGCGAACAAAGCGCTGATCGCTCTGCACGGAGAAACTTTATTTGCACTGGCGCGCGAGAAAAACTTGCCCATTGGCATTGAGGCCACGGTAGCCGGCGGAGTGCCGGTGATCCGGGCGATTTCTGAGGCATTGGCAGCCGACCGCATTCAGGCTGTCTATGGAATTGTGAACGGCACGTGCAATTACATTCTTACGCAGATGGAGCAACACGGCATTGAGTTTGCGCACGCGCTGGAGCAGGCGCAGGCGGCGGGCTATGCAGAAGCAAATGCGAGTCTGGACATCGACGGCCTTGATGCACGCGACAAGATTGCCATTCTGGCACGCATTGCGTTTGGGCATGGGGTTCGCGCAGCGGAAATTCCGGTCACTGGCATTCGCAACATTACCGCAACTGATTTTCATTACGCTCACCGGCTTAACTCAACCATTCGATTAGTCGCCTCAGCCGAGCGTACGCCAGAAGGCATTCACATTGCGGTACAGCCATGGCTGGAGCCGAGAGATTCCATGCTGGCCAAAGCCGCAGGGGCAAACAACGCAATCTTTATCGCCGGAGAAAAAGTGGGAACACAGATGCTCTATGGGCGCGGAGCAGGTGGCGGAGCTACCGGCACGGCTGTGCTCTCTGATGTTTTGCAGATCGCGCGCCAGATTGCACGTGGACAACTCTCAACCAGCCTTCTGGCAGGGTTCAACAACACACAACCGTTGCAGCCAACGCCGCGTAGCGCTCCTGTAGGTTGGTTCCTGCGGCTGACCGTGAACGATCAGCCGGGAATCCTTGCCCGCACGGCTGAAGTAATTGCTCGCGAAGGAATCAATATTGATTCAGTAGTCCAGGAACCGCACATGAATAAAGACCGGCTCTCCTTTGTGATTACGCTGGAACCAACGCTGGAAACCACGGTCAACCGTGCTGTGGAGGTTATAGACCGATTTGAGTTCATGCGCGCACCAGTGCTGCTGATGCCGATGATCTCGCCCGCAGAAGAACACGTCTAGGAAATTGGTAATTGTGTAATTTGGTGATTTAGTAATTGAAACCCAATGTATCAATTCCCACAATATATTGCGATCCTGCAAAGTGATTGAGCAGATTTGTTTTCAATTACCCAATTACCAGATTACTCAATTACTAAATTTTAATGGATCGGTTCCGGCTCAGCCACACCGTCAGCACGCGGATCGGAAGCGGCGGAGTTCATGCCTGTTTTTGAGTTGTGTACAACTACCTGGCCGCGGCCCATGAGCGCAGTGTAGTCGCCGCGCACAATCAGGTTGTGGCCTTTTTGACGAAGCGCCTGCAATACGTCAGTGGGAACACGCGATTCAATCAAAATGTCACAGCTCACCTTGTTGTCAGTAACAGTAAAGCGTGGGGCCTCAAGCGCGCCCTGGATGTTCATTCCGTAATCAACAAAGTTGGAAACAAATTGCGCGTGCGCCAAAGGCTGGTTGGCGCCGCCCATAATGCCAAACCCGATATGCACATCTCCGCGTTCCATGAAAGCCGGAATGATCGTGTGGAACGGGCGCTTGCGCGGCTGCAACGCGTTGGGATGCGAGGCATTCAGAGTAAACAACGCGCCACGATTCTGCAGAGCAAAGCCCATTCCATCCACAACGATTCCCGAGCCAAAAGCCGAATAGTTGCTCTGAATGAGTGAAGCGATGTTGCCGTCTTTATCGACCGCCGCAAGATAGGTAGTGTCACTTGTTGGCGGGCTTCCGGCGCCAGGATCACAATCCGCCTTGTCTGGATTGATCTTTGCAGCGCGCTGCTTTGCGTAATTTTTATCAAGCAGGCCGGCGACAGGAACCTTCGCAAAACGGGGATCAGCGTTATAGCGATAAAGGTCAGCATAGGCCAGCTTCATCGCTTCAATTCTCTTATGCACTTCAGCAGTACCCTTGGGACCATCTTTCCCCGGCTGAAAGGTTTCCATGATATTGAGCATTTCCAGGGCGGCCATGCCTTGCACATTGGGCGGAAGCTCATAGACTTTCCAACCGCGATAGTCGGTGGAGATAGGCTCAACCCATTCAGCAGAAAAATCGGCCAGATCATCCAATTGCATTGTTCCACCGAACTCGGCTGATGTATGAACAATCGCCTGTGCAATTTCCCCTTTGTAAAATGCGTCACGACCTTTTTCGGCGATCAACCGCAGCGTTTTCGCGACGTCAGGATTGGTGAATCTGGCGCCCAACTCAGGCACATTGCCGTAAGGAAGAAAAACGCGGCGCGCTTCACTGGTCTTCTGCAGTTTGGGTTCAGCCTCAAGCCAGTAATCATGAATGATCTCCGGCACAGCATAACCATGCTCGGCATAGTAAATGGCGGGCATGAACAAATCTTTCCATGGGAGCCGTCCGAAGCGTTTGTGCGCCTGGCTCCAGCCATCCACCGCGCCGGGAACGGTCACAGTCTGGATGCCGTCATGCGGCATGGTAGTGATTCCATGCTGGGCAAGAAATTCAATGGTCAGCTTACGCGGCGCCCATCCGCTGGCATTCAAGCCATAAAGCTTGCCGGATTTGGCGTCCCAATAAATAAGGAAGAGATCGCCGCCGATGCCGTTCATCATTGGCTCGGTTACGCCGAGCGTGGCATTAGCTGCGATCGCTGCGTCCATGGCCGAACCACCCTGCGCCAGGACCTGCGCTCCGGCTTGCGAGGCCAGATAGTGGCTGGTGGCAACGATTCCTCGGTCCGTCATCACCACGGATCGGCCATACGAGCGGTCTTGAGTAGCAGCGTTATAAGCCATACCGAGAAACAAGAAGGAGAGCAGAAGAATTTCGCGTCGCAATCTGAACCTCATGACAAGAATCTGCGCCAAGCGGAAATTATAGTCGAGCGCAGGGCCTTAGTGATGTCTCTTCCAGTTAAACCTTCGCCCGATGATGCCTTTGACAATCAAATGATCTGTGGAGCGCGTCATACCCACGCCAACGCCGAAATTGATTTCCCATTCCGGCGAAACGTTCAAATCAATGGCCGGAAAAATCTGCTGCTCCTGTTCCGCGAGCGGATCAAAGCTGGTGACCGGCCCAAGCGAACCATAATACTCAAGACCGCCGCTGACGACTTTTGAAAAATCATAGGACACTTTGGCGTTAGGCGAGAACTCAAAACCCTGGCCCACGTTTTCACCATGAAGAGATTTATCGATGGTGGGATTGAATGAGAGATACCAGCGTTCGATCTTCTTGTCCACAATCGGGCGCATCTCCCAGGTCCAGGTATCCTGGGAGAACGCTCTGCGCTGGTAGCCGATTTCATTGGAAAGACTCACTCCTACCGGCCAATGCCATTTCTCCGGAATGCGAAAGCGCGGCCGGATGTGGTCACCCACCCAATCCCAGCCATCGCCGGAGCGGGCGCTCGTAAAAATATAGAAGCCGGTTTCAAACCAGTCCGTCCAGCCCTGGGTGATCTCAATGGTCTCGTGGATCGCGTGATTGGTCGGCTGCACGCCGTCTATCACGTTCTTTTCACCCTCTGCCGTGAAGTTGGTATGGAACTCAACCATGGTGGAAAGAGGCTCTACCGTATCAGCAGAATAGACCTGAATCTCATAGTTGTCCTGGGCACGCAAAGTAGCAGCGCAAGCAAAGAACAGCAGACACAAACAGATTGGAACCTGCTTCTGGATCATTCAACCCTTCAATCGCCAACTCAGTATCGAAATCTTCCAAATTCTGCACTTGAGATTATGCTGCACCTGTGCTGAAAGCAAATAAAACGGGCCGCCTGTTAGAGCGGCCCGCTTTATACCTTGTCCTCTTACCTTGCTTTTGCCCTTTCAGGCTGCTTTAGCAGCTCTTTTTCTTTCTGCCCAGCGCTTTTTCATCATCTCTGAAATACGCCGTTTGGCAGCAGCGGTCAAACGACGACGCCCGCGCCTGCCTTTGCCGAAACCGCCAGGCCCACGGCGGCCTCTCATGGAACCGCGAAGAGCCGTAATAGCCTGGTCTAGGCGGTCCCTTTCTGCTTCTAGCTCTGTGATAATCTGCTGTGTGTCCATATAGCTCCTTCCGCAAGCAATGCTACCAGTGAAGCACATAACCCGCAACATGAATAGCTTGGTAATTTCTTCCAACGTGAGGAATAGTTTCATTTCACATCATCAGCTAACTACAAGTGCAATTCTTAAGCCATAGCGAAGAAGCTAGAGACTATTAAGCCTACAAGGCTAATTTCTTTATTTCCTTTTGCAATTGAACGCTTCAAAAGAATGTATAGGTCTTGCTTGCTGAAGCACAGAAATGCAAGTAGCTGCCGGGGGGCTTTTACGCTTTGTCGCAGGGTGCGATGGGTTAGCACCAGAATGCAGATACCCAGAGCGGCTGGCCGTACGGACAGGGCGATTTATTACGGACGTGAGCACCTCTGCGGGTTCTGCATAGAAATGCAGGTGATGGTTCGCATCCCTAAAAAATTTATTTTGCGCTGGAATCAATATGGTCTAACAATAGCTGGATTTTATTAAAACTATCAGTTCTAGTCTTGAGAGCTGAAATGCCGCTAATAACTGCACAATTTTCATAGTGTTAATTCTCGTAAAGAGTGGCGTCAGCTGAATACAGTCTTACTCTGGTTCAGGAAAGGACAAAACTCTAAGCATTTCTAATATCTTGTTGCGACAGAAAAGGAACAGTTAGCTGGGAAAGTGAAAGTAGACATCGTGCTTGGAAGGAATGGGCACGCCATTTCTTGTTGCAGGACGAAAATGCCAGTCATGCAAAACCGCGATCACTCTTTCATCCACGCCATGGCCCAGACCTTGAAGCAATTTTTCTTGCACAACTGCTCCTTGAGCATCGATTGTGACCTCGACAACCACATCGCCGGTTACACCTCCCAGTTCAGATTGCGGAATCTTCAGGTCCGGAAAGATGTCAGGCAAAGCGGGCTTGATCTCATCACCGCTAGTTTCGCCGTCATAGCCGGAGCCGAGCTCTGAACCAGCTTCAAGGGAATCGGAAGGTTTTTCTACTTCCAAGATGTTGGTGCGCTTTCTGGCCCGGGATTTCTGCGGCTTCTTATGTGGCTGCGCCGGCA
>DASRDW010000350.1:0-20209 GCA_035652415.1 Candidatus Angelobacter sp. | reverse complement strand
AAGCCCAGTGCATTGCGAATACAAGGGAAATAACCTGCGTATTTACTTCTTTGATTTGAACATTTATTTTTGATTTCTACATGACCAAGTCTCTTGACGCCAATACCAAAAAACAACTTGCAGCCCGCGTTGATTATTACCGCGAGATGGGAATTTACGATTTCTATCGTCGCGAAGGTGGGCCAGAAGTGCCCAATGAAACGCTTGCGGCTAAGGAATCTCCGTCTGATGTCGCGCCAATGCGTGCGGCTGGCGGGGGACGCTCTCTTTTTGATTCGCCGCTGCCTGTGATTCAGGACAAACCTGCGGCGCTGAAGCTCATCCGCGAAGATATTGGCGACTGCACGCGCTGCCGCTTGCATAAAGGGCGAAACAAGCTTGTTTTTGGCGTAGGCAATGTGAATGCCGATCTCATGTTTATTGGCGAAGGGCCGGGGGCCGATGAAGACGCGCAGGGCGAGCCATTTGTGGGCCGAGCGGGACAGCTTTTGAACAATATGATTTCCGCAATGGGCATTAAGCGCGAAGATGTTTACATTGCCAACGTGGTTAAGTGCCGGCCGCCGGGAAACCGCACGCCGGAAAAAGATGAGTGCGATACGTGCTCGCCGTTCCTGATGCGCCAGATTGATGTGATCCGGCCGAAGGTGATTGTTGCGCTGGGCGCAGTGGCGGCCAAAAACCTGCTTGCTGTAAATGATTCCATGGCCAACCTGCGCGGCCGCTGGTATGAGTTTAAAAATTCAAAGCTGCTGGTGACTTACCATCCGGCGTACCTGCTGCGCGATCCCCGGCAGAAAAAAGAAGCATGGAAAGATTTGCAGATGGCGATGAAAGAGCTGGGATTGAAGCCGCCAGCCAAAGCTTCGACAGAGTAACGCTAGTCCTCTGGGTGCAGGCCTTCTTTTACCACGATTGCCGCTGCTTCTTTCTCCAGTTTCCCGGCTTCTTCCGCGCGACCCATCTGGCGAAGCATGGCCGCATGGTCTCTCAGCGTCCATTTCAACTCCTTGGCGTATTCATTTTTGATAAAGGCGGAATCAATATTGGCCGCCGCCTGCTTAAATCCGCTCTCCGCTTTTTCAAATTGCAAGTGTGCTTCTTCCATGTGGCCTGTGCCCCAGAGTGCGTCTGCTACATGGTACTGCGCAGCAGCCAGGTCGTCGTCAGTCGAATTAAGAAACGTTTCTCCGATGCGCAGCTCAGCTTCGTAATAGTGAAGGGCGTCCGAAAATTTTTTTTGTTGAAAAGAGAGATTGCCCATTTCCCGCACCGCTACCAGGCGTTCCAATTTTCGGGCAGGATCAAGCTCCTCGGAAAGCGTGACTGCTTTCCGGCATGTTTCTTCGGCCGGCGAGAACTGCCGTCCCGCGATTTGTTTACGGCATGAATCGATAGTCTTGAAGTACAGATCATTTCTGGCGTTCTTATCTTTGATCTGTGCAGGGGTGTCGCCCAAGGAGAACGGCACGGTTACCGTGGTCTGCACGGCGACAGCGTGGCCATCTACAACGAATGGAGAATAGCGCCGCTGCTGGACAGCCTCAACCGCGGACGAAATCAGGATGGGCGATCCAGAAACGATTTCCAAGAGTCGGACTGCTCCTGTATCGGAAATCGCGATTCGCAATTTCACCTCGCCCTGAATATGCAGTTGCTTCCCCATAGCTGGATAGACAGGGTCGACGTTCTTGAGCAGGTGCTGCGCGCTTTCCTCCTGCGTGACGCTCCGCAGTTCTTCGGCGCAGGCGTCGTACTGGACGAAACAGAACAGCAGCATTGTCACAAGCAGGAATTTCATTCGAGGGGGATTATACCGATTAAAAGAGACGGAGCTAATAAGGCATTTCTCGTACAATCTCCTTTTACCTCATGCCTACCTACTGCGATGTAGCTCTGCCGGTCCCTCTGGACATGGCGTTTACTTACAAGATTGCCGACCGCGAGCCAGTGGTGGGCGGGAGGGTGTTGGTTCCTTTTCGCGCGGAGCGGATGTCCGGTGTGGTGATTGCGTTACATGATCGTGCTCCTTCCATGCAGGCTAAGGCCGTTCTCCAGGTGCTGGATTCAGAGCCGGTGCTCGATGATGGATTGATGAAGCTGGGGCAGTGGATTTCGCAATATTACCTG
The DNA here is from genome assembly GCA_035652415.1 of Candidatus Angelobacter sp. Lineage (GTDB taxonomy): Bacteria > Acidobacteriota > Terriglobia > Terriglobales > Acidobacteriaceae > Angelobacter. Next base: position 18,079 of record DASRDW010000350.1, on the reverse strand, counting down.
GCTCCAATTGGCGATGTTTACCGTACCATGCTGCCGCTGGCAGCGGAGATCAAAAAAGCAAAGCTATACCGCATTACAGAAGCAGGACATGAGGCGCTGCACGCTTCGGCGACTGTCGGCTCGTCTCGGCGCTCAAAGCAGGATGTTGATACGCAGATGCTTGAGTACGCTGTGCTGGATTATCTCTCCATGTCCGACGATGCGCTGGAAGGGACGATCCGCTCTGCTACAGGAGCGAACCGACAGGTGCTGGATTTGCTCCTGCGCAAGAAGTGGATTGTGCGGGAAGATGCTTCTTCTGCCCGTGATGCGCGCCGGACGGTTCAGGTGGCGGTGCTTAAGGAGCTTCTTCCTGGAAAACCAAGCGGCAAACTGAATGAGAACCAGCAGAAAATTGTTGAGTTTTTGCAGCAACAGCAGGGAAGAGCACTAGTGGAGAAGGTGCGAACGCTGGACGTGCCACGAACGACGCTGCAAACACTGGTGAAGCGAGGGATTGTTGAGCTGATAGAAGAGCCGGCAGGGTTCAGTGTAAGCACGATGAAGAAGCGCGGGCCATCGCATCTGGACTTCATCTTTAATGCGCAGCAGAAGGCGGCGCTGGCAACGATTTTACGGTCGGTGGAGAGCGGGCTGTTTTCCGTGGAGTTGCTGCACGGTGTGACCGGGTCGGGCAAGACCGCAGTGTATCTGGCAGCAATGCAAACCGTGTTGGAATCAGGCCGTTCAGCAATTCTTTTAGTTCCTGAGATTGGGCTTACTCCTGCCGCGGCGGCCAACCTGCATCAGGTCTTCGGCGACGAGGTAGCAATCCTGCATTCGGCGCTTTCTGCCGATGAGCGCGCGGAACAGTGGCACCGCATTCGTCGCGGGAAAGCGCGGATTGTTGTGGGTACGCGTTCTGCGGTCTTTGCGCCGGTTGAGAACCTGGCGTTGATCGTAGTGGATGAAGAGCACGATGGATCCTACAAACAGGAAGAGACGCCGCGTTATCACGGTCGCGATGTTGCAGTAATGCGCGGTAAATTGACCGGAGCAGCAGTGGTGTTGGCCTCTGCTACGCCATCCATTGAGTCTTACCATAATGCGGAAACGGTAAAGTACGAATTAATTGAGTTGAAGGAGCGGGTGGAGCGCCGGCCATTGCCAGAGGTGGAACTGGTGGATATGCGGTTTGAGTTTCAACAGACCGGCAGCGACCAGATTTTCTCGCGGCAACTGATCCAGGAAGTGACTGACCGATTGCAGCGCGGCGAACAGGCGATGATACTGTTGAACCGTCGCGGGTATTCGTCGGTGGTGCTATGCCGCGCGTGCGGCGAGACGTTACAATGCAAGAACTGCACCATCGCCATGACCTACCACAAGGCTGCGCACCGCATGGAGTGCCATTACTGCGGTTATCGGCAGGCCGTGCCGCAACGCTGTAAGGCGTGCGACAGTGAGCACATCTTTTTTCTTGGCGCAGGGTCAGAAAAAGTTGAAGAGAGACTGCATGAGGCGTTTCCGCAGGCGCGGATTGGCCGGCTGGACCGTGACACAGTACGCAGCCGCAACGATTTTGAACGCGTGCTCAACCAATTTCATTCTGGCGAAATCAATTTGATGGTGGGCACGCAGATGATTGCCAAGGGGCACGATGTGCACGGAGTGACGCTGGTGGGCGTGGTGGGCGCGGATTATGCGCTGGGCTTTCCGGATTTCCGCGCTGCCGAGCGGACGTTTCAGTTGCTGACGCAAGTCGCAGGCAGGGCAGGGCGTGGTGAGACGCCGGGAAAAGTCGTGCTGCAAACCTATCATCCTGATCACTACGCCATTCAGTTTGCGCAACGCCACGATTATGCAGGGTTTTACGAGAAAGAAGTTCGCTTCCGCAAATGGATGCACTATCCGCCCTTTAGCGCGCTGGCCAATGTGCTGGTGCGCAGTGACAAGCTTGAGCAAACCATGCGCTGGACTGGCCAACTGGGGCGATGGTTTGAATCGACGCGCAATGAGGGCGTGCGCGTGCTGGGGCCGTCAGTGGCGCCGATTATGCGATTGAAGCGTGATTTTCGTTATCACTTCATACTGAAAGCCGTCAGCCGCGAGAAGCTGAACGCAACGCTCAGGAGAATGCTGGCCTTTGCAGATACAGAAAAGATGCCGCGTACAAATGTAATCATCGATGTGGATGCGCTATCGCTGCTTTGATGGCGCGATGTTTTGCTGTTGCTGGTCTGCTTTGTGTTTGAAGTATTGACTCAAGCCGTTGTTAGGGCCAACGAAAGGCGCAGGCGCGAGGGTCAGTACAAGCATGATCAGGGCAAAGATCGCCAATACGCGGCGCGTGCGATTGAGAGGCGGAGCGATGGGCACGTCAGGATGGCGGCTTCCTGTAAAGCGAAGCACTACAGCCCACAGCAGCCAACCTTCCCAGTAATACCAGCTCAGGGCCAACAAAACTACAATGCTAATAAATGAAATGGGGCGATGCAGCCGCGGATTCACAGCAAAGATAATGTGGCCGCCATCGAGCTGACCGCCTGGAAGCAGATTTAACGCGGTTGCCAGCATACCAATCCACGCGCCTACAGCGGCAGGATGCAAGTAAAGGCTGGCAAGCGGCGCTTGTACTGCGGCAGAGTGCACGCCTGCTGCGCCAAGCGCCCAATGTGCAAGCTTGAAAATCAAAGGAAAGCCAAGGACCAGGCTCGTCTCCGGCGAAGTATTCGCAAGCGCCTGGCCAGTCAATGGTTTTGACGCCAGCAAGCCAAAAATCAGGACAGGCACAGCTACAACAAAGCCGGCAATCGGCCCGGCAATGCCGATATCAAAAAGATCAGCCCGGCTGCGCAGCGGCGACTTGATGCGAATAAACGCTCCCAGCGTTCCGATCAAAGTAGGCGCTGGGATAAAAAACGGCAGCGTGGCAAACACGCGCCGCAAGACGCAGTAGACATAATGCCCCAGCTCATGTGCTCCTAAAATTCCCAGCACACAAGCCGAGTACGCTACGCCAAGTCCCAACCGATGCCAATCCTCTAAAATCCACAGCCACGGCCAGATATCAGCATCCTGAGAAAAAAGCCCAATGTTGTGCTCAAAGCCGTACTGCATTCGAGCGCCAATGCACAGCGTGGTAAAGATCGTGGCCAGCAAGAGCAGCGCATGCAGCCAATAGCGGTGCTTTGGCGGCTCAATAACCACCACCCTGATCTCATGTCGCGTGGGATCGTAAACTTGATATTCCTGAGGGATAGGGTCCGGCATGAACTGATAGCCTTGATTGCTGCGATCGAAGAAACGCCTGCACTAAAAAAATCGGAGAATGTCTACACTAACAATCGGAGAGCGGCGCACTGACAAGCTGCTAAAGCTAAAAAGTCGCTAAAAGCAACGATCCTATGATCGTATAAGCGAATGACTATCTAATCGCCCAAGCGCCCTTTTCTAATCAATCGATTGCAACTCCTTCCCCGGCTTAAAGCGCACGGCCTTTCCCGGAGGAATACTCACTTCAGCGCCGGTGCGCGGATTGCGTCCGATGCCGGTCTTGCGCGGACGTACGTTAAACACGCCAAATCCACGCAGCTCAATGCGTTCACCCTGGGCCAGGGCTTTCTTCATGCTTTCAAAGACGGTTTCCACGGCCATCTCTGCCTTGGTCTTGGTGATGCCGGTTTTGTTAACCACTTCGTTAATAATATCGAGCTTAATCACAGGGCAGCTCTCCTCCAGGATTGTCAGAAAGGGCGTAACTTGCAGATGCTATTGGACTTCTACGCTGGTTGTCAATGGAGCAGTTCGCTTATAAGATGGCTTTTTACTCGCACCGCCAAAATCCCCGCAAAACCCAAAGGAACCACTACCAAAAATGGCAATTAAAAGTGACCGCTGGATCCGCCGCATGGCGCAAGAGCACGGAATGATCAATCCATTCAATGACCGCCAGGTGCGTGAAGGCGTAATCTCTTACGGCGTCTCCTCTTACGGTTACGATCTCCGCGTGGCCGATGAATTCAAGATCTTTACCAACGTCAACTCCGCCATTGTCGATCCCAAGAACTTCGATGAGCGATCTTTTGTCAGCGTGCAGGCGCCTTCCGTTCTCATCCCGCCTAACTCCTTCGCTCTGGCGCGGTCTGTCGAGTACTTCAAGATTCCCCGCGACGTCCTGACCATCTGCGTCGGCAAATCGACCTACGCCCGCTGCGGGATCATCGTCAACGTGACGCCCTTTGAGCCGGAGTGGGAAGGCTTTGTTACGCTTGAGATCTCCAACAGCACGCCTCTGCCGGCCAAAATTTATTCCAATGAAGGCCTGTGCCAGATTCTCTTCTTCCAGGGCGATGAACCCTGCGAAATCAGCTACAGAGACAAATCCGGCAAATACCAGAAGCAGACCGGAATCGTGCTGCCGAAGTTGTAGTGGGTTCAGCGAACCCACTACAGAGTATCAGCGTCTAGCGATTCGCTTGCGGATCGCGGGCTTTAGACAGACGAAGCATCGGGGTACTTGTGCGTTGCTGCTGCAACTCACAGGTGGAATTGAACTTTGATGGTAGTTTCCACCTCAACCGGCTCGCCCTTTAGCAGGTAAGGCCGGTAACGCCATTGTTCCACGGCGCCCTTAGCGGCTACTACCAAGAGTGGGTCACCTGAAACCGCTCTGAGATCGTGGATGAGTCCATCTTTGCCTATCGTGGCCTGTAGTAAAACATCGCCCTGAATGTGGCGAATTCGCGCTTCTAGTGGATATACCGGGTTGACCACATGCAGCTTAAGACCTTCCACTACGCGTGAAGAAACTCTGAGTTTTTGTGGAAGACTTCCGCTGGACTCGCCACCGGACGTGCCGGCCGCCCCAGCTGATGATCGCAATGTATTTGCGGATGAATCCGGCGCGGCAGTGGCGTCGGTAATTTTGTTCGCAAAAGCAAAGTCAAAGGGCATCTTGGTATTTACTTTCACCGGTTTCCCATTGCGGATGTAAGGCTTGAACTTCCACTTCTTCATCGCTTCCAGCGCAGCTCGGGCCAAGTCCGGATCTCCGCTGAGGATATCCGCGCTCTCGACATCGCCAGTTTCAGAAATGATTAAGTGAATCCAGACTTTTCCTTGCACGCCGTTCCGTTCCGCGTCTATGGGATAGCTTGGTTTAGGAGCTTTTATGACGATGAGCCCGGTTGAATCTCCCGGGTTGGCAGGCGAGGCTGTTACCGCAGGCGACGGCGATGGGGTTGGCTGCGGTTCCTCGTTTTGCGCGGAGCCAGGGAGACATGCACTGAGCGAAATAATTATCGCAATGATCCATAAATGAGCTTTGGCCATTCGGGGATTCTATCGCTGAGGACGCCAACCTTGCTAGATCTTTCGGCTCTGAACAAACCTCCAGCGTTGCCAGTTCAAGGCCCATGCTCACCGAATCCTACCCAGGAATCAGCAGTGGATCACGAAAGGTATCGCATAAGCCAAACTTAACGGGCTCTCGGATTGTGCCGCTTCTGCGCAATCTGGGATGGCGCGCGTCGTTCTTGCGCGTTCTTGGGCGGGCAACGACTTTGGGTCCGAATTAACTTTGAATCGACGAGACAAGTGTCAGGGCACGACTTGAGCGCTTAGGCCGTAGCGATTCCGCGAAGCGGAAGAGCGAGGCCTGCGGAGTCGTGCCGTAAAGAGTCCTTAAGAAATGGGCTTTAGCCCCTGTTCTTCTTCTTCCGAAAATACGCCGAGCAATACGGATACTCTTCCGCCGTTTTCGCCAAGCCCGCTTTCACAGGATTCTCATCAATATATTTCCGGTGCTTCAGGAAACTTTCGCGGCCCAAATCCGCTCATCTGAGAATCCGGGTTGCCAGATCTCGCGTTGAAACCCGAGTTCCTTCTTTGCCCGATATGAAAAATTTCCCTTAACCAACTGTGCCGCCCTCTCCACCGTTATGGTCTCATCGAGTGTGACCATCAGATGAATATGGTCCGGCATCACAACAAAATCATTCACCACGAATTTCTTTGCCTTCACATAATCCCGAAGCACGTCAATCAAGAGATTCGCCATCCGCTCGGTTTGCAGCGGGTGCCCAACCGCATGGGAGCTGATGAAGAAAGTCCGGCGGCCTGTCTCAATATCTTTCGGGTTCGTATTGCGTGAAGGTTTCGCCATGTTCAGGGGCTAAAGCCCAGGAATTTCATAACAACTTTACGGCACGACTCCGCAGCCCTCGACTTGCTGCGCGCTTCGGGCTAAACGCTCAAGTCGTGCCCTGACACTTGTCTCGTGCGCCTCTATAGTGCCTCCCGTCATGATCGCTCGATTCTTTTCCTCCGTGTTCGTCTGTGTCCTCTGTGGTTACAGCTCTTGGTCTGCTTGCCGTTTGCTGATCACGTCTTTCAACACCAGCACTTCCAGCGGACAGTCCAGCCAGTTATGTTCCCAGCACACAATCAAATCGCAGCCCTTCGGATCATGCCCGTGCCGTTCAAAGTTCCGGCTCTGGAATTCAAACTCAATCCTCACCCGCTGCACCCGGCTTGCTCCAACCGCCCGCAGCGCTTCGCAATCAGGAAACTCCGCTTGCACGTGCAGCACCGCAAACCCCAGATCTTCGGCCATCGCCGCAAACAGGAAAAATACTCCGGCTTCATTCGTTGGCTCGCACAGCAGCGCGCAAGGATAAAACAGCGCTCCATAAGTCGCCCGGTCCGGCAACACCGGTCTGCCCACCGGGGGGATAAACTTTCCCTGCCGGGCTCGCTTCCTCAAAATCTCCTTTTCCTTGACCAGCTTTAGGACGTCTTCCCACCCGGCGGCTTCGCCATTTTCTTCCGCCCAGCGTTTCAGCCCTGCCGGGGCATCGCTCCAGCAGCCAAATTTCCGGATCAGCGGCTTCTGGCTGAACTGGCTCAGCCGTTCATATTCAAATGACGTTGGCAGCTTCTTGAGCGTGCGCGCAATGTTGGCCCAGTCCAGAAACAGCGCTTCCAGTTTCACCTCTCTGGGGCCTGGTTTCTCCAGGTTGCACTCGCGCAGTGCTTCTGTATAAGAACCAAATTTCTCTCTGAGCTGCTCTCGTCTCACGTTGCCGTGCTTCGCCAACTCTGTCCGTGTGGGCACATGGCCCAGTTTCTCTTTGCATGCAAGGATCGCTGCAATGATTTCCTGTCGTGTCATTTTTTAGCTCCATGAGGATTCCCATCCGCACGCCGTTTTTGCGTGTGAATGGGCGATGTAGAAATAAAAAAGCCACCGGTTAAGGCGGCCTCAAGATTTGATTTTTCAGTTATTTAGCTGATGTGTGGCCGAGTGCTGAACGCTGGCGGCGCCAAAGGCTCTTGGCTAAGAGCCAATAACGAATAGCTGGTTTTTGTGAAATAAAAAAAGCCACCCACAGGTGGCCTGATGTGGTGGCTTTGGGTTCTTTGGATTGGGTTTGCTAAGAACTAACTACTAAGAGCTAAGTGCTGGTCTTGGCATACACGTCTACGCAGGGTAAAGCAGCAAAGGCTAGTTGCTAGCGTGTTGCTTGCTGCTCAGTTTGTCGGGCAGGCGACCCTGGGAACTCCACCCCACTCGCGGACCTCGACAAAAGTTGCTGGCTGTTTTGGAAGCTTCCCCACCGGCGCCGCTCCCGGTCATACTTTTAAATGGTGACATAAAACTAAATGGTTGTCAATAGACAAAAGTCTATCCTGCACGTGAAGGTGCATTTAGGCCGCGAGAGCGTATCGGGAACCAAACTCTAAGTCCCGCCACTGGCGGGACGGCTGAAAATAGCCCGGTATGTCGCCGAGGCGAGCATTGCGAACCGAGGCGTAAATGCCGGGTAAGCAAAAGAAAAAATTCTTCCGCTCGCCGAAGGCCGGCGCGCAGCGCGTCCGGGGGCCCCCAGCCAAGCCCCGATTTTGGCTTGCTGGGGTGACGCAGCGAAGCGCCTAAAAAATACCTGAGAGTCGTGGGGAAACTGCATTAACACCGGGATTTCCACCATGCACTTGCTATGATTCCCTCATGCCTCTGTCCTGGAACGAGATTCGCCACCGCGCTATTGCTTTCTCCAAAGAGTGGGCGGGTGAAAAGAGCGAACAAGCTGAAAAGCAAACCTACTGGAATGAGTTTTTTAATGTCTTCGGCATCCGCCGTCGTACTGTCGCCAGCTTTGAAGACCCTGTCCGGGGCATCACCGGCCAATACGGGTATATCGATCTTTTCTGGCCGCGCATGCTCTTGGTTGAACACAAGAGTCTCGGCAAAGACCTCGGCAAGGCTGAGTCGCAGGCTTTTCGTTATATTCAGGATCTCGCCCGCGAAGGCCGCCACAATGAGATTCCGCGCTACGTAATCGTCTCTGACTTTGCCCGCATCGCCTTGCATGATCTCGAACCGGACGACCAGCGGCCTCTGCCGCTTCTCGATTCCAATCGCGTCCACACCGTCGAGTTTCCGCTGGCTGACTTTCACAAGCACATTCACAGCTTTGCCTTCATTCCTGGCTACCAGCAGCACAAGTTTGAAGAGCAGGACCCCATCAACATTGAGGCCGTCCAGATCATGGGCCGCCTGCATGACGCTCTTGAACAGGGCGGTTATTCCGGCCATCAGCTCGAACGCTTTCTTGTCCGTATTCTCTTCTGCCTGTTTGCTGAAGATACCGGCATCTTTGAGCGTGAAGCCTTTCACCTGTATCTCGAAAATCGTACGGCGGAAGACGGCTCCGATCTTGGCATGCATCTGGCCCGTCTCTTTGACGTGCTCAATACACCGCCGGAAAAGCGGCAGAAGAACCTTGACGAAACCCTCGCCGAATTTCGCTATGTGAATGGTGATCTATTTGCGGAAAAGCTGGATTTTGCTGACTTCAATCTCCAGATGCGCGTGGCCCTGCTCTACTGCACCACCTTTGACTGGTCGCGCATCTCTCCTGCCATCTTCGGCTCTCTCTTTCAAGCTGTCATGGAGTCGCGTGAGCGCCGCCAGATCGGGGGCCACTACACCAATGAGCGCGATATTCTCAAGGTAATTCGCTCGCTCTTTCTCGATGACCTTCGCGCAGAATTTGAACGCGCAAAAAGTAGCAAGGCGGAACTGCGCCGCTTGCATGACAAGTTGTCAAAGTTGCGCTTTCTCGATCCTGCCTGCGGTTGCGGTAATTTTCTTGTTATCACTTATCGCGAGTTGCGCCTGCTGGAAATCGAGTTGTTAAAGGAACTTTTCAAAGGCAGCACCGAGCAGGAGCTTACCATTGAGCGTCTCTCCCTGGTGGACGTGGACCAATTCTACGGAATCGAGATCAGCGAGTGGCCCGCGCGCATCGCGGAAGTCGCCATGTGGCTGATGGACCATCAGATGAATAATCGGCTATCAGAGGAGTTTGGCCAGTATTTCGTCCGCCTGCCTCTGAGAAAATCCCCGACCATTGTGCACGGCAACGCTCTGCGCCTTGATTGGAAGTCTGTTCTACCGCCGGAGAGATGTAACTATGTGCTAGGCAATCCCCCGTTTGTTGGCAAACACCTAATGACGGCTGGCCAAGAACAGGACATGCAAGAGGTATGGAGGAATATCGATGGTGCAGGCTTCCTGGACTATGTTACGGGCTGGTATCTGAAGGCAGCTCAATATATCAATGGAACCCATATACGCGTCGGCTTCGTTTCCACGAATTCCATTTGCCAAGGTGAACAGGTAGGAATACTGTGGAAAGAATTATTTCAAAATCATCAGATCAAAATCCAATTTGCTCACCGAACATTTCAATGGGAGAGCGAAAGCTCGGGGTAAAGCACATGTACACGTCGTTATCATCGGCTTTGGTGCTTTTGATGCAGCCAACAAGCTCCTCTACGACTACGATTCCGTTAACCCGACGGTGACTTCGGTTCGTAATATCAGTCCCTACCTAATCGAAGGTGCAGATATTGCGCTTCCTATTCGGAGGGAAGCTCTTTGTTCTGTGCCAGAAATAGTGAACGGCAACAAGCCTGCAGATGGAGGCTTTTTGATTATCGAAGATGAGGACAAACAAGACTTCCTAAATGAGAATCGAACCGTAGGTAAATATATACGCCGTTTTCTATCAGCTGATGAATATCTGAATAATCAGAAACGCTGGGTAATGTGGCTCGTAGATGCTCCGCCCTCAGTCATCCGGGAAAACCCTGGAGTTAGAAAACGAGTTGAATCAGTTCGTGAATTTCGGTTGCAGAGCAGGAAAGAGTCAACCCGCCGCCGAGCCGATCGTCCAGCTTTATTTGATCAGATACGGCAGCCTAAGCACGAATATATTCTTGTCCCACGGCATTCATCAGAAAATCGAAAATATGTTCCTTTAGGTTACTTCTCTCCCGAGAACATTATTGCCGATAGCTGCACAGCAATACCTGACGCAAGCCTCTTTCACTTTGGAGTAATCTCTTCCTCGATGCATATGGCTTGGATGCGCCAAGTTTGCGGGCGGCTTGAATCTCGTTATCGCTATTCCAACAAACTCGTTTACAACAACTTTCCTTGGCCCGAATCTCCCACTGACAAACAACGCGCCGCCGTCGAATCTGCCGCCCAGGCCGTGCTGGAAGCACGCAAGTGGCATCCGAATTCATCGTTGGCTGATCTCTATGATCCTCTTTCCATGCCGCCCAATCTGGTGAAGGCCCATGCCCAGCTTGACCGTGCAGTGGAACTCTGTTACCGTCCTCAACCTTTTGACAATGACCGTCAGCGCGTCGAATATCTATTTGCCCTGTATGAAAAACTCACAGCCCCGCTGATTCCTCTCCCACCCAAACGCCGCCGCAGAGCTGCTTCGCGTTAACGATCAAGCCGGATGTTACGCCACTTTCTGATCGCCCTCTTCCTTTTCGTCTCCTGACTCAGGTGCCGATTCCGCTTGCACCTCTGCAGGACGGCTGGAATCCTGATGCTCTTGATCCGGTTGATCTTGGCCGCTGGCTTGTGCCGTCTGCTCCTGCTCTTCTTTGTCCGATATATTCCGCTCAATCTCTGGCGACGCGGAGCTTTCGTTTTCAGTTTCCTCGGATGACCCGGTTAACGCATCTGTCCGCGTCAGAAGAAACTCCATCCTCACCCGCTCGGCGCGCCACTTCACGTTGGCGGCGTTGCCGGCCTGCTCCAGATAGGGTGCAAGCTGCTTGTCGGTGACCCGCTTCTTCTCTTTCAGGAACAGCAGGATGGCCGTGTTCTGGGTTTCCAGCCTTTCCAAATGTGAATACAGTTCTTTGAATACTTCCTTGATCGACTGGCTATCCATTCATGGCCTCCCTGGCGCGTGCCATTCACCTCTGAATAGATGCTGAAAAGCCACTAAGCGGGAAGGGATTGGTCGGGACTCCAACCGTTCCGAAAGTCATTCGCTTTATGCTTTTAGCTGCGCCAGCCGCCGCTTGCTCTCCGCCACGCCTGCCTCAACATTCACGCTGGCATATAGCTTGCCTGCTTCTTCCCAGAGTGACTTGGCAGTCTGCGTATCGCCAACCGCCTCTTTTAGCAAGGCGAAACCTCGAAGAGCATTGGCCAGATCCAGTGGCGGCGTTTTCGGGTGTGCGCGATAGATTGCCAGCGCCTCTTGATAACAAGCTCCGGCTGACTCCATCCGGCCTTCATGCCGATGAATATCGCCAATATGGCGGACGGTGTGGGCCAGTTTCAGCGGAACATCAGCCGCGCGATAATCTGCCAAGCGATGATCAGCCGAGCGATAGACGGCCGCAGCCTCTTCATAGTGATGAAGCGCTTCGTCCGGGCGGTGCAGGTCGCGCTCAATCTGACCCAACGCGGTCAGGGTCTGGGCCAGTTGCAACGGATCTTTTGACGTTCGAGCCAGCGCAACGGCTTCAACGAGATCTTGCTTGGCATCATTGGGATTCTCAAATCGTGCGCCGCGAGCGCGGCTTAACAAAGTGTCAATCGCATCAGCCATACCGGCAAATTATCGCCGATATGGATTTGCAATGCACGAATGCTGAGAAAGGAACCCTTAAGGGTTCGTCGCTTCGCCGGCTTTGTAGATATAGCGAATCGACGGCTTATAGATGAGCAGATGCGGTGAGCCGCCGCGATTCAGCTTGATGCAGTTGCGGTCATACCACTCAATGAATCCCTGCACCTCTTCGCCATCTTTCAATACCACCACCACCGGCGTTTTGCTCTGGATCTGCTTCTGGTAGTAGTAGTTTTCCGCGTGGGTCTGTTCCGGCGGGGCATTGCGGCGCGGGCCGTTGGAGGGCATGCGGTCTGTGCGCTCCAGTCGTTCACGGCGCTCAGAGACCGGTTCCGTGCGAGGCGCAGGCGTGCTCAGCGATGGCCGAATCAGCTTACGGCTTACAAATTCTTCGTGGGTCCGCTCAGGAGCCTGGCGAGCAGCGGTTGAATCCATTTCCTTCATCGTTTCTGTCCCGCTTTTTTTAAAGACTGCATCGGCAGGAAACACCGACTCGGGCTAGCCGAGCTGAACCCAAAATATGACTGAGAATTCAGTGCGGATGTTGACTGTAACCGTATCACAGCGCGCTTCGGCTTTTCAATTGTCTGGAAGGCCAACAACCTGCAGCGCGATCAGCACGCCGATTTACGACATCTTTATGGTTTCTTAATGTTCCATTGCCAACGCAAAAGCATCCAATGACAGCGAACGCAATACGTTACGGCGCATGCCGCTTTGCACCTGCCCCAATTGTCGTGTGGCGCGGGTGATCCACTCAAAATTTACATTGCCAGCCAGCGATTTCAACTCCGCTGCAATGTCAGTGTTGCGCACCAGCTCCGGCGTGCCGGAAATCAGCGCCAGCAGGTCTTTCAGCAGGCTATAAACCGCAGCCAGCAGGCGATCAGTCTTTTCTTTGCCCTCGCCGCCAGCACGATAGGTTTCTGTGGTGCGGAAAAGATCAGAATGTTCGGCTGAACGCACCGCTGTAACCAGCAGCGCCAGAGCGTCTTTGCGAACAGCCACATATTCTTCCAGTTCCAGGGTTCTGGCTCGACCAATTCCGCCGCCGCTCAATCGCGCTGCAAGTTGGCGCTGGCGCGCGTTCCACTCTGGTTTGTCCTGGGTCAGAAAGCTTTCAATCTCTGCCGGTGGCAGCGCCGCAAGCGTGAATGTGACGCATCGCGAGCGGATCGTCGACAACAACTCCCCCGGATTTCGTGCTAATAGGAAAATATTTGCAAACTCGGGCGGCTCTTCCAGCACTTTCAAGAGCGCATTGGCCGCTTCTTTCATGAATGCCGAATCTGAGAAGATGAAAATCCGCCTGCGCGCCTCCTGCGGCTTGAAATGTGAGGTCTGGATCACCTGCCGCACCTGGTCCACTTTAATCATCATCTGCGGCGGATCAGGCGGCACCACCATCACGTCCGGGTGCGTTTGCACCAGGATTCGCGTCTCGCGTTTGTCCGTTTCGCGCAGTCCCTCGCGGGCCTCCACGGCCTCGGCAAAGCGCGCGTCCAGATCTTCTGCTTCGCCGATACGCCGGCAATTGCTGCACACGCCGCAAAAGTCAGGCGGGCCGTCCGTCTGTGTCGATTTCAGGCAGTTCATGGCCCGTGCCAGCATCAGCGCCAGTGTGTACTTTCCTGCGCCTTGCGGCCCGGCCAGGATCACCGCATGGGGAAAGCGGTCTCGCGCCAGGGCCTCGCGCAGCCGGTGAACAACCCCCGAATTGCCATGAAATGTGGAAAACGGCATGGCCCATTTTAGACCGACCAGCCCAAAAACCAGAAAGGGATGTGATTGGTTGGTATGTATATTGCTCAATTAAAAAGACTTATATGAAAATCGATAGCTTGTGAAATTTTTTTAACAAAGTCTATATTTTCAGGCCTACTTCTGACTCTATTAGTACAGAAGCAGGCTCATCCGTCGACTGCTAATAGGGGGATATGGACCCGGAAGCCGTATCCCCCTTATATATTTTTAGCGATAATTTCTCTACCCTCCCCCCTTCGCACTCACTCAACGCTATCCAAAAAGCACCGAGCTTCTTTCCTTCCTCGCCATGCAAAATAACGAATTAGCTTTTTTAACCACCGTCTAATCACTGCCTAAGAAATGCGGCACATGATCAGGCCAGGGCATTTCCATCACATTTTTCGGCACGCAGTGAGGATTGATTGCTTCAGCCCTCCGAAGGTCCCCCAATCGAGAGAGGTGTTTTGTGATTGAATTGTTAGAACTGGCCTGGTCCAAAATCTTTGCCTGCCGCCATAAGAAGTGCACTCCGCTTATTACCTGCCGTCCTGGCACGCTGCGTTCTGGAGTTGCGTCCATCACTGGAACTTATTTTGTCTGCCTGAAGTGCGGGAAAGAGTTCGCCTATGACTGGGAGAATATGAAGGTCATCGATCCCAGCCACACGAAGGTGATTGCAGAAAAAACTGCGCAGGCATATGCAGGGAAGTAGCGGCGATTTCTGCCAAGCGTCTAGACAAGAATGAAATGCCGATCGCGGTTTGGAAGTTGCTTCCAGGAACTTGCGAGTCTTCTCGACGTATTACGGGTCACCGGATGCCAGCTCTTTCATAAAAATTTCACATAACATCTAAGGTCGTTTCCCTCAAAAAAGGCAAAAGCCTTAGATCACTCAGCCGCAAAACGCCTTATTGCCGGTACTAAATTCCGCGGATACTCTCCAGCCATGCTTCCGGAAAATTTTCGATCGCTCGTCGTTTCTATTCTGCTATTGGTTTCATGCAGCGCTATCTGGGCGCAGACGCCTACGCCTTCTCCCACGCCAGCGGATGAGTTCACCATTGTCGCGCTGCCGGATACGCAGTTTTACTCTTCCACGTATCCGCAGATCTTTGCCGCAGAAACACAATGGATTGCCGATCACGTTCAGGACCAGAACATACAACTGGTGGCCGGGTTGGGCGATATTGTGGATGGCGGAGGCGAACTCACACAGTGGCAGAACGCCGCGGCGGCTTATCGTTTGATCGCGGGCAAAGTGCCTTACATGATCGCGCTTGGCAATCACGATTACGATAAAAACAATCCCGCAGGACGAACCGCATCAACCCAGAATTTCAATTCATTTTTCGGTCCTGCCTATTACGCCGGAGCAAGCTGGTATCGCGGCAGCTTTCCTGCCGGCAGCAATGAAAATTTTTATGGCGTGATTACAGTCAACAACCGTAGTTACCTGATCGTGGTGCTTGAGTTTGCAGCCCGCGACTCCGCTCTGTCCTGGGCTGATGGCATCATCAAAGCCAACCAGGATAAAGACGTCATTATTGTGACCCACATGTTTACCTATGCAGACAACACGCGCATCTCGCAATGTGATGAAAACAGCGCGGCCAGCTTCGGCGTGGGGCAGGATAATAACGGGGAAGATATGTGGTGGAAACTGGTGCGCAAGTATCCCAACATTCATCTGGTTTTGAGCGGCCACGTGGTGGAGGGAGACGGCACCGGCCGCCGCATGGACCTGGGCGCCAGCGGCAACCTGGTAAACCAGATTCTTTCTGACTACCAGTCTTACCCTTCCGGCGGCAATGGCTATCTGCGCCTGATCAGGATTTCTCCGTCATTGAACCGTGTGAGCGTGAGCACCTATTCGCCTTTTCTTGATTCCTTTCTCACTGACGATCACAACCAGTTTGTTGTGCCTTATCACAATCCGGGGATTTCTACTGCGCCGGGCACGATCTCCGGCAAGGTCAAGAGCGCACTGGATTGTTCTCCGGCGACAGGTGTGACCGTAGCTTACAGCGGCGGCTCTGCCGTAACTGATGCCGCTGGTAATTTTTCCATCCCGGCGAATGCTCGCAAATCGCTGGCCATTACAGCCGGAAAAACCGGCTGGCTGAGTGACGCTCGTTTTGGCACCTCAACGCCCAACACAACCGCAGAACCAAGCCCAACCAAAATTTTTGTATCGACCGCAGGCCGAATCAGCGGGCATGTGCTCAACAGCGGCGGTGCTCCGGTTGCTGGCGCTACCGTTACCTTCACCGGCGGCAATCTGCGGTTGAGTAAATCCGTAGCCACAGATGGCAGCGGTGCATACAACACAAGCTGGACTTCAATAGGAAGTTATACGGTGAGCGTTTCCGCAACCGGCTATGCTGCGGCGAGCAGTTCAGCGACGGTCAACACCGGGTTAACCAGCACGCTGAACTTCAGCCTGCATCCTTAACCTGCGCGGATCGAAGGCCATGATGTGCGCGTTTATTTTGAGAATGCTGTAATTTTCGTGGGCCCTCCTGCGTCTTTATGATTGATGAGGGTTGTAATAGCAGACCAGCCAAGCCCATGAAAGCTCCCCACCGTCGACTATCAGCATCTTCAATGCGCCTGATATGGAGATTCTTGCTCGCAGCCGTCTCTTTGTATCTGGCGCTTGCCATAGTGGCCGGAGTGGTGATTGCCGATGCCTCTTTGAAGCTCCGCCGTCTTCCGTTGCGTCACAAGCATGCAATTGCCGCAGCGGTGCAAAATCAATTTCAGGCTGAGCTTCAAGACGTAAGCATTCAGGCCGCAGATGGCGCGGTGCTCAAAGCGTGGTATGTCCATCCCCATACGTTTAACGGATCTTCAGTCATTCTTCTTCACGGCATTACTGACAATCGTGAAGGCGTAGCCGGGTACGGCAAGCTCTTTCTGGCACACGGATATGCCGTTCTCCTGCCGGATGTTCGCGGCCACGGCGAAAGCGGCGGCCAACTGGCTACTTACGGCATAAAGGAATCAGACGACATTCACCGCTGGGTCTCATGGATGTATGAGCACGATCCGCCGCAGTGTGTTTATGGATTTGGAGAATCCTATGGCGCAGCGCTGATGTTGCAGTCGCTGGCGGCGGAGCAGCGCTATTGTTCTGTCGCCGTGGAAAGCCCTTTCTCTACGGCTCGGGAAATGAGTTTTGAACGAATCTCCGGGCCGCTGCATTTGCAGCCCTGGTTCGGCAAGACGGTGGGAAGGCCAGCCATCTGGTCAGCAGAGTTATATGCACGGCTGCGTTATGGCGTTGATCTGCTCCAGCCGAATCCGTTGGAAGCCGTAAAGCACTCCTCCGTACCTGTTCTATTAATTCATGGCGAGAACGACCGGAGTATCTCTCCGCATCACTCGCAACTCATCGCCGCTGCCGCTCCTAACCATGTGCAGCTTTGGCTGGTTCCACATGCCGGCCACACAATGGCCTGGTCTGCTGCACATCAGGAGTTTGAGCAGCGAGTGCTGGGCTGGTTCGTCGCGCATGGAAAAATTGTCCATCAAATTTCCACGGGAAATTAGCAGAAGCCGCAGATAGCCTTGCAGAATTCTCAATCATTTTGCCATCAACTCAGCGTTAAGCTGATTTCTCGCAAGCTTTTCTGCTGTACTCGTTCTTGAGTTGTTACGCTGGTAAAGTGGTTGCGAGAAGCAGCTGAAAGTAAAGGCGTGATGATTCCCGCACAATGTGCTGTGATTACGTATCTATGAACCAACGCAACATCATCCTGGTATGCCTATTCGTGCTCAATAGCGCATTGGCGTTCGGGCAGTGCAACTTTCCTGTCCCTTCTTCTTCCAACGTCATGAACTATGCGTTTGAGCCAATTGTGGCGCAAGACAAGATGAGCCTTCACGTCACGCTTGAGTTCAAAGGCGGCAAATCTGGCAAGGCAAAGATCGAGCTGCCATCAAAATGGGCAGGCGAAAAAGATTTACAGAAGTCGATTACTAAACTCACAGCGCTCTCCGCGCAAACCGCAATCAGCGATACGAAATCGCCAACCATTAAGCAACTGCTGTTTCCGCCCAACAGTGTGGTCAGGATCTCTTACGTTCTGATCAAGGACTGGAGCGGCTCGTTAAACGCCTCTACCAGGTTCCGTTCTGATTTGTCGCCTGAATACTTTCACATCGTCGGTCCCGCTTCGCTGGTTGGCCCAAAACTCGATTTGTTCAAGACTGTTGATGTGCGCTTTGACTGGTCGAGGGTTCCTCCAAACTGGTCGCTCGCTTCAAGTTTTGGTATAGACGAGCGCTGCCAGTCGTTTCATGGCAGTTGGGCGGATGCAAAGAATTATCTTTTTGTCGGAGGCGATTACCGCACCTACCACACCACCATTGTAGGGAATGCAGTGGACTTCGCG
>DASRDW010000349.1:0-8776 GCA_035652415.1 Candidatus Angelobacter sp. | reverse complement strand
CCCATCAGCGAAACTCAATCCCTCTGCGCTAACTAACTTCCCCAGGTAAGATTTGGGAATTTGCATCATTGATACTACTGCCGCACATATGCACCACAGACCAACTGCCGTCTCATGGATTGGTAACATGCCGATAATTTTTAAATTCAATAACAGAAATTGGCGTTCACTTGTCAAATCATGCTTCTGAGATATAATCCCGCCAACATCACACAAAGTTGTTTAGGAACTCATGGCCAAAATCCTCTCAGTGGCTTCCAGCGAGGCTCTGAAAACAACCCGCCAACTGTTGCTGGAGCGACAGGGGCACACTGTTTGCTCAGCACTGACCCTGGAGGAAGTGGAGATGCTGGCGCAGATTGAAAAAGTGGACCTTGCGCTGATCGGTCACGGATTTCGAGGAGCAGAAAAGCGGAAAATTGCCCGCGCCATCAACCAATACTTCCCTGGCCTGCCAATTTTGGAAATGTGCTTTCATTCGCCGGAAATTCCGGGCGCAGACTTTGTTTTGAGCGATTCGCCTGCCGATCTCATAAAATCTATCCGGCACATTTTGGAAGGACGCCGCGTCCAAGGCTATAACGATTAAGTGTTCAAAACAGAACTCCAGATGCAAAAACTTTCTGCTTTTCTGATTGACACCTTCCCTTGGCTTGGCTAGCATAAAACCCGTAATGATTTCCTCAATCCTAAGCCATCGCCATCATCACCACCATGCAGGCAATAGTGTCGGCGGAGGCCTATAGGAGCTAAGTACAGAGCAATCATAGGATTTAAGGCCCGCCGATAAACCGGCGGGCTTTTTATTTGTACTTTGAAATCACAAGCCGCGAGGCCCGGACATGCCGAGCGGCTGGATGCAAGGCAGAACAATCTCCAGCTCTAGAAAAATGTGGAAGCGGGTTGGAGCGAGCGACAGAAAATAAAGATCGCGTAAGCGGTTTGGAGCGAAGCGACATGAAAATAGACTTTGACAAAATGGATGGCCTGGCGCCGGCCATCGTGCAGGAAGATTCCACTGGCGAAGTGCTGATGGTGGGCTTTATGAATCCTGAGGCCTACGCCCGTACGGTGGAAACCGGCTACGTAACTTTCTATTCCCGCACGCGTCAGAAGCTGTGGATGAAGGGAGAAACATCCGGCAATCGCCTGCGTGTAATCTCCGCACTGACTGATTGCGACCGCGACACGGTTCTGTTTCGCGTCTTTGTGGAAGGAGACGGCCTGGTCTGCCACACCGGCACAAAATCCTGCTTTACTGAGCCGCTGGCAATTGCCAAAGCGGAGGCGCAACTATGAAGCTGCGCGTGGGAATACCCAAAGGAAGCCTGCAGGACTCAACCATTGCGCTGTTCAAGCGTGCCGGCCTGAATGTGTATACCAGCAGCCGCTCCTATTTTGCCGGAACGGACGACCCTGAGATCGAGTGCATGCTGATTCGCGCCCAGGAAATGGCGCGTTACGTTGATCACGGCGCGCTTGACTGCGGCCTCACCGGCAAAGACTGGGTTGTAGAAAGCGGGCTGCAACTGGAGACCGCAGCGGAGCTTGTCTATGCCAAGCAGAGCCTGGGCAAGGTGCGATGGGTGCTGGCTGTGCCGGAAGACTCGGCGTTCCAGAGAGCAGAAGACCTGGCTGGGAAAATCATTGCCACGGAGCTGGTGAACGTAACAAAAAATTATTTTGCTGCACGCAATGTTCCGGTGAAGGTGGAGTTTTCCTGGGGTGCAACGGAAATCAAGCCGCCAATGCTGGCTGACGCCATTGTTGAGATTACGGAAACCGGGAGTTCACTGCGGGCCAACCGCCTGCGTATCATTGAAACCGTCATGGAGTCGAGCACGCAGCTCATCGCCAACAAAAAGGCATGGGCCGATGAGCAAAAACGCCGCAAGATCCAAAACCTCGCTTTAATGCTCTGTGGAGCAATCTACGCCCAAGGGCGCGTGGGCCTGATGCTGAACGTCCGCAAAGAAGATTTGCCGGGAGTTCTGGCTGTGCTGCCTGCGCTGCAAAAGCCCACTATTTCAACCCTGAGTGATAGTGAATGGTTGGCCGTGAACACCATTATTGAAGAAACCACAGCGTGGAAAATTATGCCGCAATTGAAAGCCGCGAAGGCAGAAGGCATTGTTGAATATCCGCTGAACAAGGTGGTGCTGTAATGATGCGCGTGTTGCGCGGACGTGCCGCAGAAGCCAGGGTGCGTGCTCTGGAACAGCGCGGTGCAACCAACCTGGCCAAAGTGGAAAAGCAGGTCCACCGGATTGTGACCGATGTCCGCAAGAACGGTGATCCTGCTTTGCGACGCCACGCCGTGAAGTGGGACGGACTTAAGAACAAGCAGGCGCTGCGAGTGCCTGATGCTGAATTTGAAGCAGCGTGGAATTCAGTTACAAAAAATTTCAAGCTGGCGCTAAAGACTGCGGCGGCGAATATTCGCCAGTATTGTGAATGGCAGATGCCGCAGCCATGGCGCAATGCGGTATCTCCGGGAATTCAGGTTGGCCAGGTGGTGCGGCCGCTGCAATCGGTGGGCTGTTATGTGCCCGGTGGACGCTATCCCTTGCCTTCCACCATGCTGATGACGGTGATCCCCGCGCAGGTAGCTGGAGTTCAGCAGATTCGCGTGCTCTCACCGCGTCCTGCCGCAGAGACTCTGGCCACTGCATACTTTCTTGGTGTGAAAGAGTTCTATCGGGTTGGCGGCGCGCAAGCTGTAGCTGCACTGGCATATGGAACCGCGTCTATCCCAAAAGTAGATAAAATTGTTGGCCCGGGAAATTTATTTGTGACCGCCGCTAAAAAGCTCATCGCATTTGATTGCGGAATCGACTTCCTCGCTGGCCCCACAGAGGTGGCCATCGTGAGCGAGCGCGGCTACGCCCGTTTTATCGCCGCCGATCTGGTCGCCCAGGCCGAGCATGATCCAGATGCGCTCGCCGTTTTCATCACATCAACCGAAGCGCTGGCGGAGAGCGTAGCGCAAGAAGTGAAACTGGCTGGGGCCGCAAATGAAATCGCTCAGACCTCGCTCAAAAACAATGGCGCAATCCTGCTTGCCGCATCTCATAAGCAAGCGCTTGACTTCGCCAACCGGATCGCCGCCGAACATATTACTATGAGTGAGGAAGACCTGCCCCGCATCACGAACGCAGGCTCAATCTTTGTTGGCGATTATTCTCCGCAAGCCGCAGGCGACTATGCCGCCGGTCCAAACCATGTTTTGCCCACTGGGGCCGTTGCGCGCTTCCGTGGCGGACTGAGCGTGCATGACTTTGTGAAGATCATCTCTGTCCAGCAACTCTCGCGTGATGGCCTTGATCGCATCGGCAGCGCGGTGGTGACGCTGGCAGAAGCTGAAGGGCTAAAAGCCCATGCTGAATCCATTCGAGTGAGGTGTTCCCATGCTTAAAGCGCGCCGATGTGTCCGTGAAATGCGCGAGTATCACTCTCCATTGAGCGGTCCCACGATCAATCTGCGGCTGGACATGAATGAGAACACCACTGGATGCTCGCCGCGAGTGCTGGCCAAGCTGAAATCGCTAGATGCAAAGACTCTCGCACTTTATCCCCGGCGCGAGCCGGGAGAAAAGCTGGTGGCAGATTTTCTGAGCGTCGCGCAGGAACAGGTCTTTCTGACCAATGGCGCCGATGAAGGTATTGACCTGCTCTGCCGCGCTTATCTAAATCCGGGAAGCGAGATCGTAGTGGTAACACCGGCCTTCGCCATGTATGAAGTCTTTGCTCAGACTGAGGACGCCCGAGTGATACGCGTGCCCACTGGACCGGAGTTCAGCTTCCCTGAGCAAAAGCTGCTTGATGCCATCTCACTGCAAACCAGAATTGTTGTGATCTGCAATCCCAACAACCCCACCGGCCTTGCCGTGCCGCGAGCAAGCATCATGAAGGTAATTGAGGCCGCACCTGAAGCCGCCATTCTGCTGGACGAAGCTTATTTTGATTTCTATGGCCAAACCATGATGGACCAGATTGGCAAGCTGCCAAACCTGTTCGTCGCTCGCACGTTCTCCAAAGCTTATGGGCTGGCCGGGCTGCGCCTGGGCGTAATGGCCGGCGACAAAGAACAGATCTCTGTACTGCGGCGCATGGCATCACCTTTCAACATCAATGCTTTGGCCATGGAGTGCCTAACCGAAGCGCTGGCCGATCGCGAATTTGTCAATGCTTATGTAAGCCAGGTGTGTACAGGTCGCGAATGGCTGCAGCGCGAACTAGAACAGTTGGGTTTTAAATGCTGGCCCAGTCAGGCCAATTTCATCCTATGCCGCTTTGGCGAGCCGAAGAAAGCTATTCTGGAAAGCCTGCGCGCACGGGGAATTGCTCTGCGTGATCGTCCGGATTGCGAAGGCTGCGTTCGCATCACCATCGGCAAACCGGCAGAGATGGAGCGGGTGATCGTCGAACTGAAACAGGTGCTGTCGACGATCCCTGCCGCTCAACAGGTAACGCGATGAGAAAAGCCAAGCTGCGCCGGACAACCACGGAGACCGATATCGAGCTGGCGCTAACAATTGAAGGCCAGGGGCGTTATGACGTCTCTACGGGCATCCGGTTTCTCGATCACATGCTGGAGCTTTTCGCTCGCCATGGCGCATTTAATTTGAAGCTGAAGGCCACTGGCGATCTCGACGTGGATCAGCACCACACGGTGGAGGATGTTGGAATTGCGCTAGGCGAGGCTTTCAACACTGCGCTGGGCAACAAGCGCGGCATCATGCGCGCCGGATATTTCCTGATGCCGATGGATGAAACGCTCGGCCTGGCTGCCGTAGATTTCAGCGGACGCGCAGCCGCTGTGGTCTATACGCAAGTCAAGGTGCGCCTGCTGGGTGATCTGCAATCTGAGCTGGTTGACGATTTCTTTGAAGGCTTTGCCCGTGGCGCGCGGGCCAATGTTCATCTCAAGACTGTTTATGGCCGATCCAATCATCACAAAGTTGAAGCGCTGTTCAAGGCTTTTGCTCGCGCCTTGCGCGTGGCTTGCTCCCGTGATCGCCAGTTGGCCAAGATGCTGCCCAGCACCAAGGGACTTCTATGATCGCCCTTGTTGATTATGGCGCTGGCAATATCAGCTCAGTCAGGAAAGCGCTGGAGCATCTGGGCGCGGAGTCGCAAGTGACTTGCGATCCGGCAGTGATTGCCGGAGCGGAAAAGATTGTTGTGCCCGGAGTAGGCCACTTCAGCCGCTGCCAACGGTTAAATGAGCATTTGGGAGCTTCCCTGATCGAAGGCATTACTTCCGGCAAGCCATTCCTGGGAATCTGCGTGGGCATGCAGTGGCTGTTTAAAGGCAGCACTGAGGCGCCGGAAACACCCGGCGCAGCGCTCTTTGCTGGACAGTGTTCACGCTTCCCTGCTTCGGTCAAGTCGCCGCACGTCGGCTGGAATCAAATTGAGATCAATAACAGTTCGCGCTTGCTCAGCGGCATTAAGAGCGGCTCTTTTGTCTACTACACGCATTCTTTTCGTGCGCCGGTGGTCGTGGGAACCGTAGCGTGCACGCACTATGGTGGCGCATTCACAGCGGCCGTGGAGCACGCCAACATTTTCGGCGTGCAATTTCATCCGGAAAAATCCGCCACAACTGGATTAAAAATTCTGGAGAATTTCTGTGCCCTCTGAGCGGCTAGCCAAGAGAATCATCGCCTGCCTGGACGTTGACGCCGGGCGCGTGGTCAAGGGCATCCAGTTTCAACAGCTGCGCGATGCCGGCGATCCGGCTGAACTGGCGCGCGCTCACGCTCAGGCGGGAGCGGATGAAATCGTTCTACTCGATATCACCGCAACCTCTGATGGCCGCAAAACGCTTGTCGACACCGTCCGACGCACGGCACGGGAACTCTTTGTGCCATTCACTGTTGGCGGAGGCGTGCGCACGCTGGAAGATGCAGGCAAAATTTTCAATGCCGGAGCGGACAAAATCAGCATTAACTCGGCTGCGGTTGCGAATCCAAATCTTATCGGCGAGATTGCTAATCGCTTTGGCTCGCAGGCGGTGATCGTCGCCATTGATGCCCGGCGCAGCGATATGACCGCTAATGCAGCGGAGGTTTTTGTCGCTGGAGGCCGCACTGCCACCGGCAAAAAAGCTCTGGCCTGGGCTCGAGAAGCCGAAGAGCGAGGTGCGGGCGAAATTCTGCTGACTTCGATGGATCGTGATGGAACGGGAGCAGGCTTTGACTGCGAGCTCACCGCGGCGGTCGCTGGTGCAGTCTCGATTCCTGTGATCGCTTCAGGAGGCGCTGGTGGTGCACAGCATTTTATTGAAGTCTTCTCTGCCGGTCGCGCAGACGCTGCGCTGGCGGCGTCAATTTTTCATTTCGGGACGCATGCTGTCGCTGAGCTCAAACAGACGCTGCTCAACGCTGGCGTACCGATGAGGTGGCCGTGCTGATCCCGTCTATTGACCTTATGGGCGGCAAGATTGTGCAGCTTGTGCAAGGTGAGCGCAAGGCGTTAGAGTTTGATGATTTCAATCATTGGATCAAGCGCTTCTCGGCATATCAGCTGGTGCAACTCATTGACCTCGATGCAGCGATGGGCAAGGGCAACAACAGCGATCTAGTGGCCATGATTTGCAAAAAGCTTCCCTGCCAGACCGGCGGCGGTATTCGCAGCATTGAGCGTGCCCACGAACTTTTGGCTCTGGGCGCCAAGCGAGTGATCTTTGGATCGGCGCTGCTCAAGGACGGCGCAATCAACATCCCGCTGGCCGCAGTGGCGGCGAAAAGCCTGGGAAACGAGCATCTGACGTTCGCCATTGACTCACGCCAAGGCAAAGTCGCGATCAAAGGCTGGAAGGAAAGGACGAGCGTGCTTCCTACAGAGATGATCCGCGCTCTCGATCAATATTGCAGCGCGTTTCTGTACACGCATATTGATAGTGAGGGCACAATGACTGGCTTCCCGGTTAGCGTCGCACGTAAGTTGGCAGCGCTCACGCGGAAACGGTTGATTGTGGCAGGTGGCATCAAGTCGCAGGCAGAGGTGGATGAGTTCGATTCCCTGGGCGTGGATGCAGTGGTGGGGATGGCGATTTACACCGGCGTAATTAGCAGTTAGTTTTTCTGAAATCCCGAAGCGCAGCGAGGGATCCATATAGCCGCGACAAGCTTCAGGGAAAGATACCAAAGCCCGCGAGTACCTCTGCGACAAAGTGGTTCATCAGATTGGCATTCACGTGAGGGTATGGATCCTCACTTCGTGAGGGATTTCAGAAAAGCTATCTGCCACTTATCACACCCGCAAAGCGGCTCTACTTTCTAGCCCGATATAACCCTACAATCCCGAAGGTGTACGGCGTCCAAGTTGCATCTTTAAAACCAACAGCCTCCATGCGCGCAAGCATCTGTTGCGGCGTTGGGAATTTGTGGACAGATGCGGGAAGGTACTCGTAAGGGCCGCGAACGCCGGAGATCAACGCGCCAATGCGCGGCAGGACTCTGCGAAAGTAAAAACCATAGAGTTTTCCCAGCAGGCCGCCGGGCTCGCTGAAATCCAGAATTCCAACCTCGCCGCCGTTCTTAAGCACGCGCAGGATGTCGCGCAACCCGGCATCGTAGTTGGCCAGATTGCGAAAGCCGAACGCGGAGACCACGAGGTCAAAGCTGTTGTCTGCCAGAGGCAATTGCAAGGCATCGGCTTCCAATGGCTGAATTTTTTTATCGCCGTATTTGCTGAGGCCGTGACACAGCATCTGGTGGGAGAAATCAAGAGCGTAGATCGCGGCTTCGCTGCTTTTCTTTTCGGCAACGGCGCGCAGCGCCACAGACAAATCACCGGTACCGGCGCACAGATCGAGCACACGAGCATCACTGCGCGAAAGAATGTGTGAAAAAAAGCGTGCTGTGCGATTCCACCAAAGCCGGTCAATATTCATGGAAAGAACGTGATTGGCTAGGTCATAGCGCGGTGCAATCTCATCAAACATCTGGCGCACAGCCTGGGCGGCGGAGCGCTCATCAGTCGTCCCGGAGGGCGTAGTGCCCACAACTCCGCTGGAAGCAGCGCCGGGTTTTGCATCACTTTTATTTGATATGGGAGTCCGGACCTGCTCAGGCATAGTTTCTTATCATCTCCACGGCGGCGCGGACCACGTGCGCTGGAACTTCGCTTGAGATTTTGACCTTGCCGATTTTCTGCGGCAGGATGAAATGCACGGCTCCAGCCACAGTTTTTTTGTCTGATTGCAGGCGGTCGAGCACATCATAAATCGTCCACGGCGCAATCGACAGCGGGCCATAGGCCAGGACAGACTCGTGAATCTGCTCAGCGGTCTCGGCGCGGCAAAAACCTGCATCGCGGGCAATGGCGGCTGCTGCAATCATGCCCCAGGCCACGGCTTCTCCGTGGAGAAGATGCGTATAGCCGGTAGCGGCTTCAAGCGCGTGGCCAATGGTGTGCCCGAAATTGAGAATGCGGCGCAGGCCAGACTCTTTTTCGTCGGCTGAGACCACAGCGGCCTTTACGCGAACAGAATCTGTGATAATCCGCTGCAATGCTTTAGGATCGCGCGCCAGGACCTTTTGTGCGTGGCGCTGCATAAACTCAAACAGCGCACGATCGCGGATGACACCACACTTGAGCGACTCAAACAGCCCGGAGCGAAATTCACGATCATTTAGCGTTTGCAGGAGGCCCGGATCCACCAGCACGGCGCGAGGCTGATGAAATGATCCAACCAGATTTTTTCCCGCACGCAAGTTGACCCCAGTCTTGCCGCCGATGCTGGCATCCACCTGGGCCACAACGG
>DASRDW010000348.1:0-5544 GCA_035652415.1 Candidatus Angelobacter sp. | reverse complement strand
CGTGGAGCGAACCAACTCGTGGCTGGGCCAGTTTCGTCGATTGCTGGTTCGTCATGAGTTCTTACTCTCCACCTATCGAGCGTTTTTCTATATTGCCTGCCTGTGGATTACACTCAGGAGGTATTTTTGAAACACGCTCTAATTACTAACTGCTGCTTCATACCATCTGCGTTCCCCATAAATCATGCAGATGAATAATGCCCTCAACGGTTCCGTCAGCGCTGGTCACAACCAGCGAGGTGATTTTCCTTTGTTCCATGATGTTCAGCGCTGTCATGGCAAATTCGTCGGGCTGAATTGTCTTCGGACCCGCCGTGAGACAATCGCCAGCGGTCAGGCTGAGCACGTCTTTGCGTTTTTCCAACAGGCGGCGCAGATCGCCGTCACTGATCACTCCCAGGAGCTTGTTATTTTCTACCACCGTGGTTATGCCCAGCCCCTTGCGTGACATTTCATAAATCACGTCTGCCATCTTGGTTGTTTGGGAAACGCGCGGTACCGCATCACCACTGTGCATGAGCTGTGAAACCCGCGCCAGCTTTTTACCCAGCTTACCTCCCGGATGCAGATGCGCAAAATCTTCTTCTTTGAAGCCGCGCTTTTCTGACAAGGCTACGGCCAGTGCATCGCCCAGCGCCAGCATGGCCGTGGTTGAAGCTGTAGGCGCAAGCCCCAGAGAGCAGGCTTCCTGGTCAATGGAGCAATCCAGCGCGATATCCGCCGCCTGAGCCAGAGTGGAGCGTTTGTTTGCGTGGGAATAAAGCCGGTCACCAGTAATGCTGATGAGCTTGCTGCCAATCCGGCGGATGGTCACCAGCAGTTGCAGGATCTCTTCAGTTTCTCCGCTGGATGAGAGCGCCAGCACAACGTCGCCGCGCACCAACATGCCGAGATCGCCATGGACTGCTTCTGCAGGATGCAGATAAAGCGCAGGCGTACCCGTTGAGCTGAGCGTCGCGGCCACTTTGCGACCAATTAGCCCGCTCTTGCCCATGCCGGTTACAACTACGCGCCCGCCGCAGGAATACAGGCAATTCACTGCGCGCTCGAAATCCGGCCCCATGGGGCCGGCAATGCGATCCGCCAGCTCACGCAGAGCTTCCGCTTCAATACGGACTACGTTGGAACCAGTGGATTTCACTGGAAACAATAGTAGCAGAGAAGGAATCGCCGCAGATGAGCGCTGATGGCCGCAGATCAGAACAAAATTTCATTGGTCTCTCTGCGCGCCTCTCTGCGTAGATCAGCAGCAACTATACTTCGAAAACGCGGTATGGCTTGCCGCCGTCCTGAGCCATCAGTAATGACAAGGCCACGTTGTACACCGGAATGCCGCCTATGGTTTTGCCATCGGGCGTCCCGTGGTGCGCGTGACCGTGGAACGCCATCACTGCCTGGTGGCGATCAATTACTTCAGCAAGGCGTGAACTACCCAGATACGGCCAGATTTCCTGACGTTCGCCCTCTACGGTTGCACAGATCGGTGCGTAATGAGTGACGATTACGATTTTTGGCGAGCGCAGCATGGTAAGTGCACGCTCCAGTTTGAGTGTTTCATCCAGTCCTGCCTGGACAAACGCCTTGATCTCTTTTTCGCCGAAGGCAGTCAGCATGCCCTTGCCAAATCCGCCGGGGAAACCTTTGGTCCCGGCAAAGCCCACGCCATCGCGCTCATAGCTGCTGCCGTCCAGGACCTTGATGCCTTCGGTGGTCATCATTTTGATCAGCTCTTGTTCCTGGCCACTTTCATAATCGTGGTTGCCAAGCACCGCAACAATGGGAACACGCAGGCGAACCAGGCCATTGAGCAGCGAGTGCATCTCCTCTGGCTTACCGTAATTGGTGAGATCGCCGGCAATCACCAGCAGGTCTGCTTCGTCGCGCACGCGCGTCAGGGGATCGCGAAGGCGATCATAGCCCTGTGGAGTGAAATGGATGTCTGCTGTTGCCGCGATTCTCATAAGTTGAATAAACGTTCAGCCGGTGCTGCAACCTTTCAGGCCGCATTCTCCGTCGGCCGTCGGATCATTTCTGCTTTGCTCCTGTGTTCGGCCAGAATGTCACGCTTGTTCCACTCAGCCACGTCAATGGCAAACATCTTGTCGTCAATCAGGCTGCCGCGAAATTCGGCGTCTTTGTTCGGATGAGCCAGCTCAACTCTAAAGCGCTGCAGCAACTCGTCCCATATTTCATGCGGCACATAGTCGGTATTGGCCGGATAAATGTAGTGGTAAAGCAGCAGATGCCAGAAGAGCATCTCCCAATGTTCGCCAACCAGGGCCAGCAGGCGCTGCCAGTCAAGCTTGCCGCGCGTGCCGTAAATTACGTGACAGATATCGGCGCCGTCAAAGCGTTCCCGCCGCGTAACAAAGACTTTGGATGCGATCAGGTCTTCCGGCGCCAGCACGCGCACTGAAAGTCCAAAGATCTGCGCCCGGCTGGCGTGCCTGATCCATGAATAATCCACGCGAATCACGCCGTTGCTCATGCCCGTAATCAGATCAACAAAAAAGCCATCACGCTTGGCCTTAGCCAGCCAGACGGTATCCGGAATCTCCGTATCAAATCCGTCTTTTTTCAAAATATCGAGAGCGCGGCCTGCTTCCTGCGAGGGCAGGAAGAGATCAAGGTCCTTGGTATCGCGCCAGATGCCAGTGTGCTCATGCAGCGCGAAAGCGCCGGAGATCACAAACGGCACACCTTTGCGCTCCAGCAATTGGATTACCTCGCGAAACAGCGCTTCCTGCTTCTGGCAGAAAACGGGGGGCTGTGACGAGCTTACCGGCAACGCTTTTTCCTGGTCGTCTGACATCCTCGTGTTAGATGGCATATTGGGCCGACAATGTTGTTGAACTACACTGGAAAATGCGCAACGGGCAGAGCCGGCATCTAAACTTGCAAGGGGTAACGAGGAACACAGTCGTGGCCAAACAAGAGACATCCATCACAGTTGAAGGCCGGGAAATCAAGCTTTCCAATCTCGATAAAGTTTTGTATCCGCAGGCCGGCTTCACCAAAGGCCAGGTCATTGATTATTACGTGAAGATTGCGCCAGTGCTGCTGCCGCATCTGGCGGGACGGCCGCTTACGCTCAAGCGCTATCCTGAAGGCGTGGAAGGCATGTTTTTCTATGAGAAGAACTGTCCCAAATATCGTCCGGATTGGATCAAGACCGCCAAGGTTTGGAGCGAAGGCAATAAGCGCTATATGTTTTATTGCGTGGTGGAGGAAGTGGCTACGCTGGTCTGGCTGGGGAATCTGGCTGATCTTGAATTGCACACCTCGCTTTCACGCGCACCTGAGCTGCCGAGGCCTACCGTCATCGCTTTCGACCTTGATCCCGGCGCTCCAGCAAACATTGTGCAGTGCTGCAAGGTGGGACTGTGGGTGCAAGAAATTTTCTCGCAATTCGGATTACAGTGCTTTGCCAAGAGCTCCGGCTCGAAGGGGCTACAAATCTATGTCCCTCTGAACACCGCTGTGACTTACGACCAGACCAAGCCCTTTGCCAAAGCGATTGCGCAACTGCTGGAAGAGCGCCATCCCGGCCAGGTGGTTTCAGACATGAAGAAGTCTCTGCGCTCCGGCAAAGTGCTGGTGGACTGGAGCCAGAATGACGTTCACAAAACCACCATCAACGTCTATTCCCTGCGCGCCCGTGAGAACCCAACCGTTTCCACGCCCGTTACATGGAAAGAAGTTGAGCAATGCCTGAAAAAGAATGATCCTGAACTGCTGGTTTTTACCTTTGATCAGGTATTGCAGCGCGTGGAAAAGATGGGCGACCTGTTTGAGCCTGTGCTCAAGTTGAAGCAGAAGCTGCCGCTACTGGAAAAACTTGGGCTATCTGCGGCATCGCCTGCGCCGGTGCCTGTGCCCAGCCCCAAGCGCGCCAGTGGCACGCGCAAGCGCAAAACCCAAATTTCCAAAGCATAGTTGGATGCAGTCATGGAGCAGGAGCGCTGGTTACTTAAGGACCAGCCGGACATGGCCATGTGAAGCCCCTGCTGATAGTCCATGTTCATACAGAAACATGCTGCAATCCAGAGCTGATGGGCATCAAAATATGCAGGAAATAGGACTGGCCGAGAGACAGGGCTGAACAGAAAATATGGCTGAACCAAAAAGCAGGGCTGAATCAGGAAATATGGGTGAACCAAGCAATATGGGTGAATCAGGCTTCCAACTCATTTCCCGCCTGCGAGCTTTAACCACTGAGTTACGCGCTTTGGAACGTGAGCTGAAATCCGGCGGCGTTCTAGACGCCGCTACGCTGCACGACTTTCGCCACGCAATTGACGAAGCACGCATGACTGCCTGGACGGCCAGCGAACTGCAAAACGCGCGGCCAGAACGTCAGGCAACCATCGCTTCATTCCTGGCGGCGGAGCGCATTCGCCGCTTTGCCCAGATGATCCGCGATTTCTCTGTTGATCTGGAGCACCAGGACCTGACCTGGGAAAGCGGCGGTGTCCAGAGCTTATTTGATTCGGTGGCTGCTCTGCAGTCCCATCTGGAGCGGCTCATCCGTGAGCATCGGGCAAACTTCCGCAACCTGAAAGACGAGCAGGGATAGGAAAAGAGCCAGGCTGCTTTCACTATGGCGCGAACCAACAAGTTGCAACCTGGATTTTTCAGTTTTTGGGCGATTCCTTCTTTTTAGGCGCTGATATTTTTTTGTTCTTGGCTGGTGACTGGTTGCAATCGTGGATCCGTTCCGCCGACTTAAGAAGGCCCGGCTTGGGGCTTGCGGCAACAAAATTCTGGCACTTCCTGCAATAAGAGGCAATTAGAGACGGGTGCGCCGGCATGGGTTGATGCATAAATGCCATGTGAGCCAAACTTTTGAGAAGATAAGTAAGGGAACTGTAACCCAAAGCGGAGGCACTAACAAGCGCCGTTTTGCGCCTTCAGGATTAGCAGGTACTTAGAAATCTAGGTCAAAGCGCCTTCCGCAACCCTCATGTGTTGCGCCTTTCCTCTGCCTGTTTTCGGCTAACAGGTTTAGAGCGGCGGTTACGCCACCGGGCTTGTGCGGGACTTCGGCAAGGCGCAGGCCCATCTCCACCCCGCTCAGGGTACCCGCCAGCATTAGATCATTGAAATGCCCCAGATGACCGATGCGAAAGACCTTGCCGGCAAGCTTGGAAAGACCAGTGCCCAGAGACATATCAAAGCCATCCAGGATGACCTCGCGCAGCTTATCGGCATCACGGCCTTTGGGCATGAGCACAGCAGTCAGCGAACTGGAATATTCCTGTGGCTCTTCACACCACACTTCCAGACCCCAGGCGCTTACGGCTGCGCGTGTGGCTTGGGCATGGCGGTCATGGCGGCAGAAAACATTTTCCAGGCCTTCTTCCTGCAGCATGGCGAGAGATTCTTTCAGGCCGTACAGCAGATTCGTTGCGGGCGTATATGGAAAGAAGCCGCTCGCATTCTGCGCCAGCATCGGCGCCCATTCCCAATACGATTTCGGCATCCGTGACGATTTCGAAGCGGTGATCGCTTTCTCGCTGATCGCATTGAAGCCGAGACCGGGCG
>DASRDW010000347.1:0-4909 GCA_035652415.1 Candidatus Angelobacter sp. | reverse complement strand
GGCGGAGGTCATGTGCCCGGCAGTGGGGCAGGGTGCTCTGGCAATTGAGACGCGCCACAATGACCAGCAGACTCATAATCTGTTGCTCTTTCTCGATCATGCTGATACACGGCAGGCAATCGAGTGCGAGCGCGCGCTTTTAGGATCGCTCGGAGGCGGATGCCAGGTTCCCATAGGCGCCTATGCAGAAAAGCACGATGGTAAATTTCATTTGCGCGCGATGGTCGGCCATCCGAACGGCAGCACGATTCTGCGCGAACAGGCCGAAGGCGAGAACGCAGAGAAACTAGGCCGCGACGTTGCGCAAACGTTGCTCAAGCGCGGCGCAGACAAGATCCTAACCGAGGTTTACGCGCAGGAAGTTGCGGTGCCGAAGCAGCCATGAGCCACAAGCCTGTTTCCATTAAAAGCGGCAAAGAGCTTCCGCTGGCTGGCTGGCGCATTCTGGTTACGCGCGCCAGCAGGCAGTCCATAGGATTGTCGTTTCCATTGCGTGAACTGGGTGCAGATGTAATCGAGGTGCCGACCATCGAAATCAGGCCGCCGCAGAGTTTTGCCGCACTTGATCATGCACTCATCAAAATCGATCACTATGACACGCTGATCCTGACCAGCGTGAACGGCGTGGAAACGCTGTTTGAACGCTATCATCGCCAGGGACTGCCTATTGCGGACATGCAGCACCTAATGGTTGTTGCGATTGGGCCAGCCACTGCAGCGGCGATCCAGTCGGAAGGCGTCTCAGTATCAATCGTGCCGGAAAAATATGTGGCTGAATCAGTGGTAGAAGCGTTGCAGGGGAAAATTACCCAACACAGTCGCGTCCTGCTGGTGCGGGCCAAAGTCGCGCGTGATGTTCTGCCGGATGAGCTGCGCAAGACCGGAGCACAGGTAGAGGTAATCGAAGCCTACGAGACCGTTGTCCCAGAAAATGCTGCGGCGCGACTGAAGGAAGTGTTTGCTGATCCGGCAACGCAGCCGCATATCGTCACCTTTACCAGTTCATCCACAGCGACAAATTTCCTCGCGCTGCTTGGGCCTGAGCGCAACAGTATGTTGGATGGTGTAAAGTTGGCATCCATTGGCCCGGTTACCAGCGCAACACTGAAGCAAGCGGGCTTGACGCCCGATATCGAAGCCAGCGAGTACACCATGCAAGGGCTGGTAACAGCCATTGCCGATTTAGCTTCCGCGCGACACTCACCCACAGAGTAATTGAACTCAGCTTGTAAAATGCTGGGTGCTCCTCTTCAAAATTGTTCTTGCTCCGGTCCTGATTGGCTTAGTCAGCTTGGCTGGCCGAAAATGGGGGCCAGGCATAGCTGGCTGGCTGTTGGGGCTGCCGCTGAATGCCGGGCCAATCCTGGTCTTTCTTGTATTAGAGCAAGGGCGTGGGTTTGCCTCCACCGCAGCCGTAGGAAGCCTGCTTGGCATCATTCCCTGGTCAGCCTTTACTTTGATTTATGCGCTGAGCTGCCCAAGGCTGCGCTGGTGGCAGAGCATGTTAGTAGGCTGGGCAGGTTACAGCCTTGTGGCATTGTTGGTGCTGCAAATACATTTGCTTGTTGGCTGGGCCTATGCTCTGGTTGCGGTGACGCTTGCAACAATTCTGCTGCTTTTTCCTAGACCTGCGCAGAGTGGCGCAGCCGCGCCAAGGCGCAAATATGAACTGTGGCTGCGCATGATTATCGCCGCAGGTATGGTGGTTACTCTTACAGGTGTGGCAAGAGCGCTTGGCCCTACGCGCAGCGGATTTCTCTCGGCATTTCCTGCCTATACCACGATTCTGGCGGTCTTCAACCACCAGCAGAGCGCCGCTGCAGCAGTAAAGGTCTTGCGCGGCGTGACCATGGGCCTGTACACGGCGGCAACATTTTTTCTGGTTCTTTCAACTGCTCTGATGCGAACCAGTGCAGTCTTGTCATTCACTCTGGCGATTGTGGCCGCAGGCGTAGTGCAGACGGGAAGTCTGGTGTTTGTGCGTAGAAGCTCTTAGAAGCAAGGTTACACAATCAACGGCAGCGTGCCTTCAACCCGCGTTATTTTCCAATCATTGTTCTAAATTGCAGCCACATTTGGCAGGCTCAGCATATTTTTTCAGGAAGTCAGCCACTCGCGTGTAAGCGTCAATCTGGTTTTCAGTTTTGGCAAAGCCGTGTCCCTCGTTTTCATAGACCTTCAGCTCAGCCACGCCGTTGCGTTTCTTAATGGCGCTGGCCACCTGCTCGGCTTCCGTTTTGGGGCAGCGCGGATCGTTGCCGCCGGCAAGCAACAACAACGGCGCTTTGATCTGGTCAACAAAGTTAATTGGCGAACGCTCCTGCAACAAGGCTTTATCCTTCATAGGATCGCCCATGGTCGCCAAATCATATTGGCGCAACAGTGGATCTTCATTCTCAATCTCTGTAAACCAGTTGACAAAAGGAACAATGGGCACACCGGCGGCCCAGAGATCGGGCGCCTTGGTGACAGCCATCATCGTGAGATAGCCGCCATAGCTGCCGCCCATCACCGCGACCTTCTTGGGATCGATAAAGCCAGTTTTTTTGATCCACTCCGCAGCGGAAATCACATCTTGCAGATCGCCGCCGCCCATGTCGTGAAGATTGGCGTCTTCAAATTCTTTGCCATAGCCGCTTGAGCCCCGATAATTCGGCGCGATCACAAAATAGCCCTGGTTCACCAGATACTGAATATTGTGGCTAAAAGTATTAATCGTCTGCGATGTTGGGCCGCCGTGGATGTACACAATGGCGGCATTCTGACCGTTCTTTTCTGCGTTGTAAGGCACGTAAACAAACGCGGAAATCTGCCACTTGCCGTCCTTGCTGGGGTAGTGGACCAGGAACGGCTCAACCATGTCTTCACCGCGAACACCGCCAACCAAAGAGTGAGTTACCTGCAGCGGCTTCTGCGCGGCAAAGTCGTAGGTCCAGATGTCATTAGGCGCGTTTGGACCATTGTGCGTGTAGAGCAGCCGCGCGCCGTCATGGCTGAAAGCGGTTTCTGATCCACCTAGTGAGTTGATGCCTTTGGCCACGGCTAAAGCCTGTGCCCGACGCATTGCCACATCGTAGATGTAGATGTCTTGATTGCCGTCAATATTGGCGGACCAGGTGAGGCGTTTGCCGTCAGGCGAGAACTGCCCTGAGCTTACCTCCCATTTATCAGTGGTAAGCCACGTGATCTTTTTGCTGGCGATGTTCAGTAACCCAGCGTTCGCATAACCGTTTTCGGCGTTTGAGGTGATCAGCACCGTCTTGCCATCGGGTGAAATTGCAGTTGCCAAAAAATTCTGCTCGCCCTTGTGTGGCGTGAGATTGGTCACGCGCCCGCCCGCCGAACTCACAATAAAAACGTTGCTGTCTTTACCGGCTGCGTCTTGTTGCGTAAAGACAATCCACTTTCCATCTTTTGACCAGATAGGATTCACATTGCTGAGTTGCGCTGGCGTATTGCTGGTAAGAGGCGTAACTCGCTTGGTTAAAACCTCTATCGCGTCCAGTTCGTAATTGGGCGCGCTTTTCGGCTTTACGCTGTAAGCCAGCTTCTCGCCATCGGGCGACCATGCTGTGCCTTCCTCTGAAACCTCTGGGGTGTTGGTAAGATTCACAACCTGGCCGTTATTTGCGGAGACCAGAAACAGGTCCCACTGCTCATTGCCATCGTAATCAGAGTTGTAGGCGATCCAGCGGCCTTTAGGCGACCACGCGATGTTGGCTTGCCGTTGATTGCTTACCGTGAGCTGCGTGGGCCATCCGCTCTGCGACGGAACAACCCAAATATTATTGCGACCAGTGATATTGGTCACGAACGCGATCTGCTTGTCGTCAGGCGACCATGAGCTATCGCCGACGTTACGCGTCATGTAAAGCTTTTCAATGGTGAAGGGCTGGATATCGAACTTCTGCTTTGCTGTGATCTGTGCGGGGTCGGTGATGGCGTTGGATTGAACAGCGCTCTGAGAAACCGCGATTGTTGTTGCGATCAAAATCAGAGCAGCCGTTCCGATACTAAACCTGTGATTCATTTTCTCCGTGCCTCTGTGTCTCCGAGAGTGAATTCCACCTTACGGCTGCGCCGACTTATGTATCTCCACGGTTGACCAAGTTTTGTCGGCAGCGTGGCAGATGTTTTCCAATGGGCACTCTGCGCATTTAGGCCGCCGCGCAATGCACAGCGCTCGCCCGTGATGAATGATCTGATGAGAGTATTCGATCCACTTTTGTTGCGGTATTACCTTCATCAGGTCTTGTTCAATATTCTTAGGATCGTCAGCACGTGTTAGCTCCAACCGGCGCGAGATGCGATGCACGTGCGTATCCACCACTACGCCGACTGCTTTTTTGAACCAGGTACCCAGCACCACGTTAGCTGTTTTGCGCGCAACGCCGGGCAGGGTAAGAATCGTGTTCATCTCATCAGGGACCTGGCCACCGAAGTTCTCCATAATCCCTTTGGACGCGCCAACCACAGACTTTGCTTTGTTGCGATAAAAGCCTGTGGGTCGCAAAATGGGCTCAAGTTCTTCGGGTGTCGCCGCAGCCATGGCCTGCGGAGTTGGATATTTCTGAAACAAGATCGGCGTGACCTTGTTGACCATTACATCTGTACATTGTGCTGAGAGGATGGTGGCAATCAGCAACTCCCAGGCGCTTTTGTGGTAAAGAGCGCAGGTCACGTTGGGATAACGCTGGTCCAGCCGATTTAAAATATCCTGAATGCGCGCCGCAGCCACAGGATTGTAGCCGTTCTTTTTTGTCCCAGTCAGAGAAGCGCCTGCTTTAACAGTCTTAGTTTTCGCCGCCTTGGCTTTCACTATCCCGGTTTTGGCAGGCTGTACTTTATTGACTTTAGCAGGTTGGGCAGCCGGTTTCAGGCGGGCCTTGGTTTTAACGACAGGCATAAA
>DASRDW010000346.1:0-2812 GCA_035652415.1 Candidatus Angelobacter sp. | reverse complement strand
ATTTCGCGCAACACGCCGGAAGTAGGTGCGGGAATCTCGGCATCCACTTTGTCAGTAGAAATCTCAAACAGCGGCTCGTCACGCTGGACTTTATCGCCAACCTTCTTCAGCCACTTGGTGATAGTGCCTTCAAAAATCGATTCGCCCATCTGCGGCATTACCACGTCAGTGCCTGCGCTGCCATTCGCACCCGCAGGAGCAGAGCTTGCTTCCGGCTGCGCTTCCTGCTTGGCTTCTTGTTGTACTGGAGCCGACTTCTCGGTGGCTGGCGGCTGTTGGGCCGCGGGTGAGCCATCGGCCTGGGGCGCAGCTTTGGTCTGCGCAGGTGGCGCGGGAGCTGCGGCTGCACCGGCGCCGTCAGCGTCTATCACGCCGACCACGGTATTCACCTGCACCGTCGCGCCTTCCTTGACCTTGATCTCCTTCAAAACTCCGGCCGTGGGCGCGGGAATCTCTGCATCCACTTTGTCCGTAGAGATTTCAAACAGCGGCTCGTCGCGCTGGACCTTTTCTCCGGGCTTCTTGAGCCATTTGGTGATGGTGCCTTCAAAAATCGATTCGCCCATCTGGGGCATCAATACGTCAGTTGGCATGGAATCCTTCCCACAGGTATGAACCGGCTGGTTCGATCAACCCTTGATTATAAATCAGCGGCGCGGTTTGCGATTGGATGCACCGCTTTCAGTTGATGCAACTGTGAGTCAGCAGCTCTCAAAGAATTGGGTTGCTGCATGAAGGGCATCTTTCCGGGGGATCCAGGCGCGGAAAGATGCGTTTTTCGCGTGGCAGCGGCTCGCCGCATTCAGGACATATCCATCGGTCCAGCTTTCGTCCGCGAACCACCCACAACGCAAGAACGGCAGCGGTTGGTGGCGCGCAATCATCGCTGCAAGCCAATAATTCTCAACCTGAAAAAGCACGAAACAGGCGCTGGCGAAAAACACAATGCAGGCAAGCGTAGGAAGATAGCGATAACTATAGAAGAGCTTGCGATAGGAAGCTGCTGTTTGGTCTTCGCAATGTTCTGCTTTGATCATCTTCCGGTGATCCACTCGTACTGCTCTTGATTCAGCGGCACCACAGAGAGACGTCCTTGCCGAACCAGCGGTGAATCCTCAAAAAGCTCGCTGGTCTTGATCTCCGCCAGCGTGACCGGATGTGAGATCAGCTTGCCGGCCTTGATGCGAACTTTGGGAACTTTGGGATCGCTGGCATCAACCGACTCAACCGTAGCAGTGCCCGCCGCGCGCTTTTCATCGCCGGTGTGATAAATGATCAGCTTGTCGCCCTTCTGCATGTTGCGCAGATTCTTCACGGCGACCGGATTGGTCACCCCATCCCAGATGGTGGACTGCTCTTTTTGCAGATCGGCAAAGCCGTAAACAGTGGGTTCAGTTTTGAGGAGGTAGAAGGCCATGTGTTTATCCCAAGCGAAGTCTTTTCTGAAATCTAGAAGTGCAGCTTTTTCTGAAACCCCGAAGCACAGCGAGGGGTCCCTATCAACGCCGCGCATTTAGAAGTCGCGATCAATCAACAGCAACAGTTTAAACCAGTAATTCCTTTCCGTGTGCCGCGCCGGTTCTTCTCATAAGGGGTCTCCCCCTTTCGCAAGCTCAGGGTCGAGATTTCAGAAAAAACCGCTATAATCGCGAGCACCATGACAATCACAAAACGTGTAAGTCTGACCACCTTGCTCGTTATCGCTATTTTGAGTTTGTTCCCGATTCCGTCACAAGCGCAGACACCACAAAGCACTCCGCCCAAATATCCCAACTATCCCAGCGAGACGCCGGAAGAACTTAAGCCGGCCACTGCGACCTTTGATTACGAGCGGCGGGAAGTGATGATCCCCATGCGTGATGGCGTAAAGCTGCACACGGTGATCCTGGTGCCGCGCAGCGCCACCAAAGTTAAGCCCGCGCCAATCCTGCTGACGCGCACGCCTTACAGCGCCGATGAACTCACCACGCATGAACACAGCTCGCACCTGGGGCCATCGCTTTGGGGATATGACAATGCAACAGAAGTGATTGTGGAAGGCGGCTACATTCGCGTGGTGCAGGATGTGCGGGGCAAATATGGCTCTGAAGGTGACTATGTAATGAACCGTCCGCTGCATGGGCCGCTGAACCCGACGCCGGTGGACCATTCCACGGACACGTATGACACGATTGATTGGCTGGTGAAGAACGTGCCTGAGTGCAATGGCAGGGTGGGCATCCTAGGGATTTCCTATGACGGCTTTTTACCGCTGATGGCGCTGGTGAACCCGCATCCGGCGTTGAAGGTTTCCGTGCCCATGAATCCCATGGTGGATGGCTGGCGCGGCGATGACTGGTTCCACAACGGCGCTTTCCGCCAGCAGAACATGCCTTACATCTATGAGCAGGTGGCCACGCGCAAGAACGACGCGAAATGGTGGACCGACCATTTTGATGACTACGACGTTTATATGCAGTCAGTCTCGGCAGGTGAACTGGGCCGGTTGCATGGGCTGGAGCAGATTGGTTTCTGGCGCAAGGTGCTGGAGCATCCGAGCTATGACGCGTTTTGGCAAGACCAGGCCGTAGACAAGATTCTTGCCGCACAGCCGCTCAAAGTACCGGTAATGCTGGTGGACAGCCTGTGGGACCAGGAAGATATTTACGGCGCCATGGCTGTGTACAAGGCAATTAAGCCCAAGGACACAAATAACGACAAAGTATTTCTGGTGATTGGGCCGTGGCACCACGGTCAGGAGATAGAAGATGGCAGCTCGCTTGGCCCGCTGAAGTTCAACAGCGATACAGGGCTCTATTTTCGCCAGGAGATC
>DASRDW010000345.1:0-11474 GCA_035652415.1 Candidatus Angelobacter sp. | reverse complement strand
ATGGCCTTCCGGATGCGACAGCGGGTGCACGATCAAGCCCACGCCGCTCTATATGGATGCCGGCCTCAAGGCGAGCTTTACTGCACCGAAGAAGAGCGATGCGGAGTACGACGAATATGTTTCCGATCCGGCAAAGCCGGTGCCGTTCCGCTCACGCCCGGTGCGCCCGGTGGGCTATGACATTGATAAAGGCTTTACATGGGCATTGTGGCTGGTGGACGATCAGCGCGAAGATTCAGGCCGCCCTGACGTGCTGGCGTACGAGTCTGATGTGCTGACTGCGCCGGTAAAAATCAGCGGCCAGCCGATTGCCAACCTTGTGGCTTCTACCAGCGGAACGGATTCTGATTGGGTGGTGAAGCTGATTGATGTTTATCCGGATGAGGTTGCCGGACAGGAGAATATGGGCGGCTATCAATTAGCTGTGGCGATGGACATCTTCCGTGGCCGTTATTGGGAGAGTCTGGAAACACCCCATGCTCTTACGCCGGACAAACCGATGATCTATCGCTTTGAACTGCCGACAACGAACCACGTCTTTCTGCCCGGCCACCACATCATGGTGCAGGTGCAGTCAAGCTGGTTCCCACTCTACGATCGCAACCCGCAGACGTTTGTTCCAAATATCTTCTGGGCCAAGCCGGGAGATTACAAAAAAGCTACGCAGCGTGTTTACCATGCGCCGGGACAGGCGAGCTACGTGGAGTTGCCGGTGGTGAGTGAAAAGTAAGCGGAGCGTGAGAATCAAGCTTCAGAACGGAATGCTCGTGGGCTGACGCCGAACTCGGTGCGGAAGGCCCGATTGAAGTTGGAAACGTCGCCAAAGCCGCTATCCAGGGCGATATCCAATATCTTGGCCGGCTCGCTGTTCACGCGCACAGCGGATTCGCGCAGTCGCGCGCGCAGAATGTACTGGTGCGGCGTGAGCCCGGTCAATTGGCGAAAGAGACGCAGGAAGTGATAAGGGCTCAATCGGGCGTGCGCTGCAAGCGACTCCAGGGTAAGAGCTTCGTCCATCTGTTGCTCAATGGCGCGCACTGCGCGTGTGACGCGTGAGATAGCGCTGGGAGTGGCAATACTTTCTTTTCCGGACGAATCAATCTGGTGAGCCAGGCGAATTGCTGTTACAGCCAGCTCTTGGCTGATTTCTTCCCAGTCCGTCTTCCGGAGCGCAGACGTCCCATTCAACTCAGAGTTGTGAAGCGCGGCCTGGGCTCGCGCTGAAAGCGGAGATAGATCACGCATCGGCGGCAGACGCAATGCGGGCAAATTCAGCGTGCGTGCTCCTGCATCTATTGCCAACTGCTCGAAATACTCCAGCGTGAACCAGAAGGCCAGACAGCAATCGCCCGGAGCATGTTCATGTCCGCATTCGAAATATTGGCCGGCATTTCCCAGTACCAGCGATCCGGGCGACATGAACTCGCAACCCAGCGGGCTCCGATATTGAAAGCTGCCTGCAGTGACGAGGGCGATGGTGTAGTTGGAAAACTGCTCCTCAAAGGAGCGGTCCTGCGGACCACAGGTGCAGACGACATCGGCGATGGCCCAACCAGGGCCTTCAGCCAGCACGCGTGGCCGGGCCTCACCGGGTGTGCCATTGGCCGCCCTGAGGCGGATAGCCTGCTCCAATTTGAGCGCAATTTTTGCCAAGTCTCCCTCGCGCACTGGGCTTTATAAAGGGTTCAGGGACAACAAACGCCACTATAACCCATGGCTTTGTTTAGATGTATGAGGAGGTTGAAAGATGAAAACAATTGAACCAGTAAATCAACTCGATCTACCCGGCCTGACTGCGCAAGGGCGGTCACCGGAAATCCCTGAAGCCATGGAT
Organism: Candidatus Angelobacter sp.; assembly: GCA_035652415.1. Classification (GTDB taxonomy): domain Bacteria; phylum Acidobacteriota; class Terriglobia; order Terriglobales; family Acidobacteriaceae; genus Angelobacter. The sequence goes on along the minus strand of DASRDW010000345.1, from coordinate 9,640 downwards.
GTTTACGGATGGCTGATAGGAAGCTGGGATCTTGACGTCCGGCATTACTGGGCAGACGTGAGCGGCCGCAACCTGAAGGGTGAGGTCCACTTTGCGTGGGCGCTAGAGGGACGGGCCGTGCAGGATGTGTGGATTATGCCAAGCCGCAGCCACCGAAAAGGCGAACTGGATAAGAGTTGCAACATGTATGGCACCACGCTCCGCGTGTGGGATGCAGCACTGCAGGCGTGGCGAGTGACGTGGTTCAATCCGGTGACCGGAGCACGCTGCGACTTGGTTGGGCGCTGGAGCGGCAAAGACATCGTGCAGGTTGGAGCATTGCCGAACGGGACGCCGATCCGGTGGAAGTTTACCGAGATCACGCCGGACTCATTTCGCTGGACCGGCGAGATGCTGCAAGCAGACGGCCAGACCTGGGAGTTGCAGGGCGACTTTCGGGCCAGACGAGTGCTGTAGATCAGCGGGCTGCTTGAACGGCCAGGGAATTTCATATCGATAAAAGACAAGAGGAATGGTGACCATGAATACTGACAAAGCTCTACGCGAACATCTTGTGTATCTGCTCACCGATGGCGGAGCGCACGCAAATTTTGATACTGCAATCAAAGACATGCCTGCCGCCATACGCGGCAAGAAACCCGAAGGCGCAGACCATTCGCCTTGGGAGTTGCTGGAGCACCTGCGGATTGCGCAGTGGGACATTCTGGAATTCAGCCGCAATGGCAAACACAAGTCTCCGGAATTTCCGGAGGGATACTGGCCCAAAGAGCAGGCGCCCCCGAATGATGAAGCGTGGGAGAAGAGCGTGAAGGCTTTTCGTTCCGAACTGAAAGCAATTGTCGACCTGGTGAAGGACCCTGAGACAGATTTGTTCGCCCAGGTCCCACACGGTGACGGGCAGACAATTCTGCGTGAAGCGCTGCTGGCCGCGGACCACAACGCGTATCACATTGGACAATTGGTGCTGGTGCGGAAGTTGTTGGGTGCCTGGAAGGCATAAAACGGCAACTAGCAACTGGCGATTAGCAAATCTGTGCTGAAGGCTGCTTTGGCTTGCTATTTGCTAGTTATCAATTGCTAGTACGCGTGCAGCTTTTTCGCCTCGCGCACCACATCTTCCACCTTGGGCAAAAAGAAGTGCTCCAGCGGTGGCGAGAAGGGAACTGGCGTATCAAGCGCGGTGATGCGCACGATGGGGCCATCGAGATCGTCAAAGGCTTCTTCATTGATGATCGCCGCGAGTTCGCCGGCCAGACCGCCCGTTCTCGTATCTTCGTGAAGCAGAATGACCTTGTTGGTCTTCTTTACGGTTGCGGTGATAGCTTCGCGATCCAGCGGACAGAGCGTGCGCAGATCGAGAATTTCGACTTCAATTCCTTCTTTTGCCAGCGCATCAGCAGCTTCCTGCGCGGTGTGGACCATGGCGGCATAAGTAATGATGCTGAGGTCGCGCCCTTCACGATGCACGCGGGCCTTGCCGATAGGAACGACATGGCCATTCTCCGGCACATCTTCTTTAATGCGGCGATAGAGGAATTTGTGCTCGAGGAAGAGGACTGGATTATTGTCGCGAATGGCGGATTTGATCAGGCCTTTGGCGTCACTGGGCGTGGCCGGAGCGACAACTTTCATTCCCGGCGTATGAACAAAGTGCATCTCGGGGTTCTGCGAGTGGAACGGGCCGCCGTGCACACCGCCGCCGCATGGTCCGCGCAGAACCAGCGGAGCCGGCGCGCCCCAGCGATAATGTGACTTGGCCACCATATTCACGATCTGGTTGAAGGCGCATCCGATAAAATCCATGAACTGGAATTCAGCTACGGGCCGCATGCCGGTGAGCGCCGCGCCAAAAGCCGCGCCCACGATGGCCGACTCGGCGATAGGCGTATCGATAACACGCTGCGGCCCAAAGTGGTGGACGAAACCGTCAGTCACTTTGAACGCACCGCCGTAAATGCCAATGTCTTCACCAATACAGAAGACGCTGGGATCGGATTCCATCTCTTCCCAGAGTCCCTGCCGGATTGCTTCGAGGTAAGTTGCTTGAGGCATATTTTTTCAAAGTCCCGACCCTGAGCGTTCTTTGCGAAGGGGAGGGATCCCTACATTCCAAAAATGCTGCTTCCGCTGATGTTTTATTGGTTCATTAATCCTAAAATTCTGATGAGGGTAGTGATTCCTCGCTTCGCTCGGGATTTCAGAGAGAAGCTACTTAAAATGTATTGTTCGCTTTCTTTATTTGCTAGCAACTCCAGATTGCTCTTCGCCATTGCTAATTCGCAGCATCAACTCCGGCCCGGACAGGCGCCGCGGGTACTCGTTGGCAATATCGGTTGAGTAGCTGCCGTATTTCAGGTTCGGCACAAAAGTTTCCAATCTCAACTGAGGAAGAACACTGGCCGAATAATCAGAGCCCGCTTTCAGCTTGTCAGTATAGGTTGCCAGTTTTGTTTTTATGCGCAGCCGGAGCCAATCTCCCGGCTTCAGGACTTTCAACGTCTCAGGCTTCCCTGGAATCCCATATAGATGGGCTGCTTCCATGATTAACTGCTGGCTCTTGTCTGCGGCGTTTGTCAGCTTCAGGACGATTACGAACGATCGGTAATGAAAGCCTTGCTTTTCATCAGCAGGTTGGAAATCGGCGAGATTAGGGTTCCAGGGGATGGCCATATCGACGCTGCCAACATTCTCGATCTTGATTTCCATTTCCGCTGCGTCATCTGGCGCGTAAGCAAAGCGATCCAGTGAAAGCAGTGTGGTTTTCAATGCCCTCGGCTCATTGGGACCTTCGACACCATCGCCAACAGATCCACCGCCAATGCCGCCTGAAAATGTGCAAGTTCCGTCTTCTTTGCAAACAGGAGGCGGTGGTGACGGAGCACGTAGCTCTGTACGCGGCTTGCCGTCAACCAAGTCAAGGTAGGCAACTTCCTGTGCCATCAGCGCTGTGGCTGAGAGGGGAAGCAGGAAAGCCAGGGCGAGTTGGAGGCGAGGCATCATTTTATTTGAAGTGAATTGCCGCCTCGCTCTCCTTCAACTTTCCCTCGCTTCTACGCGACTTCTGCGGCAGGCCGTATTTCGGCTTGATCTGGTGGCAGCCGTCGCAGTAAACGCCTTCAGCCGCGGTGTGCGGCTCGGGCATAGGAGAGTTCTCAGCGAACTCGCGTTCGGCATCGATTTCTTTCTCTACACCCGCGATCATTTCTTTATCTTGTTCGGGCGTCAGCCATTTCTTTTCAAATAAATATTTCTGGAAGCGGTCAATGCAGTCGCGCTTGCGCCAGTATTCATGCATCTCTTTGGGGACGTAGGCTGCAGCGTCATGAATGGCATGGCCTTTCATGCGCATCAGCTTGGCTTCAATCAGGGTCGGCCCTTCACCGCGATGCGCGCGTTCCACCGCTTCATACGTTGCGTCGTAAACCTGGCAGGCATCAGTGCCGTCAATGATCACGCCGGGCATACCATAGCCAATGGCGCGATTAGCAAGGTCTTTGACCGCGACCTGATATTCCGTGGGCGTGGAGTACGCCCAGAGATTGCTTTCGATGATCAATACCAGCCCCAGCTTGCGCACAGCGGCAAAGTTGATGCCTTCATAACTCACGCCAGTGGATTGACCACCATCGCCGATCCAGGTGAGGCAGGCAAGTTCCTTGCCTTGCAGGCGCGCGCCGAGAGAAACGCCGGCCATCACGGGCAAAAGATCACCGAGCATGGAGATAGGTGAAACCATGTGACGCTTTTCAATATCGCCATAATGCGAGGTGCCGTCTTTGCCCTTGGTGGGCGAACCGGCTTTCGCCATGTATTGCATCATGATGTCGCGCGCGTGAAAGCCGCGGACAAGCTGCGCGCCCTGATTGCGAATCATGGGGGCAAACCAGTCCTCAGAACCGAGTGCGTAGGCAGAAGCGCACGAGCAGGCCTCCTGTCCCAGGCCAAAATAAACGCCGCCAACGACCTTGCTTTGCTTGTAAAGATTTTCCAGCGCAACTTCCATGCGGCGGTTCATCAGCATCCAGCGATAAAGCTCCAGGTGCTGGTCTTTATTCAGGTATTTCGATTCACGGATGGGCGGAACTTGGGTATCCAGCTTGCCCTTAATCTCGTAATGGACTTCCGGCCCATTAGTGACTTCAACAATCTCAAACTCAGGCTGCTCCAAACGCCAATCTGGAATGCCGTATTCATTTACGCGAACGGCTGTGGCTTTGGCGGAAGATGCGCCGTTCCCGGAACGCGCATGATCCGGGGTTCCATTTACTGAAGCTTTTTTCGTGGTTGGCTTAGCTGCAGAGTTCTTCTGGGATTTGGGTTTGGTGGGCATACAGACGTAATTAGTTTAGCATCCAGCAGCCGGTCATCGGGATTGAGCTTCTCTTTATCGATGCGTGAAATCAGATCCAGAGCGTTGCCTAGCGCTGCGCCTGAAGCAGTGTTATCAAAGATGCACCACACTGCAGCCCGAGTTGAGAGTCGCAGCAGCTTCCCCGCCAAATCAGCGACAAATTGCTCCGAATAAGAGGAATAGTAGCGTTGTGGAGATCCATGCAGCCGGAAATAAATCAGCCCCGGCCATCCGGCAGGCTCTGCGGCCTGGGCCGTCAACGCTGGATCAGCCGCCACCCGCGCGATATTAAATTTCTGCAATAATAAATCCGACTCAACGCCGAGCCAGCTCACATGCCGAGGCTCCAGCACGGCTGGTCCGTCATACAGCTTACGCAGCATGCGAAAGAACTCGAGTGCTCGGGCTTCGTGAAACTTCAGGCTGGGCGGCACCTGCAAGAGCACAGGTCCGCGTTTTTCTCCAAGCGCGCTTGTCTGCTGCAAAAAGCATTTCAGCGCTTTCTCGCCATCAAGACGCAATTCGCCTTCATGCGTAATTGCCCGCGGAGCTTTTACCGCAAAGCTAAAATCCTTGGGAACTGAAGCGGCCCATTTGCGATACGTTTCTGTTTTATGCTCGCGATAAAAGCAGGAGTTTATCTCTGCTGAATTCAACTTCTGAGCATAGCGGACAAGATGAGTTCCCTCTGAAGCAAAATGTTGTGCATGTATTCCCGGAACGTTCCAACCTGCGGTTCCAATATACAGTTTCTCTTTCATGCTTAAGTCGGCTAAGGGAATGTGGAGTTAGGCGGCGGGTTTTTGGGTTGACTTTTTCTTAGCACGTCCATTGTCAACGACCGTGCTGTCCTGCACAATCTCATTCGCGGCTGCTTCCGCGCCAGACTTATGGGCTGCGCGCCGCGCTTCGCAAGCTTTCCGGATATTTTCATAACGCTTTTCTAACTCGTCCAGCTCTTCATCAGAAAGTTTTTGGATATCGATAAGGTCGTCATTGGCAGGATGGTGTGAGCGGATAAGCTCATCAAGCTTCAAATGCAGCGCCTTGGCGTCACGGTTCTGCGTGTTCTGAATCAGGAAGACGACCAGAAACGTAACAATAGTTGTGCCCGTATTAATAATGAGCTGCCAGGTATCAGAAAAATGAAATAAAGGGCCGCTGACCGCCCAGGCAATCAGCACAATCACAGCGGCCAGGAACATATAAGGATGGCCGACAATCTGCGCCGTTGCGCTGGCAAAGCGGCTAAACCAGAAGTTGATTCCTGCTGACTTGCTTACCTCTTTACGAGCGTCAATATAAGGCTGGCGTTGGTGGACGGGCATGGCTATTGGATGAGTATTTCTGCGCCGGAGTTTGGCTTGGGCATTGCTTGCAGGCCACTAACTTCACCTATGCACTGCTATTGCGGATTTTACCGCCAGAACAGAAGCGCTGCACGGCCCAGCGGTGGCTTTCATGCAACAGCATAGAACATGCCTGCTCCGGCGATACCCAGAGCACCTGGTGATCAGGTTCGGTTTGCGTGGTGACGCCCACAAGATCTGCGCCGAGAAAGTCGCAGATCTTTTCGAAATACGCGCGCTCACCCTCGGAATAGCAGAACTGAATGGCGCTTCCGAGCCGGGAATGCACGCGCAGGATGAAGCCGCATTCCTCGCGGGCCTCGCGTTCGACTGTCTGTTGCGGTGTCTCACTTTTTTCAGCGCCGCCTCCGGGAAGATAGCAGCCGCGCGGTGTGCGAACTACCGCCACGTTGCCTGCGGCGTCATACAGGAGCGTGTACACGCTGGGACGGCGCACATAGTCACGGCCTGGATCGCGCTGGCCGAAAACGGGCACTTGATCCACGGACGAGCTCATGCTGAAGACTTCTCTTCTTCACGATAATAAGGCTCTTGCGCGGCGTCTGCCGGTAGCTCTTGCTCCGTAATGGCGTTATCGGATGAGGCGGGTAGAGCACCCAGCAGTGCGTCAAGCGAATCAAGCCAGAGCGTCTGGGCCTCAAAGACGCGGCCAAAGTTGCGCGCCACCTGCTGGGCCAATTCTTCCAGTGATGGCACTTTGCGGTCGCGACTGAGGAAGCTTTTGGCCATCTCTTGCTCTAGCGATGCCACAGGCTTGTCTGAGATGCCGCAGGGGACGATGAGTTTGAAGTAGTCAAGATTGGTGGTCACGTTCAGGGCGAAGCCGTGCGAGGTGACAGCGCGGGAGATGTGTACGCCGATGGCGGCAATTTTTCCTGGAACATCTTCCTGAGTCCACACACCAGTCAGGCCGGAAATACGCTCGGTGACCACACCCAGATCACCGCAAGTACGAATCAGCGCTTCTTCCAGCTTGCGCACAAATTCAACAGCGCCGATGCGCGGAGAGAAGGCGCGAAGATCAAAGATCGGATAGCCAACGAGCTGGCCGGGGCCATGGAAAGTTACATCGCCGCCGCGATCGGTTTCATGCAGCTCTATGCTATTGGCGGCCAGAAACTCACGAGAAGCAACAATGTTTTGTTCCTCAGCATTGCGGCCCAGCGTGATGACAGGAGGATGTTCCAGCAGCAGAAGCGTGTGGCTAGTGCGCTTTTCTTTGACCAGATTGACCAGCGTCCGCTGCAGTTCCAGCGCGATGGAATAGTCCACGCGGCCCAGAAAAAGGACGTTGATGACGCGCAGGGGCATGAATCTATTTTATGCCAGATGCAAAGCGGATTAGCGTGCCGTATAGCAGCCAAAAGCAGGATCAGATAACAGCTTCAGCTTGCAGATAGTTTTCTGCTAGCCAGGCGGAGTAATCTTCATCAGAGGCGCGGGGTAGAGCAACGCTCCAGATGCCGTTTTCAGCGGCGCGCAAGCCAATCTGGCCTTCACGCGGGCTGCCTTTCTCGCCTACCCACATCACCATGAATCGCGCGCGCATGTTCCCGCATTGCAGGCCGACAATGAAGCCGCGCTCCAGGGCCGCAGTCACACCATACAGGCGCGCCCCGCTGGTGGCGATGTTCAATGTTTTCGCGTTCTGCGAAAACACTTTGCCATCGCGGTCGAGTCCCCAGAGCCGGACGGCAATGGGCATGGTAACGCGTGGCTCGCGGCGCTTGTACATGGCTGCATCTTAAGCCGATGAAACGGCCGGTCCCAGGGAATTGTTACCTGAGACCATCACCTTGGTAACCGGAAAGCAGCTCTTAATGTTTAGTAATTAGTAATTAGCAAAGCTCTGCATTTGGCGCGGTTTGGTGTGAGTGCACTCAACTGGCGATACGTTCTTCGTCAGACATATTGTCCATGTATTTCTCTGGGTCGTGCTCAAATTTGTGCATGCAGTCCAGAGAACAGAAATAAACCGTTTCTGAATGATAGTCATGGCTGCCGGCGGCGTCGGCGATGTTAATATCCATTTTGCAGACAGGATCGATAGGCATAATCTCCACTCCTCAATATGAATGGATTCGAGGAAGGCGCGCGGGGATTTCTGGAAAGCAGCAGCTAGCAATTGCATTTCCCTGAAATTCCTGGCACGGCAAGGGAATCTATCCTATGAAATGCTCTGGCTGCCATGAAGCCCTAAGAGTTCGTCCCTAGAGTTCGTCGCTGCTATACGGATCGCTCCGCTGCGCTCGAGATTGCAGAAAAAGTGCTCGCGTCATTCGGGATTTCAGAAACGACTACGCATTAATCGCCTTCCCCTCCACCGCGCTAAACGCATCTAGCAAGCCTTCTGACACGGTGGGATGGGCGTGGATCGTAAACATCATATCTTCCACGGTAGCTTCAAGTTCCAAAGCGGTTACGGCTTCAGCAATCAGCTCCGTCGCAACCGGACCAATGATGTGCACGCCAAGGATTTCGCCAAACTTGGCATCAGAAACAACCTTGATGAAACCCTCATGGTTATTGATGATGGTGGCCTTGGAGTTTGCGGTGAAGGGGAACTTGCCGACCTTTACCTGATATCCGGCTTCTTTGGCTTTGGCTTCCGTAAGGCCGACGCTGCCGATCTGCGGCTCACAGTAGGTACAGCCGGGGACACGGTTCTTGTTCACGGCTTTGGCAGGCTTGCCTGCAATGCGAGTGACGGCGACGATTCCTTCCATGGCTCCAGCATGAGCAAGCTGCGGCAGGCCGGCAACGATATCGCCAATGGCATAAATGCCTTTTTCTCCGGTCTCCATCCATTCATTTACGTGAACAAAGCCGCGCTCAGTTTTGATGTTTGGAGTCTTTTCCAGACCAATGCCTTCTGTGTTTGGGCCGCGGCCAACCGCCACCAGAACCGTGTCAGCTTCAACTTTTTGTGCGGCTTCACCCTGAGGCGTGAAAGTTACTGAAACGCCGGACTTGGTCCGTTCTACTTTTTCAACCTTGGTGTTGACGAAGCAGTTGATGCCTTTCTTCTTGAACGACCGCAGCAGCTCTTTGCTGACCTCTTCATCTTCCACGGGCACGAGGCGGGGCAACATTTCAATGATCGTAACCTCGGCGCCAAACGAGCGATAGATGGAGCCAAACTCCACGCCGACTGCGCCGGAGCCAATGATGACCATCGATTTTGGAATGGATGGCAGGCTGAGAACTTCAATGTTGGTCAGAATGCGATCATCGGCTTTGAGGCCCGGCAACATGCGGGCAAACGAGCCGGTAGCCAGAACAATATTTTTAGCTTTGATCTCGCTTGCGCCTTTGCTGCTCTCTACCTGAACGGTGTGCACTCCGCCTTTGGCAGGGCCGGTAAGCTTGCCAAAGCCGAGCACGCGGTCAACCTTATTCTTGCGCACAAGAAAATCAAGGCCCTTGGTGTGCTTGGTCACGATCTTATTCTTGCGGTCCTGGATGTTCTTCCAGTTCAGCTTGCCTGCGCCCAGGCCGTCAATGCCGTATTCCTCAGCGGCTTTCAGGTGGTCATAAACTTCAGCATTAAAAAGCAGGGCTTTGGTGGGAATGCAGCCAACATGCAGGCAGGTGCCGCCAAGCTTGTCCTCTTTTTCAATGAGGCAGGTTTTTAATCCAAGCTGGCCGGCGCGGAAAGCAGCGGTATATCCGCCGGGGCCGCCGCCGATAATGGCAACATCGTAAATCGTATCTGGCAAAGTAGTGCTCCCTCTCAGGTGGAAAGTCAGCGCGTAGGCAAACAGGTGATTGTATTACAGCCTGTTATTTTCCATCCATTAGACGAATGCGGCAGCAGCCAGGATTCGCCCGGGAAAGCGGCGCTCTTTTCATGACTTGTAAATAGTTGAACCCGCTGTTGATTGGCATTCAAGAATTCAGGACCAGCAGGGTCTTCGCG
>DASRDW010000344.1:0-2410 GCA_035652415.1 Candidatus Angelobacter sp. | reverse complement strand
TCCTCACACAGCTAAAGGCTGTGCAGGATGACGTGGGCGAGTGGCATGACTGGGAGGAACTGACGAAGCTGGCGGAAAAACGATTTGCTGATCGTGTGAACTGTGCTTTGCTGCGCGAAGTTCGCGCACTTCTTGCGGCCCGTGAATCAGCAGCAGTTTCCGCCGTGACCAGGCTGTTTGCAGGGTCCGTTGCGGCAAAAAAGAAACCGCCGGCCAGTGCTTCATCTCTCCGATCCGTTGCTCGCCGCGCCTGATAGGCCATGCCTGTCTTTGCCGCGGTTGATATCGGCTCCAATTCGGTACGGCTCAGCATTGCTGAGCTGCACCGTGGACGTCTGATCCCGCTCCATCAAGATCGCGAGGTTACACGCCTGGGGGAAGGCGTTTTTCGCGATGGCAATCTCAGTCCCCAGGCTATGGCCCAGACGCTTAAAGTGCTCCGGCGCTTTCATCGGGCGGTACAAAGCTACGCGGTGGAGTGGACGCGCGTGGTTGCCACCAGCGCATTGCGTGACAGCAATAACGGACGCCTTTTCGCCGAATGGCTTAAGACCGTCACCGGATGGAAGCTTGAGATCATCACCGGCCTGGAAGAAGGCAGGCTGATTCACCTTGGCGTGCTCGCCAATATGCGCACGCCGCCTTCAAGATTGCTCTTGATCGACCTGGGTGGCGGAAGTTGCGAGCTTACATTTTCTGAAAAAGGCCACATTAAGGAACTGGTTACGCTTCCGTTAGGCGCAGTTCGGCTGACGCAGGAATTTATTCATCACGATCCACCAAACAAGGATGAACTCAAGCGGCTGCATGGCTTTATTGTGCAGGAGGTAGCGCATATTTCCCGGCAGATTCTGCGGGCGAACGCAAGCTCTGTAATTGCAACCTCAGGCACGGCGGCTGCTCTGGCTGGTGCTGCGCAATCACTAAAGCTAAGGCGGGGCGGATCAGTATCGCAGGTGGTCGCTGCCAAATTGGCCAAGCGACTCGCCAAGCTGACGGGGCGGCAGCGCGCAGCTATTAAAGGCATCAATCCCAAGCGCGCGCAGATCATCGTTGCTGGAGCAGCAGTCTATGCACACGTACTGCACGCCTGCGGACTGAAAGGCTTTCGATATTCGCCGCTGGGCTTGCGCGACGGCCTTTTGGCGCAGATGGCCGCTGAGTATGATGAGCACACACGTTCGCATCGCCAGTTGGAATCTGACCGCCAGGACGTATTGCTTAAGACTGCAAAACGTTACAGAGTGGATCTGGCAAATGCGACGCAGGTAGGCAAGCTGGCGCTTTCATTATTTGATCAGGCGCGGCGAATGCATGGCCTCGATGATGAGTGCCGGGAGTGGATCGCGGCTGCGGCCATGCTGTATGAAGTGGGAATGTACATCAATCCGGTAGGATTGCACCGCCATGCCTATTATGTAATTTCCCGCTCTGAGCTGTTCGGCTTTACTCCGCTGCAACGGAAGATCATTGCGACGGTCGCACGCTTTCAGGGAAACTCCAAGCCGCAGCTCCGCGATCGCCTGATCAAGGTTTTGCCGGCACAGATGCGGTCAGATGTAATCAAAGCCACAGCGATTCTTCGCGTAGCGCGAGCCTTGAACCAGGGCCGTCGCTCTGCAGTGCAGTCTCTGCGTGCCAGCAGGCGCAGCGGAGCATTGACAGTTACAATCAAGGCGGGTCGGGGCGGCGCCGATCTGGAATTGTGGGCAGGAAAAAAGGAAGTCCCTTACTTTCGAGAAGTTTTTGGCCGCGAACTTGTCTTTAAACTGGCCTGAAGTGTGCGTGCAATCTTGGGCGTAACCAGCCATTGCATTGTTCCGTGGCGTCCATTCATCTCCACTTTGGCTACCGCACCTTTTTTGAAATCAATCTGCGCATCGCGGGCGCTGGCAGAGATGGATTTGGCCAGGAACTCCGTAAGGCTGGGATTGTGGCCTACGACCATGATCGCGTCATATTTTCTATAGCGGGCCAGCATGGTCTGGAATTGCTCCAATTTGGCGTCCGGGCGCAGCGCAGTATCCAACTGGATAGCTTGTTCAAATGCCAGCTCATTCGCCACCAAAGATGCGGTCTGGCGCGCTCGTTTCAATGGACTGCTGATGATCTGGTCAACCTGCACATCAACGTTTGCTAACATGCGGCCAATGTACCGGGACTGAAGAATGCCTTCATCATCAAGAGGACGCCGCTCATCTTTTTGCGGATTGGCCATACTCTTGCCGGCAGATGCGTGTCTGAGAAAATAAACGATCATAGGTTTTTATCGATGCACAATCTGCTTCTTGCGGCGGCTGGCGTGTCGCCGAGGACGAAGCATTGCGGGAGCAGGAATGTCCGCAGCGCTGGCCGTTCCTTCTGCAATGGCGATCAGGAAGTCCTGCGCGGAGAAATCTTTTTGTCCACG
>DASRDW010000343.1:0-4068 GCA_035652415.1 Candidatus Angelobacter sp. | reverse complement strand
GAACGGCGTGATTGAGGTGGAGCGCGTGCGCATTCGCCGTGCCGGCAATCGCTATTTTGCCGACCTGGCGGTGGGGCTGGCGCGCAACGTCACTTTCCAGCGCTCAGGCCAGGTGGTAGGGGAGATTACACGAGCGGTCCGCGATATTCTGCCGGATGCTGATGTGGTGATCCACTCCGTGCCGCGTGAAACCGGGCATGAAAATATTTTTGACCGCATTCGCGCTGTGGCTTCACGCAACAACTTCAGCGTGCATGATGTGAGCGTGCAGGACCTGGGCGGACGACTGCATGTGGAGCAACATCTGGAGCTTGACGAAACGCTCAGCCTGAAAGATGCGCATGATGTGGTAACAGTGCTGGAGGCGGAGATTCGCGATGATGTGCCGGAGATTTCCACGATCCTGACCCACATTGAAAGCGAGCCTTCCACGATTGAAACAGGAAACAAGATCGTGCGAGACGCGGTGCTGGAGCAGAAGCTTAAGCCGATTGTGTTGGAATTTCCTGAAGTCGTGGACATGCACGATGTGGAGATCAAGCGCGTCCGCGGCAAGGTTTATATGTCTTGCCACTGCACCATGTCAGACGATCTGCCGCTGGCGCGCGTCCACGACGTTTCTACCGAGCTTGAAATCCGCTTTAAGCAGGCCGCGCCGGAGCTGTTCAAGGTGCTGATCCATCCCGAGCCGCAAACGGACAACCGGCGTTGAGTTAGCCGCGAATTTCGCGAATCAACACGAATCTGAATCATTCGCATTTTCGCGTGATCGCGGCTGGTTTGTTCTGCTGCTCGACAACAAAAAAGCCGGGCGTTGCCGCCCGGCTTTCACCAACCTGAAGAAGTAGATGAGAGAAGAGTTCACTCCTTTGGTTGTTTCATCTCCATCATGTGCATTTGCTCTACCTTGATTTTGGCATTGGCCGGCGGCTGGAAGAGAGAAGCATCAGGTTCATTGCGTGAGATATTCGTAAGATGAAAGACCGTTTCGCCCACGCGCGGGTCAGAGTGCTTGCGCATGACAACGGTATGCAGATCCGGCGAGTACCAGGTCTCGGATACGATCTCAATCGGGCGCTCATTTCCGATCTGTCCTGCGGGGATAGTCACGGTTTCACGCTTACCTTGAGCAGAAACACCTTCAACGGTCTGGGTGCCCAGGTCTTCTTTCTTTACCTGCCTGGAACTATCGTCTTCCACCTGCATCTTCATGCCCTGGGTGGCGATGAACATCTTGTCCTGCATATTGCGCTTCATTTCAGCCTTGTGCTTTTGCATCTCAACGATCATTGGGCCGTCATTCCAATTGGTTTCACTCCTAACCACCTTGGTGGCATCGCCGCTTGGGTTCAGAATGTACTGCGTGTGATTCGTAGGATCATTGATAAAGACCATTTTGGGGCTATCTACCTGCACCGGACCAACGCGGTTTAGCGTGGTTTCACGGCGAGTGCGGCCCTGGCTGTCACGAGCCACAAAGTCTGAAGACTTGCGGACAATCCGATTGCCATCCGACAACGTCTGTGTGGTTTCTTCCACGGCGGTTGCCGAATAAGGCGCGTTTGTGACCAACTCTCCGCCCGCGGTCATCTCCGTCATGAAAAATGCTTTTTCCACCTGCTGATTGGGATCAGCCTGGACGAAAAGGTTCATCCCTGGCATGCGCATAGGGCCATCAATTGTAATGACGCCCGTTTTTTCCTGCAGCGTGGATTCCTGAGCGGCAACGCTCCCTGCGAGCAACATTCCGGCAGCTAAAAGAATAACAATGCGATTCATAGAACAGTTCTCCTCTTGACTTGGTTTATGGCACCAATCTCACTGCGTAGGGTGTGCCACCCTGGCTCACTACAAAATCTGCGGTCACGCTATGCGTGCCTGCATTCGCGCTTACCGGAGCGCCCATCTGCCACAGAGTGTTGGCCGGCAATTGCATGCGCACCACATGCAGCTCATCCAGTGGAACCGTGGGATCGTATCCTGGGAGAGCTAAAAAGGTACGATTGGCAGCGCTGAGTGTGGGTTTCACCGGCTTATGGTTCACTGCAGCCTGCTTTACGGTTGGCCGTTTTACCGGATTAACAGCCACAACGGGAGCGACAGCCGGCTGCTCTGGTTTTGCGGGCGTGGCGGTTGCTTCCGGCAGTTTTGCTGTTTGCGAAGGCGTGATGTTTGAAGACCGATGCGATGGCAGCCCGATAACGACTCCGGCAACAATAAGACATATGGTTAATCCGGCAACTGCTAGCTGCTTGTTGCGGCGGCGGCGTGCATGGTGGCGGCGAAATTCGCCCAGCAATCCGGCAGCGACTTCCGGCGGCGCAGATTGAGGCGAGGATGCCGCCAAGCGCCGCAGAGCGTCTGTTAGCCGTTCGGATTGTGGATCTATTTCACGCATTTTTGCCAACTCGGTTTGGTCTTTACCAGCTTCATCTTTAACATCGCTCGCGCGCGGTGCAGCCGAGAAGCCACCGTCCCAGACGAGCATTCAAGGATGGCAGCAGCATCCGCATAGTTCATTTCTTCCAGATCGCAGAGCGCAACCACTTCACGATACTGCTCCGGCAGCGCCTGAACCGCTTTGCGCAGACCTTCCAGCAGTTCAGCGTTGCTCAGATCGGCCAGCACATCAAGGTCGCAGGCCAGGGCAGCCTCAGCGCTGCTATCGAAAGCCTCGTCGTCAATCGGCAGGTCCAGCCGCGAACGTTGCACGATCCGTCGCGTTATGTTGCGCGCAATGCCAAACAGGTAACCCGCAACCGTGCCCTTATCCGGCTCATAGCCTTTCGGCTTGTTGATAAGAAGCATAAAAACTTCTTGTGTTACCTCTTCTGCAGTGGCGTTGTTACCACTCATGTGCAGAACAAACCGGTAAAGCGGGCCCTGGTAGCGCTCATAGAGGCAGGTAAACGCCGTCTCATTTCCCTTGGTGAGCTGCCGAAGCAGCTCCTGGTCTGCGGCTGGCGATTCTGCCATGGCTTTGTTCGCAACTGCCTTCCTGGCTCCTGTTATCCATTGCGCGGATTGGAAGAATCGTTCCATTATTTTTGGCGCTCCGCTCCAAACCGCTTAAGCGGCCTCTATCTGGTTACCTTCTCTTGCCCTGTTGCCCGCGGCTCGGCGCGGAAACGGCCTCGCCGCTTAATTTGTATTGTGCACGAAAAACGTGTGGCGCTGGCGTCTTCGCCGGTGCACAGCTGAACTCGCTGCCGGAACCGTTCCATTATTTGTCGCTTTGCTCCAAACCGCTTAAGCGGCCTCTATCTGGTTACCTTCTCTTGCCCTGTTGCCCGCAGCTCGGCGCGGAAGCGGCCTCGCCGCTTATTTTGTATTTGCGCATGAAAAACGTGTGGCGCTGGCCAGCGAGGTCTCGCTGCCAATGGATTTTGCCACTGAAAAGTGAGACGTTCAGGCTGGTCTTCAGTTACCAAAGGAATTTCTACCGGACCGCGAGCTCAAAGAACGATTGCTGAGCTGCGGGTTTAAACAAGTGGAGTTGTTCGGGACTACGCAGGGCGCGCCGTACAACCTATAATAAATGCCCAGTGGTTGATGGCGGTGGCAAGGAAGTGAAGGTTCCAGCAGCTTACCCCAGCACTGACCAATATATAGCAACCTATCCTTATACCGTTTTGGAACTGTAAATAACAAAAGGGTAATGGGCCTTTTTCGTTTTCCACAGGCTAATCGCGGTACAAGGTGAACGGGCGCATCCGTGTGTCACCACGGAAACGCCCTGACCAAAATCACCTACGTGAGAGGCGAAAATGGCTGCATCCAAGTTTACCAGCGCGAGAGACGTGTATCGGCTGATTTCCATGCTCAACAGTTCTTTGCGGTACATCATCCAGAGATTAGAAGTCTTATCATCCGCCAAGGTTCTCAGCCCAGCATATCTCAAACAAATGTCAGCACTCACAAAGCAAGTCGATGATGTCATAGCTGAAAGACTCAGGGGAAAGCGGGTAAAATAGAAGTATGCCCAAGCGCCCGAAAGATCACGATTTCGTCACAGTCGCTCGCCGCGTTGTCGAACAGGCAATAGGCGAGCAATTGGACGGATCGCCG
>DASRDW010000342.1:0-4302 GCA_035652415.1 Candidatus Angelobacter sp. | reverse complement strand
TGGGGCTCCCAGGCCTCAACGTCGCCGGAAAGCAGATGAGCGTAGCGGATCTCTTTTGTCCCCGGTCGCCGGCCTAGCGCCTTGGCCAGCGGAGGCTCGCGGCGCATGAGCTGCTGCAGGCCAGAAAGCACGTCGTCGAGGTGCTCAAACTTGTGCATCCGCTCGGTGCGGCTGCGCAGCTCGCCGGGCGTCTGCGGCCCGCGCAGGAGCAGCACGCACATGATCGCGGTTTCCGGACGGGTGAAGTTGAATACCTCCTGCGCTCGGTGCTCATATTTGGCCACGCGACTGTCAGCGCCGCTGGCGGTCCCGGCCAGGCGCTTGTCGCTCAGGTTGCGCAGCGCCAGGCGAACGGTTTCTTCGTCATAGTTGGTCACCGGCTCGCGATTGTTCTTCTGGTTGCAGGCGTTGACAAGGGCGTTCAATGAAAGCGGGTAGTAATCCGGGGTGGTGATATCTTTTTCAATTAGAGCGCCCAGCACTCGCGCCTCAGCCGCATTGAGGGTAATATTCACGCATACAATTTATCAGGAATTAATAACCGGGAGGCGCTTGCCATGAGATCAGGCTCTGCAATTGCCGTGGGATTGCTCCAACTAGCGTTGTGTTGCGCTGGTTTTTCTGAGTCTGTTCCCAAACTGAAGCAGATTCTGCCACGAATCCAGGAACATGTGAGAGTATTTGAGCACTCCCTGCCTGATTTTATCTGTGACGAAACCATCATCTCCCGAGAGCTGATGCGCGGCAGGGTGCACCAGAAGACGGTCATCGCATCGGCTTTCCGCGGCACGCAGCACAAGGAAGAAGACAGGGCATTCACGGAATCCCGCAAAATACAGACCATTGACGGCAAACCGGCGCCGCCAGACCAGCCGCTTAAAGGCCCATTCTTTTTTGGCGGAGGCTTCAGCTCTGTCCTGGATGAAATTTTTTCCAAGGAAAACGCTCAGTACTTCCATTACAAGGTGAAGGGCAAGCAGCAACTTGAGGGAAAGACGACATGGGTGATCAAGATGGAGACCAAAAAAAACCAGAAAGAAATCCTGTATCGCGATGTCTTCGGCAGCAAAACGGCCGTCAAAGGCAGCGGCAAGGCCTGGATCGATCCTGAGACCATGAACGTAATGCGGATTGAATTTGAATACCAGAATCCTCCTCTTGAAGGCGAACTGAAGGTATCCGTTGATTATGCCCCGGCGGTCATTAACGGACAAACATTCTGGATGCCTAAGACGGTAACAGCCAAGCAGGCAGTGCCCAACAGCACGATGTCGATTGCCGAACAATATATTGCGTCCTATTCGAACTATCACCAATTCAACGTCTCCCATAAAATATATTCGCCGATAAACTGACTGCCGGATGGATCGGTGAAGATCAAAGTGCTACAAGATGAATCACGATCTCCATGCAGAACGCTGGCAGCGGGCGACTCTCTCTCTCTCTGGAAGGACTCAGTTGTGGTGATGCCTTCGGTGAGCGATTCTTTCTTCCTGATGCAGTCGTCATAAATTTAATCGAGCAGCGGGCAGTGCCGGCCCCTCCGTGGTTTTTTACCGACGACACAGTCATGGCTCTTTCCATCCTGGAGACTTTGGCGGAGCACCGCGAGATCAATCAGGGTGCACTCGCGCGAAGCTTTGCAGGTCGATACGATCCCGGTCGCGGCTATGGTCCAGCAATGCACAAGCTGCTGGCAGCAATCCGGCGCAATCAATCATGGCGTGAAGAAGCTGCCGCACTCTTTCGTGGTGACGGTTCCTACGGAAACGGTTCAGCCATGCGCGTTGCCCCGCTTGGCGCTTACTTCGCTGACGATCCGGAAAAGATAGTTGAGCAGGCCCAGCTTTCCTCCGTGCCGACGCACACTCACAGAGAGGCCATTGCCGGCGCGATTGCGGTAGCGCTGGCTGCTGGTATGGCGTCGCACATGAAAGACTCCGGACTTGGTCCGGATGGTCCTGAACTGCTCCGGCACGTGCATCAACATGTGCCAGAGAGTCACGTTCGCGCAGGAATCAAAAATGCGATGGAACTTCCTGCCAAATCATCGGTTGAAGAAGCTGTGGCTCGGCTTGGAAACGGCTCTGCTGTGACCGCTCCGGATACTGTCCCATTTGCGTTGTGGTGTGCCGCCCGACACTTGAGCAACTACCAGGAGGCCCTTTGGACTACTGTGAGTGGGTTGGGTGATCGCGATACCACATGCGCCATTGTCGGTGGCATCGTTGTGATGTATTCCGGGATTGAGGGCATTCCGCGCGAGTGGCTGAGCTGCCGGGAGGCCATTCCAGCTTGGGCGGGCTGGATTGGCTGCTGAAATTGCTTCCTGTTTTAATATCATCCACCCGCAATCCTGAGATTTCGTACTGTTTTATAATGTAGGTTTCCTCATCGTTACAAAGAGCTGATAATAGACCAAGGTGTTGCGGCTTAAAAGCCGCTCAGGGAAAGGTTCATGGCAACAACTGTCGAACTCGGAGTACAGGAAAAGGCGGCCCAAACGCCACAACCGGGCCGCAAAATCAACGATTTCAGCATTCAGGTGGCCACGGTCAACGGCTCCGGCTCGCAGTCGGCGAATACCGTCCTGCTGCGCAGCATCTTTCAAATGGGTATTCCCGTCTCCGGCAAGAACCTGTTTCCGTCGAACATCGCCGGCCTGCCCACGTGGTACACCATCCGCGCCAGCAAGCATGGATACATTGCGCGAAAGAAGGAAATCGATTTTCTGGTGGCCATGAACCCGGAGACGGCGCAGGAAGATGTAATGACGCTCCAGCCCGGCGCTGCTTGTGTTTATGACGAGCCGTTGAATCTCTCGCGCCTGCGCAACGATATTACTTTTTATCCTGTTCCGTTTGACAAGCTGGTAGCGCCGGTCTGCCCTGAGGCCAAGCTGCGCAAGCTGGTCAAAAATATGATCTATGTGGGCGTGGTGGATGCCTTGCTGGGCATTGAGCGCGAGGAATCAGAGAAGGCGCTGGTCAAGCACTTTGCCAAGAAGAAAAAAGCTGCGGAACTGAACACCGCCGCCATCCGTGCCGGATATGACTACGCGCTGGCCACCTTCACCAAGCACGATCCGTACTGGGTGGAGCGCATGAATGAAAATCAGGGTAAGGTCATTGTGGATGGCAACACTGCTGCCGCGCTGGGCTGCATGTTTGCCGGCGTAACCGTTGTGATCTGGTATCCGATTACGCCGTCAAGTTCGCTGGTGGAAACGCTGATCGATTATTTGAAAGAGCATCGCATCGGCGCTGACGGCAGAGCCACCTTCGCCGTAGTGCAAGCGGAAGACGAACTGGCCGCAGCCGGCATGGTTCTGGGCGCCGGCTGGACAGGCGCGCGCGCCATGACCTCAACTTCCGGACCGGGAATTTCACTCATGGCAGAGTTTGTGGGCATGGGATATTACACGGAGATTCCGGGCGTCTTCTTTGATATTCAGCGCGTTGGCCCTTCCACCGGTTTGCCCACGCGCACCATGCAGGGCGATCTGTTGTTTTGCGCTTTCCTCTCCCACGGAGATACCAAGCACATTTTGCTGCTGCCATCGTCTGTGGAAGAGTGCTTCAGCATGGCCATTGACGCGTTTGAGCTGGCGGAACAATTCCAGACGCCGGTCTTTGTGCTCTCTGATCTTGATCTGGGCATGAACAACTGGATGGCGCATCCGTTCAAGTATCCGGAGAAGCCGATTACGCGCGGCAAGGTGCTGGACGCGGAAGACCTGAAGCGCTTGGGCGGTTTTGCCCGTTATAAAGATGTTGATGGCGACGGCATTCCTTATCGCACGCTGCCCGGCACCAACCATCCGGCGGCGGCGTACTTTACCCGCGGCAGCGGCCACAATGAGAAAGGGCAGTACAGCGAGCGTCCGAATGATTATGTGAACAACATGGACCGGCTGGCGCGCAAGTTTGAGACCGCTCGTAAGCACGTTCCCGCGCCGGTGGAAGAAATCAGCGGCACGTCGAAGACTGGCATTATCGCTTTTGGCACGTCACACTGGGCGCTGACTGAAGCCTGCGACCAACTGAACAGGGAACACAATTTGCCCATGGATTATCTCCGCGTGCGCGCCTATCCGTTTACTCAGAGCGTGCACGACTTCATCAAGGGGCATGATCGCATTTACGTAGTGGAGCAGAATCGTGACGCGCAGATGTTCCAGCTCTTAAAGCTCGATATTGCCGCCGATCAGGTGACGAAGCTGCGCAGCGTGCTCCACTACAACGGTCTGCCGATCGATGCGCGCTCTGTGACTGATGCCATTGTTTCTCAGGAGGCCAAGTA
>DASRDW010000341.1:0-8983 GCA_035652415.1 Candidatus Angelobacter sp. | reverse complement strand
GAATATTTGAGCGCCGCTTCATACGCGCCCTGTGCCATGCCCAGGCCAAGCGCGGCAATGGAGATGCGGCCGCCATCCAGAATTTTCATTGCATCCACAAAGCCCTGGCCCTCTGCACCCACCAGCGCATCTTCCGGCACGTGGCAATCTTCAAAAATAAGTTCAGACGTATCGCTGGCGCGCAGGCCTAGCTTGTTTTCTTTCTTGCCCGGGCGAAATCCCTTGGTCCCTTTCTCCACGATAAAAGCCGAAAGCCCATGCGTATGCGCCGTCTTGTCGGTCACGGCAATCACCACTGCCACATCGGCATGGTGCCCGTTGGTGATAAACGTCTTGGTGCCGTTGAGCACCCATCCGCCTTTCTTGCCTTTGCGTGTTGCGCTCATGCGCGCACCGCCCGCGTCCGATCCTGAATTAGGCTCCGTCAGTCCCCATGCGCCCAGCCACTCTCCGGTGGCGAGCTTGGGAATGTATTTTTTCCGTTGCTCTTCATTGCCGGCGGCGAAAATATGGTTGGAGCAGAGCGAATTATGCGCGGCCACGGTGATGCCCACCGATCCATCCACGCGTGAAAGCTCTTCAATGGCGATTACATATTCTATGTAGCCCAGACCTGCGCCGCCGTATTCAGAGGGAAAGATCATGCCCAATACGCCCATGTGGCCAAGCTCCTTGATCGTCTCCAGCGGAAACTGGTTAGCCTCATCCCACTTCATCACGTTGGGCAGGATCTCGCGCTCGGCAAACTCGCGGATTGATTTCTTGAGCTGTAGCTGCTCGTCTGTCAGTTGAAAGTCCATTGGTCTCCCTGTGCCTGCGGGCACTAAAATCGCGCAAGCACCTATTCGACCTCAAGCATGACGAAACGCGACGGGCTCAACTCGCATTGCTTCTAGCAAGCGTAACCTGCACTGTCCATTCATGCCTTGAGGCAAAACAGATAATTATTTCATAGTGGGAGAGCGGGGGGAAATTGCCAGTTGTCCAGCGACTTCAGATTTACTGTTGGTCTTTCACCGCATAGTCCGCAGGTACCTCGAACAGTAGCGGATCAGGATCACCGCTGCGAATGTTCACCAGCCTGCGCACATGCTGGCCTGACTCCGGGCTGCTGGACTTGATGAGCAGGTCCATCTTAAGGTCCTCAGAGAACCAGCGTTCGCTGCTCGTGATCATGGGTTTGTCATTTCCCATTGCCCCTGCCGCAATCGTGGTTGTAAGACGGATGCCCTTCACGGTAAAGCCTTCAATCTCCCATGGTTCCCAGATCTTCCCGTGAATGTTGCCTCACCATGCTTTGGTCTCGCTTGTCTCGCAAACTTTGTATCAAAGCTTGGGATTGAGAATCTGATGCAGTGCGAACTTGAGCGGGTTGAGCATTGGTTGGAACAGACTTTGAGTCAGAAGCAGCAACTGGCCTTTGCATAAAGTGGTGCACCGTAGCTGCTTTGTTCTCTGGATTGAGAAGAATGAAAGTGTTTTGCACCGGATCATTGATTAGTATGTGAACAAATGGCTTGCTGCCGGCTATACCGCTGCCAAGCTCATTCTCCGTGCGCATGCGCCCGTCGGAGTCGCGAAAAACCTTGCCGTGATTTTCGCGATGAATGTGGTTGCCGTCGGCGAGATATTCATCGGTCTCCTCAATTACATCGGCTGAGAACGGTAGGCCTTTCACCCCGTGAAGATCACTGCCAATGTAGCCACCGACAAAGCCGCCAACCATGCCAACGCTGATGTGAGCGTTGCCAGAACTTTGGCTGGCGCTGTTTCCGTCACCAGCGCCATTGCCGGTTTGTACAGAGGTAACAACCGTCCCTTGCGCCTGCGCACCTATGGCAAATAGAAAAAGAGCGAAGACGCTTAGAATCCCGGATAGCTTCGGCATAGCTAGTCTCCTATCACCATATCCAGAGCTGGGTTATCGTGCTCCTTTGCGTCCGGGCAACGCAAACGTCTTGGCAAGCGGAAGCGGTTGTTTTCTTGGCAATGGGTTCCCAGCAGGGATTGGTTCCTGGCGATAAAGCCTTATGGTGTTCTGAACCGCCGAGATCACCATGATCAGCAACATGCCGGAGATGCCGATGGTCCCAGCGACGTCAAAAAATTTGTGTGTGCGACCGGCAACATGCGCCACAGACTTCCAGAAATAGAGCACCAGGTTCCCCATTGCAAGCAGCAGGCGTAGCTCCGTTGGCCCCATCTTGAAATAAGAAATTTTAAAGTCGCCCAGAGTATAGCTGGCGAGATAGACCTCCACTGAAAGCATAAGATAGGCTGCCAGCAATCCAAGAGCGATTACCGGCGACATGTATCCTGAAAGTGCCAGGCCACCAAGCAGAAAGAGCGCGCTGAAGGCGTCCACAATGTGGTCAACGTAAAAACCGTAGCGCGGACGCGAATGGTCACGGTAGCGCGCCAGTGTTCCGTCCAGTGAGTCGCCCAGCCAGTTCAGCGCCAGGCATACGATGACCAAGAGCAGGCCCACACGATTGCTTTGCGACCACCAATAGCCGGCCCCGGCGCCTGCCATGGAAAGCAGGCCAAGAACAGTCAGATGGTCAGAATTGATCCATGCCGGTGTGCGTGCTGCCAGCCAGATGAGTGTGCGTTTTTCCAGGCCGGCAAGAAAGCTCTGTTGTATGCGCTTGGCCTCGCGAAAGTTTGCGGGCTGGGATATCTGTTTTGCAGGCTGAGTGTAGTTCATTGATTCACCTCCGATGCCGATTTCACTTCGGCCGATTGCAGTTCGCGAAAAGCGTTGGGAAGGAGCTACAACATGGCGCTTTCCGCAAACCTTGCAATCGGTCACTTGCGTGTGATCGCAATCTGCGCTTTCATGCAATCAACTGGCAATGCACGGCGTCTCAACTGGAGGTAAATCTGGAATCAACTGGATTAAGCGCTGCTAAATCTACGGTTTCGGAAGAAACTCAGGCCTGCCCTGCTGGTGTTAATTTTGAGGGGAAGTTAGTTTCCGGTAAGCAGATGGGATAGGTCTATCAAGAGACCAAAAAGAGAACACCTTAAACGAACCTTAAAATTCATTAATTTGACTCGTGTTATGTGCATGTTTTTATTTTGATAGGGCGCCTTATTCGTTCGCTTCCTAGCTTAAGGAGCTAACAAGGTAGTGCAGAGGTTTTTTACCTAAAATGCGTGACAAAAACGGGTGATTCGTTTCAGTTTTGTAAAATTAAATAAACTCAAATGTCGCCAATCTGCGCTTGACAGTCCAGCAAAGGCAATGGAGAATCTAAGGCCAACTTTGGTGTTACGGCTTCCCCCTCCATAACCGCCTAAAGGTCAGTCTGCCATCTAGGGTTGTCTCGCTTGTTAAAGATCGTCGTCGACGGAGAATGCATGGAAAAAATTGATTCCAGGTTACATCCTCAAGCTGCGACCGATGTCCGGGCCGTGCGCCACGAGCTTCACATTCCTCTGCGTTACCGGTTGGAAGGCGGGCAGGAATGGCAAGTCGGTGAAGCCATCAACATGAGCGAGTCGGGACTCCTGTTTTCGTCAAATGAAATGCTTGAGGTGGATGCCAGGCTGCAAATTACGTTTCAAGGCTCTGATATTCCAATGATGCTTCATTCCAGCACCAGACTGGTGCGTGTTGTGCGCCGCAACTTGAGCAACTGGCCGGAAACCCGTATCTTCTTCGGCGCCAAGTTCTGTTAATCACTCCGCTTTAATTTCCTGGAAATTACCGCTATTTAGCCGGCCATTGTACGGAAAATCGCCCAGTGCCGGCTTTGCAGGTATCATCTAAGATACTGAGACAGCGTGGTCGTTTGTGGGTATTTTTGATCGGGAGCTTCCGGAGGCACATCTAACCCATAATCAGCGGCCGCCCGTCCGGTAAACCTGATGGTGAGAAGAGCAAATGAATCAACAAGACGGTCCCAAGACCAAAGCCCGATTCGAACGCTTCGGGCGCAAGCTGGATGCAGAGTTCAGCGAAGCGGCCCAGAAAGTAGATCGCGAAGCAGAAAAAGTGATTGCCTACCTGAACGACGAGGTAGTTCCGGCAATCCGCACTCACTCGACCAAAGCTCTGCGGGTAGCTGCGGAACAGCTCAGCAAACTCGCCGAGTACATGGACAGAAATCGCTCCTAGTAGCTGGGCTGTTGTGTTTCTTGCTGTTGCTGGTTGGTTGCGCCCATCGTGAGCAGCCGCCCACGATGCCTGAACCGCCTCCAGCTGCGCCTGCATCAACGCCAGCGCCTGCTCGAATTCCCACGCCAACACCTACTCCTGTACCGAGACCGGCTCCCACGCCAGCTACGCGTCCTGATGCTGAGATCAGGGTACCCAAGAATGCAAAGGTGCTTTACAGCGAAGTTGGTTATGCCAGTTGGTATGGCCCAGGATTTCAAAAGCGTAACGCCGCCAACGGCCAACCGTATGACATGAATGCCATGACGGCTGCGCACCGCACTTTGCCATTGGGGTCCATCGCTCGCGTTACCGACCTGAAGACCGGCGATTCAGTTTTGCTGCGGATTACTGATCGCGGCCCTTTTGTTGGCGACCGCATCATTGATCTCTCGCGCGCGGCCGCGCGCAAGCTGAGCGTTTACCAGCACGGCACGGCGCTGGTGCGGATTGAAGTTCTGGAAACTCCTGCGCCCATCAAAGAAGGCGGTCGCTGGTGTGTGCAAATCGGCGCTTTTACTGATTCTGCCGATGCGCGCAAGCTGAAAGAGAAGCTGGCCAAACGTTATCGCACCGCCAAGGTTTTGCAGTTCACCAGCCCTGTGGGTGGTGACTGGCTCCGTGTGCTCGTAGCGGAAGACGACAAAGAGCGCGCGCAAGAAGTGATGCGGGAGACCCATACTGATGCCGGTGTGTTCCTGGTAAGACTTGACTGATTTTTCCGAAATCTGGAGCGAGGCTTTCCTGACCCCTCACAGCGAGGGTGGCCTACCTTCTGCATAAACTTCAGGGAACGCGCTGAATCTCATAAGACCGATCTCTAACTTACTTTTCCCTCCTCAGGTACTGGGCAACGGGTATGGGTCTCTCGCTTCGCTTGAGACTTCGGGAAAGCTGCGCTTCTGAATTGCAGCCCCGCGCCCAGCCATTTGTTAATATTTCATTGTTATGACCGACTGCCTCTTCTGCAAGATTATTGCCGGCTCCATTCCCTCAAAGAAAGTTTATGAAGACGAGAAGGCCTTCGCCTTTGAAGACATCAAGCCTGTGGCGCCGACGCATGTGCTGATTATCCCCAAAAAGCATATCGTCGGCATTGACCAAGCCAGCGAAGCCGATGCCGAACTTGTGGGCTACTGCCAGCTTGTTGCGGCGAAGATCGCGCGCGAACGCAAGCTGGAACACGGCTTTCGCACGGTGTACAACGTTGGCCCTGATGCTGGGCAGACTGTCTTCCATCTTCACTTGCATCTGTTGGGTGGACGGCAGATGCATTGGCCCCCGGGATAGCTTTTCTGCAGTTTGTTTCGGAACTTGAGTTAGCAGTTATTCGCGGTCGGCTTCTATCCCTTTAATTTAGATCATCGTAGCCATAGAGTTTCCTCGCTGCGCTGGGGACTAAGGAAGATCTCAAATATGTCTGGCTAATCCGATCATGCCAGCCCAGCCGGTCTTCATCGATAAATGCCCAAAAATATCCCAGTCCAATGGCAAATCCTGAAAGCGTGCCGGCAAAGGCGCGGGCCTGGCGCGCAAAAAGCGGCGCAGGCTCACCGGCAAAGGTGCATAGCTCAAGTTGGGCCAGCTTCATGCCGGGTGTGCGGCGGCCATAAACAAGGAACAGATATTGAAATGCCAGCCAGAACACTCCGCCCACTGCCAGCGCGCAAACCATGGTGAGCCGTGATCGCGGCGTCTCTTCTGCTAATTGCAGAAACGTCAGCGCGAAAACACCGCTGGCAAAAAACACGATCGCCGCATCTACTGCCCCAGCTACAGCCCGCTGGCCCAAAGGAGCGGCGTGGGGAATACCATCCAATTCATCTGTAAGCCTGTTGGCCTCAGGCTCAAGATGTATGTCGGCAAAGTTTGGCAGCAACTGCATCTGCTCCGCAGGCGCGGCGGGCGCTGGCAGCGCAGCTTCCACCACCTCAACAAAGTCGCTTTCAATGAAGCCGCCTTCATCTTCAGGAGCGTCCAGGATTCTTGGCACATCCAGCGCAGGTTGAGGCAGCTCATCCAGCCTTACTTCTTCAATTGCCGGTGGAGGCGCGACCATGGGCCGGGGAAAGCGTATGACCTTGGGCACATTCGGCTTGACCACGATCTCAGCAAATCTTTCCGGTCGCGGCGGTAACGCTCTCTCTTGCGGTTCAGCGATAAAGGAATAAGGTTCTTCAGTGGTAAAGTCCAGTTCCAGCGCACTGCCATCGCCTTGCTTGCGGCGACGCGCGCGGTGCTGCTGCACTCGCGAGCTTATTTCTTGCCGCCATGCCGGCTCATGCGCGGTCTGGCCTGGGTTTGCAATGTCCATAGATTTGCCGGCCACATACGCTGGTGAGGAAAATTCCTGTTCGTTCTCCATGGCTTGAGGATCCAGGAGAGTCGAAGAAGTGCCACTATCATGGACGCACGGCTGCGCCTTACCGCAAACGGGGCAAGTCATTAGGGTTGCGAGTTTCGCCAGAGGGGAAAGGGCCGCCGGGACCGGTGCAGTTTTGCTTTAGAAAACTCTGCCATGTTACCTTGCCAGTCTGGTTCTACGGCATGCGTTCCCAATACATGTTAGTTATCACAGCGGCATTGCTTTGTCACCTGTTTGTGAGTACCGGGCTAGTGACAAGCCAGGCGCTTCCTGGCCAAAGCATGGAGCAGCCAACTCCCACGCCGTCGCCAACACCGAAACAAACGCCGGTTCCAGAACCCTCTCCTGTTGCGTCAGTTTCGCCAAATCCAATAGGCAACTGCCACTTGATTATTACCTCCGCGCCAAAAGAAACTCAGCCAAGCGCCACACCGCAGAGTTTGGGTAAAAACTCTAAGGCAAACGCGAAGAAGCAGAATTTTTCCATCAGTGAAGAGCACCCTGTCATCGTTGATGCCGATGAATGCGAGAAGGCAGGCAACATTTATACGTTGCAGGGAAATATTTCAATCCACTCCACTGATTATGATTTTCACGGTGATAATGCAACGTATGACTCTTCCACGGGCGATGTGACCGCCAAAGGGCACGTATCCCTGGATGGCGGACG
Source organism: Candidatus Angelobacter sp. (assembly GCA_035652415.1). Taxonomy (GTDB): domain Bacteria; phylum Acidobacteriota; class Terriglobia; order Terriglobales; family Acidobacteriaceae; genus Angelobacter. Next base: position 1,786 of record DASRDW010000341.1, on the reverse strand, counting down.
CAAAGACATGCATATTACCGCTACTGATGGCTTCTATAACACGCGCACGCATACCGGCAAGTTTTACAATGTACACGGTTCAACCGGAGCGCGATTCAAAGGCCGCAGTGTTACCCTCACTTCTTCCAGCCCACTCTCATTCTCAGGTAAGATGGTGGAGCAGACCGGCCCGGACGAATATGTGCTTCATCATGGTTCGGTCACCTCGTGTGAGCTGCCGCATCCCAAGTGGACCTTCAACGCAGAAAAAATTATTTTGCGGGTGGGAGACTCGGCCAAGCTGCACAATTCAACGTTCCGTCTGAAAGGCGTGCCGGTTTTCTATATCCCGTACGCTTCGCCACCCGTTGAGCGTCTAGGGCGGAAAAGCGGTTTCCTCATTCCTACCTTTGGCACCTCAAGTACCAAGGGCACCGTGATCGGCGATTCCTTTTACTGGGCCATCAATCGCAGCATGGATGCCACTCTTGGAGGCGAGTATCTCTCCAAGCGCGGCGGGGCGTTGCAGGAAAACTTTCGCGCCCGTCCCAGCGAAAACTCTTTTCTCAATCTCAATTATTTTGGCGTGATTGACAGCGGCATTACCACCACCAGCATCAACGCTCAGGGAAAGCGTGTATCCCAAAAAACCCCGCAAGGCGGTGAAGACGTGAAGCTCAATGCGGAAACAATCCTTCCGTACAACATTCGCGGCGTGGCTTCCATTGACTATCTCAGCTCTTTTGTCTTCCGCCTGGCCTTTACAGAAAATTTTTCTCAGGCCGTTGATTCAGAGGTCAAATCGAGCGTCTTTGCCACCAAGAATATTCAGGGGTTCTCCTTTAATTCTTATCTTGCCCGTTACCAGAACTTTCAAAGTACGAACAATGATGACGTAATCACTATCCTGCATACGCCTGGATTTGAGCTGACCGGCGTTGACCGCCCGATCTTCCACTCACCCGTGTACTGGTCCTATGACGTAGCGGCTGAGGGCGTGCGGCGGAGTGATCCTGCTACCGCTCCAAATCAGCCCGGCTTTGTCACACCTGGAATAGTTGGCCGGTTTGACGTGGACCCTGATCTGAGCCTGCCGGTTTTCTTCAAAGGCTGGTCTTTCCGGCCTGAAGTTCAACTGCGCAACACTATCTACTCCCAGCAGCAGACGCCGACGCAGCCAGTGGATTTTGTTGTGCAGAACGTGATCAACCGCCGTTCCATCTCCACCAGCGTTGAGCTACGGCCACCGGCGTTGAGCAGAATTTTCGATCGCACCTTTGCCGGCAGAAAACTCAAGCACACCATTGAGCCGCGGCTGGTCTATCGCTACACCAATGGCATTGAAAATTTCTCCCGTATCATCCATTTTGATTTTCGTGACATTCTCAGCAACACCAATGAAGTGGAGGCCGGCCTTACTCAGCGGCTTTTTCTCAAGCGCGAACATGCCGGCTGCAATGACGAGCCCACTGCAGGCCCGGGCGGCGCAACCGAAGCACAAGCCGTTCCCGCCGCTCCCTGCGTCCCCGCTGGTGCTGACGAATTTATTACCTGGGACGTCAAAATGAAATATTTTGCCGATCCCACTTTCGGCGGCGCAGTCCAGACGGGTACACGCAATGTCTTTACCACTACTGATAGCTTCACCGGCATTGCTTTCGTCACCGATCCCCGGCGCTTCTCTCCCGTGGTTTCACGCTTTCGCGTCCGCACCAGCAGCAACAGTGATCTGGAGTGGCAGCTCGACTATGACACCAAGAAGGGCCGCATTAACTCTAGTACCCTGTATGCCGGATATCACTTTGGC
>DASRDW010000340.1:0-8602 GCA_035652415.1 Candidatus Angelobacter sp. | reverse complement strand
TCCAAATAGTCGATCAGCAACTGCACGTCGGCTGATGGCATGTGCAAGTTTGGCATTTTTACTTTGTTGTATTTATTGAAGAGGGCTACCGCAACTGGGTCATTTGCAGCTAAAGCTTTATCTGGAGCAAGAAGGTATTTCGTGAGCCACTCGCGGCTGCGAACATTGGTTACGCCAAGCAGGTCCGGTCCTACGCCATCACCGCCGCCAATGGAGTGGCAGGCAGCGCAACGTGTGCGGAACATTGACGGCCCGGCTCCGGCAGTTGAAGGATCAAGCTTCGGCACGTTCTGATAGGTATTGGCTGCGCTCTTGTAGCCGGGCGTCAGCCAGTTATCCATCATGGTGGCAATAAAGCGCGGATCGTCAAACGAGCTGTCTTGCATCCACTGTCCCTGGGGTTCATTGCCGAGCGTCAAGCTGCTGGTATGGCCGGTGACAGGATCTTCATCCAATCGTCCTGCCATGCCGATTTTTTTGCGAACGGTGTCAATGTCCTCTTGTTTGCCGGTAAGGAAGTACCATCCGGGACCGGCATGGAACTTTGCCGCGTAAGCTTTGAGCACCGCAGGCGTATCGTGCTTGGGATCAACTGTAATTGAATAAAAGAAGATGTCTTTGCCCATGCGTGGGCCCAGCAGTCGATAAACCTGGGCAAGCTTGGCGGTTTCCAGCGGGCAAGTGTCGCCGCACTCGGTGTAAATGAAATTAATAAGGACAATTTTGCCCTTGAGCATGTCGTTATAAAAATGGAGAGTTTTTCCTTCCTGGGTGATGAGTGCAACGTTAGGAAAATAATTTGCGCCCCAGTAGGAGTTATCGGCAGCGGCAGGAGTTACGCCCACTACCAGATAAATTGCAGCAGAGAAAATACAAGCGGCTATTGCCGCCAGGATAGCCCAACCATTCCGTCGCATGGTGTTTGTTCCTTTTGGTCCCGGATACCACGTTAGCTTGAAAAAAGCGGCGGGCTAATTCCCAAGACGGGCGTCCCGCCGCTGTTAGTTGTAAAAGTTTATTTGCCTTTCCAGAGCCGCTTCCACCGCCGGAGCCTTTACCGCTCCCGCTGGAACCGCTGCCTCCGCTGGAACCTTTGCCTGAACCGGAGCCGCTACCGCCACCGGAAACATTTAGATCTGCGCCGCCCTTGCCAGAGCCGCCAGAGCCCGATCCACCGGAACCTGAGCCGCCTGAACCAGAGCTTCCGGAACCAGATCCACCAGAGCTGCCTTTACCTGATCCTGATCCCGAGCCGCCACCTGAGCCGGACTTGGAATTGCTTGCAGGCTGATTGTAGGCCGTGGGCAGCGTGGTTGAAGCGATGTAGCCCACACCCTGAGGCGTTGGAATTGGAGTGGGCATCGGAACCAGGCCGCGATCCAGTTCCCAGCGAATCAGCATGGCGTGATCTTCATGCACGGTGTTGTGGCAGTGCTCCATGAACATTCCATAGAACTCACGGAACTGCATGGTGAGGGTTACGGTTCCTGCCGGACGCAGACGATAGACGTCTTTGCGGCCGCGTTCCCATGCGGGCACATTCGATGCGCTGCCATTACGGGCAAGAATCTGGCCTTCTTCAAAGTGGATGTGAACCGGATGGTCCCAGCCACCGCCACCATTGATGAGCGTCCAGACTTCGCGCGTTCCTGGCTGCGGCGCGGCAGCGACACGGCCATAGTCGGCGGTAAGCATGGTCCCCAGATCAGTTTTAACGCCCCAGGGATCCTGGTCAGTCGGATCGTTGGGATTTGTGGCGCCGCGGCCGAACTCGAAAGTGCGCTCACGCACCACAGGAATATTAGAGAGATCGGGGTTGGGGATCATTTGTGCCGGAACCTGGCTCTGATCAGGATGGGCAGGGTTCTTGGTGATGCGGAACTCCAGGAACTTGCCGACGCAGGGATCAGAAGACTTGCCATTTAAAGCATCGGCAAGGCTGCGATCTGCGGCAGGCTTTTTGCCGTCCTGGTGTTCGCAGAGATTTACCATCCAGACTTTGTCGCCGACGTTGTAGCGTGAAAAGTCGATGACGATGTCATACCGCTCGGCGATACCTTGCTCGTCCAACTGCGTAAGCGTCACAGGTTGAGGCAGCAGGTTACCGTCATTGGCAATCTGGATCATGGGAGATGCATCACTCAATGACAGCTTGAAGAAGCGGGAAACGCTGGCATTCAGGATGCGGAAGCGATACTTGCGACGCTCTACTTCAAAGAACGGCTTGTAGCAGAGATTCACGGTCATTACGTCACCGATAAATCCATCAAGCTGGAAGATATCGAAGAAGAGCTGGCCGTTGGCGTCCCATGCTTTGTCGGCGAGCATGAGGTTCACGTCATAATCCAGGTTACCCCAACCCTTGCCATTGGAAGAGCCGCTGGGCAGGCGCAAGTTCACGCCGTCATTTACAGTTTCGTCACCGCGATCCAGCGCGCTGTAAATGTTGAACATGGCAGCGTTGCCCTTGTACACGTTCTGCGAAGTGAAGCTGAACATGTGATCGTGGAACCAATGGGTTGACATGGTTTCATGCCAATCGCCAGGGACTTTGTTGATTCCACCGTTGTCAGCTGGGCTTCCGGCACGAGGATCGGTCGCGTCCACGTTGATGCTGTCATGTCCGGCCAGAATGATGGGCCAGTGATAGTCGTAAAACTGTCCGGGGAAGAAGAACGCGCCGGTAAAACCATCGTTCTCCGCGCCATGGTGTCCGTTGTGCTCGTGCGTGGTGATGGTGTGGCGTCCAAAGCCGCCGTTCTGCGTTACATCTGCAGGAAGCTTATTGTGATGGCGGAAAAGGATCGGCTCGCCATAGCGGCCAATCGCCAACTTGGGAGGAATGGTTCCGTTAAAGGTCCAAAATGCCAGCGGCCCCTGATCGGGCAAGTTGGGATGGAACTTGGGATGAATGCTCTGGCCATTTTTGGTGTTGACCTTGGCGCCTTCCTGACAAGCCTCAATGGCGACCTGTGGAGCAAATTCATCAAAGCGCTGATGTGCCCAATCCTGTCCCGGAGGACGGCCTTCAATTGGGCCAAAACCTCCACCCAGTGCCGGAGCAACCGCTTGTAACGTCTGGTTGGCCATTGCTGTTGGCGCGGGGTTCAATGAAGAAATGGGATTGCGGTCCAGCACTTCAAAGCGAAGCATAGGCTGGGTAAAGGCCAATCCATTCAACCCCGGGCTGGGCGGCGCGCCTGTTGGAACCTGGGCAAAAGCGCTTTTAACAAACGGATTGAGACCATGAATCGGGGCCAACACGCCACCGGTTGTGATGAGACCCCATTTAATGAGGTCACGACGCGAGACCTGGCCGGTGGAATAGGCCTTTAAGATCTCAGCACGATTTTTACGGGCATTTTCTGCCTCACGAAGACGGGCAGGCGAAGCTTTCTCAGACAGGAAGAATCCTTCCTGGTGTTTGCGGCTCATTTGGCTGCGCTCCTTAGTATCGAACCTGTTTGCAGGCAGACGGAGAACCGCCGGCGCAGCAAACTGCTGACCAGGGTGGCAATGGCCCCTTATGTTGTTGTCTTTTGGGAACCTGTGCGCACATCGCAGTAGGATTCAGGTATCGACACAAGTCCTCTCTTGGTGTCGAAGCACAACCTGCCCGGAAGGCGATGTCAGCTCACAATTAGAATGCAGTGAGAGGATTAAAGCGTCACGAGATTCTGATTAAAGTTTCTTAAGCTTGGTTATTAGGATGGTTTAGGCGTATCTATGCCATGCAATACCGTTTTTTAACTCATGTGAGAGGCTGAGGACCGTCAAATCAGGTGCTTTTTAAAGGAGTAATACCGTCAGGTATCGTGTTTTCCTGGTAGAGATATAAACCGCGAAAAATTATTTTACCTTCAGCACCACAACGGTTTCATCGTCAAAAACCTCACAGCCGGAAGAGAAATCTTCTGCCGCTTTAAAGATGGCATCCACAATCTCCTGGGCTGACCCTCCGGCGTTCTTGTCGATTACGTGCTCCACGCGGTTGCGGCCAAACTGCTCATCTTTGGCGTTGCTAGCGTCCACAATGCCATCACTGAAAAACACAAATGCATCGCCTGGCTTGGCGTGAATGGTGACCTCGTCATAGGAGACATCCTCAAACATGCCCAAAGGCAGGCCGGCCGCCTCAAGCATATGAGCATGGCCCTGGTGGCAATAAATGGGGCGGGGAAGGCCGCTGTTGGCCACGCGCATAATGCGTTTTTCGTCATCCCACAGGGCGCAAGTAAGAACAAGATACTGCGCATCCAGACGGCGATGGTTCAAAGAGTGATTGATTGCGTTGAGCATTTCCGCAGGGCCAGGTTCATCGCGTGCCTGGCTGCGCAGAATGCCGCTGACCAACGCCGCGTAAAGCGCTGCAGGCGCGCCTTTGCCGCTTACATCGCCCACAACAATGCAGGCGCGCGGCAGCGTGTAATCAAGAAAATCGTATAAATCGCCGCCAATGGCATGTGCAGGCTTAAAGCGCGCCGCAACTTCAGCTCCGGGCATGCTGGGCGTGGTGGGAGGTAACAGATGGTGCTGCACCTCACGCGCCATCGCAAGGTCACGCTCCATGCGCTGCTCCTCGCGGGCAATACGCTCATAGAGCCGCGCATTCTCAATGGCAATCGCAACCTGTGCTGCCAGCGTGCTCACGGTGCGCAAATGATCTTCAGTGAAATAGCCGCGGCGTGTGTGCTCCAGATCGAGCACGCCAATCACCTGGTCCTTATAAATAAGAGGCACGCAAAGCTCTGAGCGTGTTTCAGGATTTGCCTTGATGTAGCGCGGATCACGAGCGACGTCTGGGGCCAGCACCGGCTTTTTGGTTACCGCGGCAGCTCCTACCAGGCCACGGCCGATAGGAATGTCATGCTTGAGCTGAATGCTCTCCTTGAAGCGCACAGAAAACCTGTGCACCAGCTTCTGCTTGCTCTCGTCGAGCAGAAGGATGGAGAACATCTGGTAATCGATCACCTTGGATAGCAGGTCGCCAATGCGCTTAAGCAGTTGGTCAAGATTGAGGATGGAAGTGAGGTCGCGGCTGATATCGTTTAGCAGCGACAGCGTACCCGCCTGCCGGACGATTCGAGTATAGAGCCGCGCATTCTCAATGCTGACGGCGATACGGGAACCGATCAGTGAGAGCAAACGCGCATGTTCTTCCTTGAAGTATGCGCGTTCGCGCGCCTCCAGATCCATGACCCCGATGACACGATTTTTGTTGATCAGCGGCACCGCCAGCTCAGAATGAATGCGCGGAAGGGCCGCAATGTAGTCCGTTTCTTTGCTGACGTCATCCACCAGGATAGCGCGCCGCTCTTTGACCGCGCGGCCGGTCACTCCCTCGCCTACTTTTACGCGAATACGCTCAGCGACTTCCGGCAAGTGACCGATCTGAAAGCGGAAACGCAGTTCCTGGGCGCGCTCATTCAGCAAAAGGATGGAGAAGATTTCATAATCAATAACCCGTTTTACCACTTCAGCAACGCGCTGCAGCAGAGTGTCCAGATCAAGCGTGGTGTTGAGCACGTCTGCAACTTCAACCAGAAGAGACTCAACATCCATGCGCTGGGATTGCGGAGAGGTAACCATGAGGTTCACTATTGATAATACAGTAAGCGGATGTGCTGTGAGAGTTGCGGGGTAAATATCACCGCTCAGTAATAATCCTGAGCAAAAAAATTGCCGCTCAAAAGTAATTCTGAGCGGCTAGGTATTTGGGTATCGAAGGCGTTATCTGAAACGGTAAACCAAACCAAAGGAAAAGCGCGCGTCTTTTTGCGTAGAGGAGAAGATGTGCGCTCCGTGATAATCGAGCTGGAATATACGGACCGCAAACTGTCGGCTGAAGTCATAATCAGCGCCGCCACCCAGGGCCCATGCTGCCGCAGTATCGCTTGGTCCAACGTTCTGACTGAAGTGGGCCACGCCGATCAGCCCATGCACAAAGAAATGAACATCTTCATAGCGAGTGGAGAGCTGCGGGCCAAAAAGAACGTTGTACTCCCGTTGGTGGATTCCAAGATCGTCGGAATGGTAATTCCCGCTAAGGTCAGCCGTTAAGCCAAGCCAGTCATGCAGGTTCCCGGTTAAAGCAGCTTCCCATCCACTGCCGTGAGAAAGAGTTTCGCCGTTTAGAAGAGAGTAGCCGATGTAAACATCGCCTGAGGAACCTTCATGGCTCATGTCGCTTGTTCGTTGGGCCCAACTCGCAATGGAAAAAGACAGAACTATAACTGCAAGTAAGTATTTGCGCATCTTGCGATTCTTGCCTCCGTTAAAAACATTTCGTATATCAATTGTGACGGCGAAGCAGGGGAATGGTTAAAAGAAAATACTCATAACCCGGTTACAGAGGTGATACGCCAGTGGAACCTGATTGGTTCCTGGATTTTTCTTCAGATGGCGGTTTGGTCGACAACGTTGTGGTATACGTCGCGTTCGTGCCTAGCTTTTTGCGCGTGGAATAAACTCAGGTGCGCCAAGTTCACGAATAATTGCAACGCTGGCGCTGGCGCCCAGACGGCTGGCGCCGGCCTCAATCATAGTGGTTGCGCTGGCTGCGGTGCGAATGCCGCCAGAGGCCTTTACTCCAGCGTGATTGCCAACCACGCCTCGCATCAGTGAGACATCTTCTGGTGTGGCCGAACCGAAAAAGCCGGTAGCGGTTTTTACAAAGTCGGCTTTGGCGGCCAGGCTGAGCTGGCAGGCAAGGATTTTTTCTTCCAAGGTTAGCAATGGAGTTTCAAGAATCACTTTAACAATCGCTCCACTGGCATGCGCAACTTCCGCAACAGCAATCATGTCATTTTGCACGCCCTGACGATCGCCTGAGCGGAGTGCGCCAACATTCATCACCATATCCAACTCATGCGCGCCCAGGCGGACGGCCTCAGCGGCCTCAAAGCGCTTGACTGTGGTGTGATTTGCACCCAAGGGGAAGCCGATGGTAGTAGCAATCTTGACCGGGGTGCCGCGCAAAACCGAGACTGCCAGGCCGATCCACCAGGGATTTACGCAGACAGCGGCAAAGTTGAAGCTGGCCGCTTCTTCACATAGCTGAACAATTTGCTGTGCGGTGGCTTCTGATTTGAGTAGGGTATGGTCAATGAAGCCGGCAACCGTTTGCCAGTTCTGAGCGCTGACTAGGGGATCTGACAGAACCTGTGACATCCGAAACGAATTGTACCACTACTTTCCCGCGTCTTCAGAGAAGATGCAAATGTCTGGCAAGTTACGAAAACGCTCCGCGTAATCCAGCCCATAGCCGACTACAAACTTGTCTGGAATCTTGAAGCCGACATACTCGGCCTCCACCGGCATCTGGCGGCGCGAAGGCTTGTCGAGCAGTGCGGCGAACTTTAATGTGCGTGGTTTGCGCGCCAGCAAAAGCTTGCGCAGAAACGTGAAGGTCAGGCCGGTATCCAAAATATCTTCCACCAGGATCACGTTCTTATCTTCCAGCGGGGTGGTCACATCTTTGATGAGCTGGACCTCGCCGGCGCTCTCTTTGCGTGTTCCGTAGCTGCGCACAGCGATGAAATCAAAAGTGGCGTCCAGTTCGATTTGCCTTGCGAGATCGCTCAGGAAAAGACATGCGCCCTTGAGCACGCCCAGCAGGATCACTGATTCGCCGGCAAAGTCGCGTGTGATCTCCTGGCCCAGGCGGGCCACAGCTTCTTCAATCTGCTGGCGCGAGATAAGTACTTCCATACTTGAGTGCATGGGGATGGAGGATTGTACAAAAAAACCGTATCAGCTGCTACCTCCTGAGTTGACAGGCTCACGCTGCTTGAATGTGCGTTGCTGCATGGCTACGAGCTGCTAGGACCTTCTCTGGCAGTAATCAGCAGGCGGGAGACAATCAGATCGAAAATAATGCGGATTTCGTCATTGGTGGATGAGAAATGAAAGTTGGCGCGGCGGGCCAGAACCTGGTCGCGAAGCATGCTCTCAAACATTCCAATCAGTGCTGAGGTCAGAGCACCGGAAGAAACTTTCTGCGAGAGTGGCGTGCCGGCTATTAGATCGGCCACTACTTGTTCTACTGCGGCGCTGAATCGCAGATAACCGGAGGTCACAAGAATGTCAGATCCGGAGCCGGCACTGCGAATGCGCCGGCCTTCAAACAGCATTAGTTCTTTAAGTGCCTGATCACGTTCGAACGCCTGCAAAACAAGTTGAAAGATCGTGCGCAGTTTGTCCGCAGGCGAGGGCAAGTCTTTTATGGCCTGAGAAATAAACTCCAGGTTCTGCCAGCCCTGGTCAAAAATCGCTTCAAGAAGGCCTTCTTTGCTGCCAAAAAGCTGGGTCAACTGCGCTTCACTGGTGTTTGCCTGGCTGGCAATGGCGGCTGTGGAGGTATTTTCAAAGCCGTGAACCGAGAACAGAATCTTGCCTGATTCCAGCAGCCGTTCACGCACTGAAGGCGGACCTGGCGGTTCTGGCTTTGGCGTGGACATTGGAGCGCACGGTAGCAGAACTGCTGTTGTGAGTCAAACAATTTAGCAATAACTACTCGCGATAAGTTGCTATGGCTTGGTGGTAAGAATCGGGTCACTGTTTTAGAATTCTCTGTTTCCTTCACGAGGCAAGGCCACACGAA
>DASRDW010000339.1:0-3747 GCA_035652415.1 Candidatus Angelobacter sp. | reverse complement strand
GTAAGCTTCTTCAGAACCGGCCTTTAACTCAGCCACGATAGAAGCTTCTTCGGCTCTTACACCGATCGCGCTAGCGATATTACCCAATGCTGTTACTCCCGCCATTTTTCTCATGGCGTCACCCCAATTTTCTCAGGATATGGGCGCCGCTACAACAGCTTAAGCGTAACGGCGGTAACCAACTCACTGGATACAGCAGTTCCATCAAAGAGATAGACCCCATTCCGGGGTCACAAGTTCCAGCTTCTTAGAAAGATTTAGTGGGGCGAACCGGCAGCCTGGGCCGGCGTGGGGGATGGGGAAGCCTTTTTCTTTGTTGTCTTTGCCGATGATTTAGAACTCTTTTTCTTGGGTTTAGGCTTGGTGTCGTCGTCAATCACCATCACTTTTGGCGGGGCGGATGCGGCCGCAGCCTCGCGCGCCTGCTCGGCTGTACGGAGTTGCACATAGGCGACTTCCAGCTTGGTTGCGGTCTGTTCAATATAGGTGGAAAGATTGCTTCGGGCGGACTCCAGCGATTGAGCATCCTGGGCCAGCGGCTCAAACTCTTCCTTCTTGCCCAAACTGCCGGTAACGTCAGCCAGGTAGCTCAGGTTTTCATAAACCACGTTCAGATTATGGTACAGCTTAAAACTTGCCAGCACGCCTCCCTTGCTGGTTTGCACATCATTCATCAACCCGGGGAGAGCGGTGGCAATGTTCCTTTGCAGGGCTTCCGCAATTTGCTGGAGTTGCTGTTTCTGGTCAGCATCAGTCCGCCACTTCTCAATGCGCAGATGGCCAATATTGACGCTGGCGGAGCTTGTGGCCTTCTGGACCTGCGCCAGGATTGCATCCAGATTCACCGGTGGCCCCATCACCTGCACCGGTTGCTGCGGTTGTTGGGGTTTGCCGGATTGCACAGGCGACTGCGCGCTGCAAAGCGCGGCAAATGCCAATAGGATGCTTACTCCTACTGCAGTTTTCATACAGTGCATGATGCTCCCTGTTCTAAGGTCAGATGACGTTCTCTGGCCTGGAGTTACTCTGCTTTCCAGCCTGCGCCCACTTAATGTGAACGTCTGGCAAGACCGCTTATGCCCCAGCCAAAGCCACGACAATTAAATAGGATACACAAAAGCAGCCTCTCAGATGAGCCGCACGCTGAAATAAGACCACTCATCCCAGCGAACGCTCTTTGCCCCGCTGCGGTTAAGAGCGGTTAAGAATTGTCAAACCTTCCCTGCCACCGCGACTTTCAGCCAAAATCGCAATCTAATCAATTAACTGAGCAGTTAAATGGCTTGCACGTGCAAGTTTTAGGAGAGGGCAATGAAAAAGGTTTTATACATGTTTTTGGCTGCGGTTCTGGCGGCAGTGCCAACAGGCTTGGCATTTGCGGACTCGCCCAACCAGGCGAGCAATCCCAAATTTGAGCAGCGGCTGGCTGGCCAGGTTCGCCATGAGCTGGCAATGATCCCACAGGTGACTATTTTCGACAATCTGGCTTATAGCGTTGACGGCACTACCGTGACGCTTTATGGGCAGGTCCGAAATGGAGTAATCAAGGATTTGGCTGAGAATTCAGTGAAACATCTGGAAGGCGTGGAGCATGTGAACGACCAGATTGAAATACTTCCGGCATCGTTCAATGATGACCATATTCTCCGCCAGGTAGCGCGCGCTGTATTCAATGCCCCAAGCTTGTTTAACTATGCCATTCAGCCCGTGCCGCCGATTCGCATTATCGTGAAGAACGGCCATGTGGATCTGGAAGGCGTGGTGCGGACACAAGCGGACAAAGACGCCGCGTTCATCAAGGCTAACGGGGTTCCGGGCGTCTTCTCCGTGCAGAACAATCTGCAAGTGGAGTTGGCAAAAAAGAGATAAATTTCGGAGGGTGAGCACATAGAGACGCAGTTCCGGCTGCGTCTCTTTTTTATGCCCATTACAAAAGGACAATGGCCCCGGTTAACTTCCGTCAGGACATAGCTACGGCTGATTAAAGTTAAGATTCAGGCAGCACTCAATTACATACAAGCTCAGGCCATGACTGCCGATTCATCAAGATCATTTTTTGCTGTAAAGCTGGTTTTCTATATTTTGACCATGATGCTCTGCCCTGCTTTGTTCGGGCAGACAGCTGGCACTTCCTCGCAGCAACAGCAGCAACAAACTCAGTCTAGCTCGCGTAAATGCAAATCAAATCCGCCGCCTGAATATCCTGATCTTGCCCGCAAGATGAACATTACCGGCGCTGCCCGCGTCCTTGTAACAGTTGCTCCTGATGGTAATGTTGGAAACGTAAAAGAGTTGGGCGGGAACCCCGTCTTGGTAGCGGCGCTGGTAAAAGCAGTGAAAAAATGGAAGTATGAGCCAGCCGAGCACGCAAGCGAGGTCGAAGTAAAGTACGAATTTGTTGAAAACCACTAGCGGCTATCTTTTATTTGCGCGGCAATAAATCTATTTGCGCGGGCAATAAATCCTAAAGTACCGGCGATAGCGTAACTTGCCTCAGCCGCAGTTCCTCTTGTACCTGGTTTGTTTTATTTCCTCTTTTTTACTTCCAGGAGAGCTCACCGGTGAAACGAATCCTGGCTTCCTCGGAACTCTCGATAATTTCACCGATTGGATAGCACTCACAATTATGTTGGGTGAGATGTTGCTGTATGGCAAGCTCATCTCCAGCGCTCACTACCGCGGCAATGCCCACGCCCATATTGAATGTTCTCAGCATGTCTTTGTCCGTGGCTTCGGCGGCTTGGCGAATCATCCGCATGACGGTTGGGATATTAAGAGATGGCAGATCGATCATGGCTTGCAATCCGGCAGGAATGATGCGATTCAAGTTCCCTTCAATGCCGCCCCCGGTAATGTGGGCCAGACCGTGGAGGCCTGAATTGGTGTAGAGACCGCGCAAAGCCTGGTAATAACAAAGATGCGGACGCAGAATCACGTCGAGAAACGTGCTGCCGTCTACTGGACGCTGCGCCAGCGCAGGATCGTTGCTCAGCAGCTTGCGCACCAGCGAATATCCATTGGTGTGCAGGCCGTTTGAGGCGATGGCCAACACCTTGTCGCCGGCTTTGATTTTTGCGCCATCAATAATGTGCTCGCGCTCCGCGATTCCGACCACGCTCGCCGTCAGCACATAAGTTCCAGCTTCCAGAACTCCGGGCTGCTCTGAGGTTTCGCCGCCAGTCAGCGTGCACTCCTGTTCACGGCAAGCCTTGGCAATGGCCTTCACCATCCCGGTCACAATTTCCGGCTCCAGCTTGCCGCAGATGATAGCGTCCTGCACGGAGAGTGGCGTCGCTCCCATGACGGCGATGTCGTTGATCAGATGATTGATGAGATCGTAGGCCAGCGATTCCACGCGGCCATGCTGGATAGCAAGTTTTTGCTTGGTTCCAGGCTCTTCCGTTTTGAGCACCAGCACAGGATCGCGATACTCCTTGAACGGCACCGCAAACAGTGAGGCAAAAGCGCCCAGTTGATTGAGCACACGGCTGTCTCCGCGCGCCACCCAGGAACTCATCTGCTCCTTGGCGCGATCGGCAGCATTAATGTCTACCCCGGCTTTTTCATAGGAAAGGGCCAAGCGTTACTCCACCTGTGCGGTTTTTCCGTCCCAGTTGCCTTTTAAATTTACAACAAAACCATAACCGCACAAATCTTTGTGTCACTAGCATTCAGCATCGGCCACTTGACCCAATTCACACCCTCGGCTCAGGATTTTGCGCGCAAGTATTCTCCGCGAAATACCTC
>DASRDW010000338.1:0-11001 GCA_035652415.1 Candidatus Angelobacter sp. | reverse complement strand
GGAGTCTATCGCGAAAGGCGGAGGTCTAGGCACTACCAAACCAGCTGCGCCCAAAGGTTCGGGCAAAGATCGCGATCAAGACAAAGAGCGGGTAATCACGGAAAGTCCGGCTGAAGTCGCCAAAGTGACGCCGCCCAAGGCGGTTGTAGATGACACAGCCATAGATGATTCCAACACTACAGGCAAGCCCACCAGCGGCCCGACTTTTGAAGCGATTGCACCCAAGGAATCCAGCCGCAACAAAAAGAAAGTTGTAGACCCAAGCCTGCGTGCATCGGCATCTACATCTGCGGCCAGCACAACACATACTGCCGCGCCCACGGCCACGGGTGAACGCTCGCTGATCCGCGCGCTGGGGCTGAAAATCGGCAAGATTGTGGTGGATGCCGGCCACGGCGGACACGATACTGGAACTATTGGCCCCAATGGCCTTCAGGAAAAAGATGTGGTGCTGGATGTCGCTCTCAAGCTGGGCAAGTTGCTGCAAGATAAGCTGGGCGCCGAAGTGGTTTACACCCGCGATGATGATACGTTTATTCCGCTGGAGACGCGCACGGCCATAGCCAATAAAGAACAAGCCGACCTATTTATCTCTATTCATGCCAACTCATCCAGCGACTCTTCTGCCCGCGGCGTAGAGACTTATTACCTGAACTTCACCACGCGCGCTGACGCATTGGAAGTGGCCGCACGTGAAAACGCGGTATCAGAGCAATCCATCCACGAGCTGCAGGACCTGGTGAAGAAGATTGCGCTCAAAGAAAAAATTGGCGAATCGCGCGAGTTCGCCGCTGACGTGCAGCACTCGCTTTATGCCGGACTCAGCGCCAAGAGCCCTAGCCTGCGCAATCGCGGGATAAAGAAGGCTCCGTTCGTAGTGCTGATCGGCGCCAATATGCCCTCGATCCTGGCGGAAATTTCGTTTGTGAGCAATCCTGAGGACGCCAAGAAACTTAAGACCAACGAATATCGCCAGCGCATCGCTGAATCTCTCTATAAAGGCGTAGCCAAGTACGTAAACAGCTTGAGCGGCGTGAAAGTGGCGTCACAGAACAACGGCTACAAGGACGATGATGATCGCGCCGCGTCTGTGGCTGCGAAGTAAGCTTTCAAGTTATTCAACAGTCCCCGCAGGTTCTAAGTCCGCCTGTAACCATGTCTTTCCCGCTTCCGGTGAGTTCAGAAGTTCCCGGCTGTAATAAGTAAAAGGCAGATATTTGTCAGCAAGTTGTTCCTGGGCTTTTCGAACTGATTCCTGCAGGCAAATCTCCCGATTCAGTTGCTTCTCAACCTGCTGTACCCAGAAACAAGTCAGCGTCTCATGATACAGGCCGCTCACTCCGTGATGCGATGCAAAGCGCGTAAGGCTGGCACGCATGCGCTCTACGGCAGAGGTGAAATCGCCCGCGTAGAGATAGGCCACGGCAACAGCCAGGTGATCGCGATGATGGAATTCGTTCTTGGCTAAAAGACAGCGCTCAAGGCGATCAACCAGGGTAAGGATCTCGGAATCAGTCACTTCTTGCTCCAAAGAAAAACGCCCGCAGGCAAGCGCCTACGGGCGTGATGTGTGTTCTCTAAAACTCAGATTACCTGAGTTCTGCATTCAAGTCAAAAATGGCTTAATCATGGCTACGTGATGAGGATCTGCCTATTGTGAAAAGTTTTTTACAAGAAATTGTTTTTAGTCTGCATATTTTTTTTCATCCGTGGAGACCCTCGCATTTTTTTTAACGAGAGCTGTTTATGAGAATTTTTAATTTTTGCTGATTGCACCCAGTCAAATGCAAACCATGGCGTTCATTAGAAATTTCTAAAGAGATAAAGTGAAATCCATTTTAGAAATACGATGAAATGTTGCTCGCCCTGCCATCAATGAACATCATTAATTTTGGACCTATCGCGACACGAATGAGTTCATTAGAAAATCTAATTTACTGGCTTCGCGAAGAATTCTCCGGTACGTTGCGAGTACTTGCCAGTCCCCTTCCGGAAAAGGCTGGGCTGGCGAGTACCACTAAAGCCACCTTCAGGCGCTATTAGCAGGTCCGACGGAATCCCACCGGCTCTTGCCAGTCACGCTTGACGTGTGTCTATCTCGAAGGAGCTTGATCCCCCATGAAAAAGAGTCGACGCGACCTCTTAAAACTGGGCGCAATGGCAGGCGCAGGTCTTGTTGTGCCGAAATTTGCCTCAGCGCAATCAGTGAACACCAGGGTCCACACACAAGGCGGAATTACATTTCACGGACACGTACAACATCCAATTAACCAGCTCAGGACGGCCACCAGCACCGGCCAACTGACCCCCTTCGTGGACCTGTTGCCCATTCCTCCAGTGATCCGCCCCAGTGCAACCAGCACCACGCACATCCGCATGCTGCCGGCGCTGCAGAAGGTGCATCGCGACCTTCCGCCCACGCCAATCTGGGGCTTCAACGGAATCTGGCCTGGACCAACGTTGGAAGTTCGCAGCGGCGTTCCAGTCAAAATCAAATACCACAATGATGCTCTGCCAACCACGCATCCGCTGCCGGTAGATCCGACCGTCCACGGAGCAGAGGCGGACAAGCCGCAGGTGCGCAACGTAATCCACGCGCATGGTCTCAAGGTCCTGCCGGAGAGCGATGGCTATCCTGAAGCGTGGATCTCGCCCGACGGTGTAACCGGCCCGGTGCTATATAACCCGAATCCATTTGTTTATCCCAATGACCAGCAGGCGACGAACCTCTGGTATCACGACCACACGCTTGGCATCACCCGCCTCAACATGATCATGGGACTCGCGGGTTTTTACTTCATCCGCGATGCCGTGGAAGACGCGCTCAATATTCCCAAAGGCCAGTTTGAAATTCCGCTGCTGATGCAGGACCGGCTGTTTAATCCTGACGGCACACTGCTCTATCCCGTGGCTGATGGCGGCACGCACCAGTTCTGGATTCCCGAATTCTTCGGCGACACCATGTGCGTGAACGGCAAAGCATGGCCGGTGCTCGACGTTGAGCCGCGGCGCTATCGCTTCCGCATGTTGAATGGCTGCAACGCGCGTTTCCTGAACATGAACCTCGTGCAGACAACAGCTGACGGCACGCCGCATGGTATGGCGGGCCCGCAGTTCCACGTGATCGGCACGGATGGCGGTCTGCTGCATGCTCCGGTAGCGCTTACCACGCTACTGCAGGCGCCTGCGGAACGCTTTGACGTGATCATCGATTTCACCGGCAAGGCTGGGAAGTTCTTTGTGCTCACCAACAATGGTCCTGCTCCGTTCCCGGGCGGCGGTGAAGTTGTGCCTTCGCAGATCATGATGTTCCGTGTCTCCAAGCCGCTCTCGTCGCGTGACACTACGACCATTCCGCAGGTGCTGAACCCGAACCCGATGAATGTGCCCGTGAGTACGACAACTCGCAGCCGCGACCTGGTTCTTACCGAACTCGACCGCGAGTCAGACGGTTTCCCCATCATCGGCCTGCTTGACAACAAGAACTGGGACGATCCTGTCACCGAAGATCCGAAAGCAGGCTCCACGGAAATCTGGAACCTGATTAATGATACCGGCGACGGACACCCCAAGCACATTCACCTGGTGCAGTTCCAGATTGTGAGCCGGCAGCCGTTCGATCAGGACACCTTCGACAATACCGGGCAGCTTGTCTTCACCGGTCCGCCGCAGGCGCCAGCTCCTGAAGAGGTGAACGCAGCAAAGGACGTGGTAAAGGCTTATCCCGGCACCGTGACCAAGCTCGCGATGAAGTTCGATCTGCCACGGGGCACGCAGGTGATCCCCGGACATCGCTACAGATTCGTTTGGCACTGCCACATCCTTGAGCACGAAGACAACGAAATGATGCGCCCGATGGATATTGTTGGGTAGCGCTAACCCACACCAGCAGCCGGTCGCAGCCATCAACAAAACCGGCCGCTGGGCGCGGGGCTTTTATCTTCAGTAGCTACGATACGTTCAGGCCGCACTGGAATTTGTAAAGCTCATCGCTAATGCCACACGTGTTAGGTGTGTAAGGATTTTTGGATTAATTCGGGTTTAGTCTCTAAAAAAATGAAATCATATTTATTGCTAGTCCTCATTCTCTCAATTTATTGTGGGCTCAGTGCTCAGGATCATGGCTTGCCTGTTTCAGAAAAAGTTTCTGTTCCTGACCTGCAGGTGGTTATCCAAACTGGCGACCATCTACGTTTCAATAGCGAGCTGGTGAAAGGCCGCATCGCGATCGTGACCGGCTTCTTTACTTCCTGCACCTCTATGTGTCCCATCACGCAAGAGGCGCTCTCACACGTGGCCAGGCTGCTGGGCAAGCGCCTGGGCAAAGATGTTGTCATCATCTCTCTCAGCGTCGATCCTGATCATGACACTCCTGAGCGGATGAAGGCCTGGGGAGAAAAATTTCACATTGGGCCTGGTTGGGTGCTGGCGAGCGGGAATAAGGCTGATGTGCAGACGCTGCTCAAATCGCTGGGACTTTATGTCGATCTTCCGCAGCGGCACCAATCAGCGCTTATGATCGGCGGCCAAACCTCAGGCTGGGTGCGCGTCAGTTCCTGGACTGAGCCGGAAAAGCTGGTGAAGCTGGTGGATAGCATGGCAGCCACAAGCCTTGCTGCAGGCAAATAATTGGCGGGCCATATGCGGCGCAAAATCAGCGGGTGTTCAGGTTGGGATAGACGGCGACGCTGTTCTGGTCGAACTTGAGGTCAACTGAACCTTTGGCATCCTGTGGCATGACCGGACCGGTAAAGGTATGGTTGGCGCCTTTGGCGTCAGTAAACTGTATTTTCAGCTTGCCGGTATCTATGAATTTCACGCTGGAAGAAAACGTTTCTCCTGGCGCCAGCTTGTCTTTGCCGAAAGTGGCGCTAGGGTAGTCCACAATAATGGTCGAAAGCGGTTCGGCGCTGGTATTGATCAGCCGGATCGTTACCATGTGGACATGGCACCCCGCCAGCATGGATATTGCCAATAGCGCGGCGATAGTGATTCCTGCGACTTTCGGGGCTCTCGTTCTTTGTCTTTTCATTTCTTCTCAATCACCCGTGCAGCCAGCACGGCGCCGTTCCGATTATCGTGCAGCTTTAAAGGAAAGATCAGGATGTTCCAGTTCCAGCGGTTTTTCTTCTTAGGCAGGTGCGGAAGCCCGCCAAAACTGCGGTCAACGTAGGTTTCACGCGTGTCCGCCACGGTGCGGATGATCTCTTGCCACTCGCCGCCCAGCTCAGGAAACTCTTCAAAACGGTTCTTGCCCACGAACCAGGTGCGCTTTTTCTCATAAAGCCGGGCAAAAAATTCGTTGACGTACTGCCAGACGCCATCGCGGTCAAGGATCTCAAGAACAACGTCCTCGCCCATTGCCATGGCGATGCGTGAGTAGAAAAAGTCGCGAGCATCCACCACCACCGGCTTGCCGCGGCGCTTGGCCTCAAAGGAGCGCAGTGCGGCCAGCAAATCGTCAACCGAGCTATAGCCCTTGAGCAGGTGCATATCTTCCACGCCGCCAAATTTTCTTTCCAGCGTTGCGGAAAGAATAATGATGGGAACTTCCGGGCGCTTGTCGCGCAGGGACTGAGCGACCTCCGTGCCGAACTTGCCCGCGCCCAGATGATAATCAAGCACGGCAATGTCAATTTCGCCCAGATGCGTTTCGGCTTCTTCCACGGAGGCTGAACTGATGGCCTCATAGCCATGGCTGCGCAGGATGGCAGAGCGCATAATGAGATTGTCCGGGTGATCGTCAAGCAAAAGCACGCGAATCGGTTTTTTGCTCGAATCGGTTCGGCCGTCAGTCATATGAAGAAATTGCCAAAATCGCCGAAAGTGCCAAAATTGGCGATTGAAAATCGGTAAATCTTTGCGAAAGACTGCTTATAAACCCAAACGCCTGCAAAAGCCAATCATTCTTTGCCTGATTTGCCGCGAATGGCGCGCGCCAGCTCTGGCAGCCGCACAAATGCGGTCACGCTGCGCAACCATTGTTTATGGTCAAAGGCCGGCGATCCGCTCACCATGGAACCTGCGGGAATATCGCCATGTGTGCCGCTCTGCGCCGTGACCACCACGTTGTCACCAATTTTGCAGTGTCCAGCCACGCCAACCTGCCCGGCCAGAATTACATTTTTCCCGATCTCTGTCGAACCAGCCAATCCGACCTGTGCGCAGAGCATGGAATTTTCTTCAACAATACAGTTGTGCGCCACGTGCGTAAGGTTGTCGATCTTGGTATTGCGGCCAATGCGCGTTTCACCCAGGCTGGCACGGTCAATGCAGCAGTTGGCTTGGATTTCCACATCGTCCTCAATCACCACCCGGCCGGTCTGAGGAATTTTGTGCCACTCGCCGCGATCGTTTTTTGCAAACCCAAAACCATCTGAGCCAATCACCACGCCATTGTGCATCAGCACGTTATTGCCGATCTGGCAATTCTCGCGGATAGACACGTTGGCATGAGCAAAGAAATTGATGCCGATCTTAACCTCGCGATAAATAACCACATGCGGCTGCAGAGTGCAGTTTTCACCGATCTCAACATTGGCCCCTATTACCACGTAAGCGCCAATGGAGGCATTGGAACCAATACCTGCCGAAGGATCGACTACAGCCGTAGGATGAATTCCCGGCAGATATTTTGGTGCCTGATAAAAAAGCTCGACTGCACGCGCATAAGCAAACTGCGGGTTCTTTGTGCGCAGCAGCGGCTTTGCAACGGCAGGGAACCTGTCATCAACAATCAGTGCGGAAGCGCTGGTTGTCTTGGCCAGCGGAGCATACTTGGGATTGGCGATAAAGCTGATCTGTCCGTCAGAAGCGGATTCAATGGGCGCAACTCCGGTGATTTCCAAATCTTTACCAGCCGGATCAAGCCTTGCGCCCAGCTTGTCCGCAATTTCCTTTAGCCTCATGTGGATGCAATCCTGACAAGCAAACAGCCAACGCATGATTGTAATTGGTGGCAGAGAAAGGCTGGAGCAAAAAAGCGTTAAGGCTCAGTACTGTCCTAATTTGCCCGCCCACGCCCAAGCTGAGATTCGGATACTAAGGCTCGGTAAACAATCTTTCCTGACGGGCATCTTCTGCGGTCTTCTTGCGTCCTTCAGGACGCCCAATCACGGCCAGCACATTCATCTCATGCAGCGCATTTTTGGGGACAAAAACTCGCTGGACGTTGCCGCGGGTATCGGGCGGCGTGATCAGGTAGCCTTCAGGAGCTACCTGCGTTAGATCATTGGCCATCATGCCTTCCAGCACGTCATTGTCAATGAAGTTCAGGCGCACCCAAAGGCCTTCCGTGCGCGGACGAGTGGTGAAAGTCTTGCGTCCGGTGGCAGCCGTATCGCTGAAGTCGCGCACAAAATCCACGCTCTTGATTTCTGCCAGGTCAATCAACACCACTTTGCCGGAAGGATTCAGCAGTTCCAGTTTGCCTTCCACCACAAAATGCGCCGGTGCGACGTATCCGCTGATGGAATCGCGCCCCATTTTGCGCACAATCACTTTTTTGTGGGTTGACGGCATAACAAATCGATTCTCGCACTGATTTCGGGGGCATCAAAGGCGTTAAGACAAGTTCAAATGAACAGGGTAGCCAAAAGGTTAACCTTTGTGATAATGTTTCGAGTTTGTTTGTGTCCCTGCTGTGGTCGTCTAAGTCTTGTATAAAGTGCAACTTACGAAAAACCGGCAAGTGTTGGTTCGAATACCTGGCGTAAGCCGGGCTGGTAAAAGTGTTTTCCTTAGCTGATGGCTGACTTTATATACCTCATGGAGACCCGGCTTTCGCCGGACCAGCAGCGCGCGGTGGCGTTGGTGACTGATGTCGCCCGCGCCCATGAAATGAACATTTTTCTGACCGGCGGCGCTGTTCGCGACATTATTAGCGGCTTCATCATTCGCGACCTGGATTTCTCTATCCAGGGCAACGCGCTCAAACTGCAAAAAGACTTTGAAAAGGTCGGCGCGGTCACTGAAGCCACCGACGAAACCACGCGAACGCTCATGCTGCTTCTGCCTGGAAACGTGCGTGCCGAGGTAACCAGCACGCGCTCTGAGCGTTATGATAAGCCAGGCAAGCCGCCGGAGATTACCCAGGGCACGATCTATGATGATATGCGCCGCCGTGACTTCACGGTAAACGCGATGGCGCTCTCGCTCAATCCTGGCTCTCGCGGCCTGCTTACCGATCCTTTTAACGGTGTAGCCGATATCGAAGGCAAAGTACTGCGCGTTTTGCATAACTATGCTTTTTATGAAGAGCCTTCGCGGCTGATCCGCGCCGCGCGCCTGATAACGCGCTTCCACTGGACGCTGGAAGAGCGCACCCAGGCCCGGTATGATGCAGCCAAAGAAAATAACTATATTGAAAATATTTCCGACCGTACCGTAGGGCATGAGATTGAGCAGTTGGCGCATGAGGATAACCCAGTTGAAGTCCTGAAAACCCTGGAAAAAGAAGGCTGGCTCAAGGTGCTGGTGCCGCACATGTCTGTGGCCAAGGTGGATTCAGCCGGGCTTACGCAGCTCTTCAAGGTAAAGCAGCAGATGCAGGAATTGGGCTTAAACCCGGACTCAAGCCCAATTGTCATGCACTTCCTCACACGCAAGCTGGCTGATAAAGACGTTTCAGCGATGCAGAAGCAGATTGTCAACAAAGGATTTGTTGAGCGCTGGAAGAACCTGGAAGACGATGCCAAGGATTTTGCCAAGAAGCTTATGGCCCGCGATCTGGCCCAGCCTTCCGCGACCTGGAAATTCCTGATGACGACCCGTCCGGATGCGTTGCTGTTTAACGCCATCACGCCGCGCGCTGGGGCCGTTGAGCAGAAGATCAAGAATTTCCTGACCAAGTGGCCGCTGGTTCGGCAGAAATTACCGTTCCCGGAAATGGCGGAGATGCGCATTACGCCTGAGCATCCGGAGTGGAAAAAAATCCAGGATGAAGCTTTCCTGCTGTTGCTGGATGGCAAGCTGCGCTCGCACAACGAGATCGTAAAATTCCTGGAGCCGTATTCGCCGCCGGAGCCGCCTCCGCCGCCCGCGCCTGCACGCCGCGGACGTGGAAAGAAGGAATCTGCACCGGGCGCTCCGGGCGAGCAAGCGCCCAAGAAGCGCGGACGTAAGCCCAAAGCAGCACTGGCTGGCGCTCCACCTGCTGAGCCTGCTGCAGCACCGGCACCTCTAGAGACAAAAGCAGCGCCTGCCGTGGCTGTTGTCAAACAACAGGCTCCGGCCACAAAACAGAAAGCTGCTCCTGCGCCGCCGAAAAAAGCAGCGGCAGCAAAAGCCAAGCCTGTAGCCAAGAAACCTGCTGCCAAGCCTGCAGCAAAAAAGAAAGTCCCTGTAAAGAAGGGGAAGAAGAAATAAAAGTCCGCTGGCCGAGACTTAAAGCGGTGGCTTCAAAATCTCAAATAGCAAAGGCCCTCGCTTTCTCTCTAAGCGCGGGCCCTCAATGCTCCCTATACAGCCCTCAGCCTAAACGCCGACTGAAACATAATGTTTCTTGCATTGCGAAGGCCGGGGAAAAAAATTGTCGAACGAGCGAGCCTAAACCTCGCAATTTTCGTGCGCACACATTTTGCACCCGCAACAGGAAATGTCAAGCACAAATGAACCCAGTTGCGCATCTAGCTTATTAAAAGGGAATTTTTGATCTGGGCTGAGGAGCCGCAATTTGTTTGCAGCCAGCTGCAGATTTCCCAATTTGGCACAGTTTGGCACTTGATTAATTTCCTGTAAGATAAAGAAAAATCCGGCGTGATCGAATCCACGCCTTTCCGTTCAATTCATGTCTTTTGCATATCGCGCTGAGCATGTAGGTAGTTTCTTAAGACCCGCACCGTTGCTGGAAGCCCGGCGCAATCCGGCTTTTGATCGCCAGCGTCTGCGCGGCATGGAAGATGAACATATACAGCGCGTGCTGGACCGCCAGAAGTCCCTTGGCTTTGAAGTTTTTACTGATGGTGAATTCCGCCGCTGCAACTTCATGAGCGACTTCACCGATGCGGTTGAAGGCTTCAACATGAGCGATGCCAGCCCCCGCGATTGGACTTCAGCCGAAGCAGGCACCGCCACGGCAACTGCCCCAAGAAAAAGCACTGAGCGGGAGCCAGACATCAGCCGGATTCCAGGCATTGTGATTGCCAAGCTTCGCCAGGTGGGGCGGCTTACGGGACATGAAGTCGGCTTCCTGAAGAAGCACAGCCCTGGCCGCATTAAGGTCACTTTGCCCAGCGCTACACAGTTTCCCGCAATCGTATTCAAGCGAGGCATTACGGACAAGGTTTATAAAGACCACTCCGCGCTGCTGTGGGAGATTGTCGAGATCATGAAAGCGGAGCTTAAGCAGCTTGCGCTGGAAGGCGTGGATTACATGCAGATTGATGCCCCGCGCTACAGTTATTACATTGATCCCAAATGGCGCGAGTGGATTCGCACGGAAATGAAAGTGGAGCCGAATGATTTGCTGGAAGAATCCATCCGTGCCGACAATACTTGCCTTGACGCTGTGCGACGGCCCGGCGTAACGCTGGCCATGCATATTTGCCGGGGTAACAACCGCAGTCATTGGTACGCCGAAGGTGGCTATGATGCCATTGCGGAAAAAGTTTTTGGCGGTGTGAATGTCGATCGTTTTTTGCTGGAATATGACGACAACCGCTCTGGGACGTTTGCTCCGCTGCGCTTTGTTCCCCGGCACAGGTCCGTGGTGCTTGGGCTTGTAAGCACCAAGCGGCCACAGCTTGAAAGCGGCGACCTGCTCATGCGCCGCATTGATGAAGCTTCACGCTATCTACCCTTGGAGTGCCTGGCCCTCAGTCCGCAGTGTGGCTTTGCCTCAACCATGGAAGGCAATCTTCTTACTGAAGATGAGCAGTGGGCCAAGCTGCGTTTAGTGGTTGAGACTGCGCATCGCGTCTGGGGATAAAAGCACCCTTCAACGGCCCCTGTTTCTCTTGTATAAAGATGGTGGCATTTTTCTGATGAAGCTCACGCCTTACC
>DASRDW010000337.1:0-13352 GCA_035652415.1 Candidatus Angelobacter sp. | reverse complement strand
ATCGGCCGCAGTATCAACGTTGTAGCCTTCCATTCGCAACATCAGGGCGCGCAGATGTTGCACCGTATTTTCACCATTCACAAGCAGGATTCGGGAAGTGCGTTTGGCACGGGCCACTGGATAACTGCCTCTTTGATGGATTGACGGGGCGTACACTCAGAGTACACCGGCAGGTGCTCTGGTCTATGGCCCAAATGCCTTAGCCCAGCGCGATTTTTCTGTGCATATCAGGATCAATTTTTACTTGAGATATTGATCAAACCATGCTGCCACGCGCTCAATTACGTCACGCTGGTGCGCAGGGCTAGCAAAGGCGTGGCCTTCATGCTCGTACACCACAAGCTCGGTTTTTACTCCCAGCGTTTTGAGCGCATGCCAGAACTCATACGATTGCGGCGTTGGGCATTCGCCGTCGCTATCGCCCACAAGGACCAGCGCGGGCGTCTTTGCCTTCTTGATGAACGTAATCGGCGAGCTCTTGGCATAGACCTGCGGATCGTCATACACAGATGCGCCAAAGAACGGGATCATCCATTTATCAATCTGGTTTTCTCCGTAATAACTTTGG
Source organism: Candidatus Angelobacter sp. (assembly GCA_035652415.1). GTDB lineage: Bacteria > Acidobacteriota > Terriglobia > Terriglobales > Acidobacteriaceae > Angelobacter. The sequence continues at coordinate 12,784 of DASRDW010000337.1, read as the reverse complement.
AAATTCGCCAGCCCTGCTCCTGCGACAGCGGCGGCAAAGCGGTTGGTCTGCGTGACCGCCCACATGGTCATATAACCGCCGTAGCTCCAACCGGTAATGCCAAGGCGATGCTCATCGATGGGCGCATCCTTCAATGTCTGATCAATGCCGGTCATGATGTCGCGAAAATCGCCGTAGCCAAAATCTTTTACGTTCGCGCGGGTGAAGGCCTCTCCCTGTCCGTAGCTCCCGCGCGGGTTCGGCATAAAGACAAAGTATCCTGCGGCTGAGAGCGCAATGCCAAAACTATGCGACCCTGGCCATGAAGAGCGAACCATGGCGCTTGGCCCGCCATGGACCATTACCACCATGGGATATTTTTTTGTTGCGTCAAAGTTTTCTGGATAGAGCAGCCACCCTTGCAGGTTGAATCCATCATTCTGCCAGTGAATACTCTTTGCTTCTCCCCATGCAGGTTTCACTCCGGCATTGCGCGAGGTGATCTGCTGCCATTTGCCCAGCGTTCCCGCCCACACCTCCGGCGGATGCGCCAGCGACTGGCGAATCACAGCGGCAGATTTGCCATCACTGGCCAGTGAAATGGCGCTGCCCCAGCCATTGGCGGTGAGCTGTTCAGGCCCGTGAACCAGTGTTTCAATGTTGCCGCCAGCAACGTCAACAGTGGCGACACCGCTTTCACCATCCACATCTTCGCCAAAGAGAATCTTGTTCCCGCCGGGCATCCAGGTCAGCCAACTGGCTGAAGCTTTCATGCCCGGAGTAATGTCCTTGGCTTCGCCGCCTTCAGATGGAAGCAGAAAAATATCTCCACCGACTGCCGGCTCATCGCTCATGATGCCGGAGATGAAGGCAACAGATTTTCCATCCGGCGACCAGGTAGGAATGGCGATTTGCGAATTAATAGGCGGCGTGTAGATAGACTTCATCTCTCCACCTGCTGCCGCGATGGTATAAATCTGCGCAATGTACCAGTTATCATCGCCGTTGCCGTGCGCCGCGGTGGTCACAAAGCGCGTGCCGTCCGGCGACCAGTCATATTCATAAACGTACATATCCGCAGGTGAGATCTGGCGCAGCTTGCCTGTAGCCACATCTACCAGCGTCAGCCGTTGCTCTGTGACCGCTTCTTTAATCACTCCGGTCTGCGGCTTCTCCGCCACCAGCGGGCCAGCCGCGCGCACAGCATTCTGAGTAAATAAAAGCGCAATGGTCTTGCCGTCTGGCGACCAGCCGGGCGAAGCCAAGAAGCCTATTACGCTGGTGAGCTTGCGCGGTGTACCGCCAGCGGCATTTACAACGTAAAGCTCCTGCTGCCCCGGTTTGCCGGCGTCAGAGAGAAAAGCGATTTGCTTGCTGTCACGCGACCACGCAATGCTATCTTCTTCATGCCCGCCTGCGGTAATGCGGCGCGGCTTGGGCGTGGCGATATCAGAAACATAAATCGCTGAGCCATCCTTGTCGTTTTCCACCCAGGCCACCTGTTTGGCATCAGTAGAGATGGCTGTCTGGTCAAAAGTCACGCCGGAAAAAAGCGTGCGGATGGCCGAGTCCATGGATGAGGTGGTCTTTGCTGCCGGTGCCTGCGCCAACGCAGCGTTGGAACTTGCCAGAGCAATGCTCAGGAACGCAGCGATCACTAAATTTGTAAATAGAAGACTTGTGAATTGACCTCTTATATCTCTCTGGTCTTTTTTTACTGGCACAGACATGGCTCCTCCGCAGATGGACCGAAGCCAATTTTACAGAAGTTCGTCAGTGAATTTCTTTTTTCAGCTCAGTATTTGAGTCTGCTCCGCTAAGGTTGCGGTTGCTTGGATGTGGCGGTCTTCTTATATGTGTACCTGCAAATCAAGCAGATCACAGAGACGAATGCCCAAAAAATCATGACCATTCTTGAAGTAGTACTCGCATGGCGGAGATAGATAAAAGCCGCATAGATAGCGCCCAGCCACATTGCAAGAAACCCATAGATCTCAATGCGATCAAACAGGCGTGAAGATAATGGGTATTTTCTTTTTAAGAACGGTCAGTGCCAGAGGTGCAATAAGGAAAACAAACAACACCGCATTGAAAACAGATTCAAAACTTTTTTCAAACGGTGTTTCAGTGAGTGTCATGCGCTTCTTTTCTCAGCCCAGCAGCCTGGCTGCGTCTTTCGCAAAATAAGTAAGGATGAGTTGAGCTCCCGCGCGGCGAATGGACGTAAGCGATTCAATCATGACTCGATCGCGATCAAGCCAGCCGTTGCGGATAGCTGCTTGCAGCATTGAGTATTCGCCGGAAACCTGGTAAGCGGCGATCGGCAGATCAAAACGGCGGCGCGCCTCGCTGATCACATCAAGATAGGGCATGGCGGGCTTCACCATGATCATGTCCGCGCCTTCCTTCACGTCGAGCGAGATTTCGCGCATGGCTTCGCGCAGGTTGGCGCCATCCATTTGGTAGGAGCGGCGATCACCGAACTGCGGAGCGGAGTCGGCGGCTTCACGGAATGGGCCATAAAATCCTGAAGCAAATTTGGCTGCATAAGAAAGGATAGGCGTATTGAGGAAGCCGGCATGATCGAGCGCCTTGCGAATCGCGCTCACTCTTCCATCCATCATATCGCTCGGAGCAATAATATCCATTCCGGCGCGTGCTTGAGAGACAGCGGTCTTGGCCAGGATTTCCAGCGTTTCATCGTTCAGGATTTCATATTCAGCTTCCGCCGCAGCCTGCGTAGCTACTGCTGTGCGACCGCCATTACCGCTGCCGCGTTCGCCGTTACTGCCTCGGCGTGCAGTCCCACCCGCTGTCGGCGAATTTTTTTTCTGCACAATCCCGCAATGGCCGTGCGACATGTACTCGCACAGGCAGACATCGCCGATCACCACCAGGTCGCGCACTTCGCGCTTGATGGCCCGGGTGGCGCGCTGAACGATCCCGTCATCGATCCACGCCCCGGTAGCGGTCTCGTCTTTTTTCTCCGGCAGGCCGAAGAGAATAATCCCGCCCACTCCCAGCGAGTGCGCTTCCTCCGCTTCCTTCACTGCTTCATCCACCGAGATGTTAAACACGCCGGGCATGGAGCTAATCTCTTTGCGCACGCCCTCGCCGGGGCAGACAAACAGAGGATAAATAAAGCTTGTGGGCGTAAGACGGGTCTCACGTACCAGTGACCGCAGAGAGTCGGTCTGGCGCATGCGGCGAAGTCGGGTAACGGGAAAGGACATTGCTAAAGTTTAGCCTACTTCCCCACGATTTTCCGGGCTTTTTCACGGTCTAAGCCTGCATCGCGTCAAGCGCCTAACACTTTGCGATACCATCAATATTGCATGGTCCCTTCGCCGCTTCAGCATTCTTCCTCCCGCGTCCTGGAATTCACGCACTTCCGTGACTTCCTGGGCGGATATGTCAGCTCGCCGCTGGGAAAAGCACGCGTAGCGCAGTTGGAGCCTTCGGCAGACCGCGCGTGGATTGACCGCCAGCAACAACTGGCCGATGAAGCTCGCCGCTTCTACTTTGCCGGCGCAAGGTTTGATTTCTCCGGGCTGTTCGACGGTCGCAACCTGCTGGCCAAGGCCAAAATCCCTGGCGCAACGCTTGAGATCGAGCAGATCAGAGATCTTCTTTTACTGGTCGATAAAGCCTCAGAGTGGCGCGAGATGGCGCTGCATCCGGCGGACGCCGTAAGAGAGCACTGGCGCGGCATGCTGGAGCTGGCTGACCAGATTGCCGATTTCACGCTGCTGCTGCGCCATTTCCGCAACAAGATCCAGCCGGACGGCACGCTTGACGATCGTGCTTCGCCGGAGCTGGGCCGCATTCGTCGCGACGTGGAGAAGCAGAAGCGGCTCATTCAGGAGTCGCTGCGCGGATATCTGCGACGGCTGGCCGAAGGCGGCGCCGTTCAGGACGAGCTGGTCACCATCCGTGGCGAGCGCTTCGTGATCCCGGTAAAAACCGAGCAGCGCAAGCGCGTAAACGGCGTGGTGCACGGCGCAAGCTCCAGCGGGCAAACGGTTTTCATTGAGCCGCTGGAGACCATTGAGCAGAACAATGATCTGGTGCGGCTGCTGGAAGAGGAGCAGGCGGAGGTCCGGCGCATCCTGCAGGAGATGACGGAGCGCCTGGGCGAGCGCGCTGACGAAATTGTTGTTGCAGCCGATGTGATGGCTGAGGTGGAACTGCAGATCGGCAAAGCGCGTTTTGCCCTGGATTATGACTGCGTGCGTCCAGAGCCGACGGGTTCTGACTTGGCCAACGCCTTTCTTGAGTTGCGCGCAGCACGGCATCCGCTGCTGGAGCGCAACCTCAAGCTAAAGGGTGGCAAAGTCATCCCGCTTACTCTTGAAATGGATAGCGGTCATCGCCAGCTCATCATCAGCGGGCCCAACACGGGCGGCAAAACCGTGGGCCTCAAAACCGTGGGCTTGCTGGTGCTCATGGCGCAGGCGGGCATTCCGGTGCCGGCCAATACGGCGCGGCTGCCGGTGTTTGACGCCGTGCTGGCCGATATCGGCGACTACCAGTCGATTGAGCAGAACCTTTCCACCTTCTCCGCGCACGTCACGAACATTGATTTCATCTCGCGCACCGCGACGGCGCACTCGCTGGTGCTGCTCGATGAGTTGGGCTCGGCCACCGATCCGGAAGAGGGCGCGGCGCTGGCCGTGGCCATTGCCTCTCATTTTCTTCACAGCCGATCGCTGAGCGTGATCTCCACGCATCATACGTCGCTGAAAGTTTATGCTGCGAACACGCCGGGAGTACTCAACGCTGCCGTGGGCTTTGACGAGCACACGCTGCAGCCCACGTATGAGCTGCGCGTCGGCGTGCCCGGAGCTTCGGCGGGCATCAACATCGCGCAACGATTGGGACTCAATCGGCAGATCACGGATGCGGCGCGCCAGCGCCTTACCACGCAGACGCAGGATGTCAGCAAGTTTCTCGACCGCCTGCACAATGAGCTGCGCGAACTTGAGACCGAGCGGCGCGCCACACAAAAACGCGAAGAAGATCTGGGCCGCGAACTGAAGCGCCTGGAGGCTGAAGGTCAGCAGGAGCAGCGGCAGAAGACGCGCGATTATGAACGCAAGATGGAATCTTTGCTCAAGGACTTTGAATACCAGGTGCGCGAGGCCGTGAGCGCCGTGCAGGACCGCGCCGCGGCGCAGAAGCTTTCCAAGCAGGCGGAGCAGCGGATCGCCCGCCTGCGTCGCGAGTTTAAAGAGCAGTTTGATGCCGGCGTGGTGGCGCACAAAACGGGAGCAGATGTGAATGATCCAAATGCGCGTCCGCATGAGGTCAAGCACATCTCTGAGGGTGATACCGTCAAGCTCAAGTCGCTGGGCCGTACCGCCGTGGTGAAGCGCAAGATCGATGAGAATACCTTTGAAGTCGAGATGGGCGCCATGAAGATGAAGATTCCGCGTCATGACGTTGCGGAAGTGTTTTCCGTCGGCTCAGGCTCCGGCGGACAGCGCGCAGTGGTCAATCCGGTGGCAGCAGCGCGTGCCAAGGGAATCTCCGTCTCGCTGAAAGAAGACTCCAATACGCCCATGGAGATCAACGTGATCGGCCAGACCGTGGACCAGGCGACCAGCGAGGTAGAAAAATTCCTGGACCGTGCATTCCTCGCCGGGCTTACGCGGGTGCGCATCGTCCACGGCAGCGGCATGGGCATTCTGCGCAAGGCCCTGCGCCAGTATCTGCAAAAGCATCCGCACGTGGAAACCGTCTCCGAACCGCAGCAGAATGAGGGTGGGGCGGGAGCGACGGTGGTGGAATTGAGAACCTAGCCGCGCCGATAGAGGAATCGCAATACCAGTGTTTCGTCATCCAACGACTATACTGGTTTTCTTGGAGCGGCCATGGTTGAGAAAATTGAGAAAACTGAAAACCGCAGCACTGCTGTTTCTGACTCGCCTGCCTGCTGGCCCGCGCTGCCTCCCGATGCATGGCAGGAAACTCGCGATACGCTGCACATGTGGACGCAGATTGTCGGCAAAGTACGGCTGGCGCTTACACCCAAAGTCAACCACTGGTGGAATGCGGCCCTGCACGTAAGCGCGCGCGGGCTTACAACTTCCGCCGTTCCTTATGGCGAGCGGGTTTTTGAAATTGAATTTGATTTTCTTGAGCACCAGCTTGAGATCAAGACATGCGATCCGGCGAGCAAGATCATTCCGCTGGGGCCGCGCTCCGTGGCCGATTTCTACCAGGAGTTTATGTCGGCGCTTCACGCGCTTAAGATCGACGTAAAAATCTGGAAAATGCCGGTGGAGGTCGCCAACCCCATTGCTTTCGACCAGGACCACGTGCACGCCGCTTATGATAAGGAATATGCCCGCCGCTTCTGGCGCGCGCTGGTGTCGATTGACGATGTGTTCAACGTTTTCCGCTCGCGCTTCGTCGGCAAGTCCAGTCCGGCACATTTCTTCTGGGGCAGTTTTGATCTGGCGGTCACGCGCTTTTCTGGCCGTCCGGCGCCGCCGCGCAATGATCCCGATCCTATTTTGCGCAAGATCATGCAGGAAGCGTACTCGCATGAGGTAATCAGCGCAGGCTGGTGGCCCGGTGGCGGCGACCTGAAAGACGCTGCATTTTATTGTTATGCTGCTCCTGAACCGCAGGGATTTGCCCGGCAACAGGTCCGTCCTGGCGCTGCGTTTTATAACCAGCAAATGGGCGAATTTCTACTGATGCATGAGCAGGTGCGCACCGCAGCTTCACCCACGGAGACGCTGCTGGAATTTTTGCAAAGCACATACGAAGCCGGAGCAACGCTGGGCAAGTGGGACCGCAAGGCGCTGGAGAGATCACAAGAACCAGCGGCGGGAGCGGCATAGAGATTTGTTTTAGTTTTGACGGCGCGACTTAAAGTCGTGTCCTGACACTTGTCGCGTGATGAAAGCGGTTTCGCGCTACATATAAGGAGCCACTCATGGCAGAAGATTGCACTCACGTTCAACAGATCAAGATCACCAAAACAGACAAGCACGTATGTGAAGAATGCATCAAGAGCGGCGATACCTGGGTCCACCTGCGGCTCTGCCTGGAGTGCGGCCACGTTGGCTGCTGCGATTCATCCAAGAACAAGCATGCGACCAAGCATTTTCACCGCAGCAAACATCCGCTCATCCGCTCCATTGAGCCGGGCGAAACCTGGATTTGGTGCTACGTGGATGAACTTTCACCCGGAGAGCTGGCAGCCTGAACGCTTGGGCGAAATGATCATTGCAGAATTTAGCCATCCGCACATCTCATTCCGATTGCAATGTGTTTTCATTTTGGGAATATTTGCATTACGAAATAGGCTTTTTTTCTTGGGTCTCTCCATTCCAGAGTTCTAGAATTTTAGCGCGTTAAGAAGCGACCGCTCTGTTTCATCAGATTTTCTTCTCACATTCAAGCCCAGTGAACCTGGACCTGTTTCCAGCGGCGCCAAGGAGACCTATGCGGACAATCAATGCAAACAAGATTTTTTTTCGCTTAGCCATACACGCATTTTACATTTTGCTTATAACCGGCATATTGCTGCCGCCAGCATTACACGCCCAGGCTACGGGGAACGGAATTGAATATCACGGCGGCCCCGTGATGAACCCAGTAACAAACACTACGCCAAGTGCAAGCACCACGGTTTACCTCATCTGGTATGGCAACTGGAGCAGCAATTCAGCCCTTACCATACTGCCGAACTTTATTTCCTCGCTGACTAAAACACCCTACTTCGCTCTCAATACTGCTTACGGGTTCAAGCCCGCTGGATCTTCTACCCCTGCCAATATCAGCGGGGCTGTCACGCTAGGTACCCAGGCATTTGACAGTTATTCGCAAGGGACGACACTGACTGATGCCAGCCTGCAAACTGTGGTTTCCACTGCGATATCCAGCCGCGGATTGCCGAGGGATCCCAATGGCGTGTACTTTGTTCTTTCCTCCGGAGATGTGAACGAGACTGGCGCAGACGGTCAATTTTGTGTGCAATTTTGCGGCTTTCACACTCATGCGACCCTGGGCGGAAGCGACATCAAATATGCGTTTGTGGGAGATGCATTTCCCAAATGCATTAATAATCCGAATTCCAGTGTCACATGCGCTCCTCTTAATTCTGTTATAAGCCCTAATGGAAATCCGGGGGCGGATGCCATGGCCAACACTATGGCGCATGAACTCTCAGAAACGGTTACCGATCCAGATTTGAATGCGTGGTTCCATAACAGCGGCTCAGGCGAGAATGGCGACCTTTGTAATTTCAACTTTGGTCCTACATTTACTACGCCGAATGGCGCGCAAGCCAATATGACATTAGGCGGACAGAATTATCTGATCCAGCAACTCTGGCTCAATGATGGTGGCGGAGGATGCAACATTGCATCTTCAGGAAGCCCCTTCACGTTCAACAGCGCCCGGGACGAATTGAACGCGTGTAATGGCCTTGCTGGACGGAATTCCTCGCTATGCTCCAACATTAGCGATCCCAACGACAGGCAGACCTGCTCCGCGATTTCCACTGTCTCACAAACCCCCTGCACAGCGATAACGGACCGCAATATGCAATTGGCTTGTTTCGGCATGGCCTTGGCTCCCAATTTCTCCTCGAACTGCAGAGACATCACCAATCCACAGATGCAGGCATTCTGTTACGGCGCCTCCAGCGGCAACACCAATCCATCGCCTAACTGTAACAATGTGGCAGATGCAAACAGCCGCGCTCTATGCCTGGGAATATCACTGCACGATTCAAGTCAGTGCTCTTCCATTTCCAACCAGAATGACCGCCAATTCTGCCTTGCTGTTTCCAGCTCTAACAGCGCCAGTTGTGCCAATATTGTTACCTGCCCAGATCCGAGAGGACAGGCTACATGCACCAATAACGGAAATGTATGGAACACGAGCACGTGCACTTGCTCGGCCCCACCTCCCACATGCAATCCCAATCTGCAACAGCTTTGCATCAGCCAGGGTGGTTCGTGGGATCCAAGCACATGCACCTGCACCGGCGGTTGTGGCACACAGATTACGTGCGCACAAGTGAACCCAATTGCTCAGGGACAGGCGTCAACTCCGTTGCCGCCGACTGAACTTAAATCACGCTTTCCCCTTGGCATAGCAAGTACTGCGCCAAGTCCGAATGAGAAGTGATTTCAGGAGGGTGGCGCTCACGCGCCACCCTGCTTACGACCAAAATTTATCTGCCGTTCCACCACACAAAAATCCAGTGGATTGCCGTGAGCCATAGCCCCAGCATCATGAGGTTGAGGCCGATCATCATGCCAATTGCCACCAGCATGAGCCCAGCGGCTATCGTCAGCAGCGGCACAATGATCAGGTAAAGCACGGTCATAAAGATCACGAGAGGGGCACGGGCTTTTTGCTCCGGCGCGATCAGGTGCGATCCCATGCGCTGCAGCTTTTTTGCGCGCCTCTTGAGCGACGGATGAAACGAAAGGATGCTCTGGATCTGCAAGCCAGACTGCCCGCGCCGCGAATCGGCCTGTGGCTGGTGCTCAAGGCGAAGCGCTTTAAGGCGGGCCAGCGCAGCGCGGTCGCCTTTCTGCGCTGCAATAATGTCAGCCGGATTGGGCATGGCGTGCAGTCCCAGAGCCTGCATGCCGCCTGCGATTTCTCCAATCGCTTCAAGCCGCGCAATGGCCTGCGGATCACCTTTGGCCACCGCCATGGCTGTAAGCATCATCTGCTTGCGCACGTTGGCATAATCTTGCGGAGAAACCGGCGCTCCGGCGGGAGCGACAGCAGGGGAAGGCACAGAAGAAAGATGCGCGGTTGATGTCCAGTCCTGAATCATCTTGCGCTTTTGGTCTTCACTCGGCTCTTCGCCGCGCAGGGTGCGATCACCGGTTGGGTTCACCACAAATAAATGCGTTGCCCATTCGCCGCCGGCAATCGCCGTGGTGTCTTCACTCAGCCGCTGCAAGGCGTGGGCCAGCGCATCAGGATTGCGCGTTAGCTCAACTGCGCTGGCATCCGCCAGATAACGCCGCGTACGCCAAAGCAGCGCCATGCACGGCCCAAGCATGATGTTCAGGAAAAACCAGAGCGTAATCTCTACCGCCAGATTGGTAAAGAGAAATGGAAAGAAGAATATCCGGAACAGCTTGCGGATGAGCCCCGGATTCGGCGCGTTGAAATAGCGATCAATATCAGTGTTATTGGTATCGAGCGAACCCGCCAGCGATTCAGCAATGGCGGCGGCTTCAGCGGCCTTCTGCTCCGGCGTGCTGCGAGCAAAAATATAGCGCAACACGCGCCAGATGCGGCTGCGGGACTCATGCCCAAACGGCGCATTGATCAAACTTACCAGCAGGCCGCAAGTTTCAAACACGCTGGTTACGGTAAAGGCGATTCTGAGATCGCCATTGCCAATGGAGCCGACAAGGTGCGCCAGAATGGCCTGAAGCTGGTCGCGATCAAGATCGTCAAGCAGGCGGCGTGAGATCACAATGCGCGCGTCGGCAGCGCAGGTTCCGATTGCAGCGGCATTCGCGCCGGGAGAATCCACCAGCATCAGCTTGGGCGCGGGCAATCCGGCGGCGATGGCCATCTCCTGCGCTGCATCGGCAAGTTGCAGCTCTTTCAGGTCAGATGGATTGGGCTCGCGCGCGTTCAGGCTGGCCAGCGCGCCGCCAACCCCGCCGCGACGGAAGAGAATCAACATGCCGATCCAAAGCGCAAAGGCCACCAGCATTCCTGGCAGCAGCACCAGCGCAAATCCGATGGCTAGCTCTTGAAGACTAAGCGTGCCTTTCTGGTTAAGAACGTAATCGGCTACGCGCGCGCCAAACTTTGCCAGGTCATTGGCGTTTTGCCAGAACTCCGGCGGCAACGGAGAAAAATGGTTGATGATCTCCGCACCCGCCAGGGTGAGCGCATAGAGCAACGGCGTGAGCACCAGCGTAAGCGGTACGCCCATGATGAATGCCGCGAAAGCGCTCAGGGCAGACATGCGCCACGTTGCGCGCCGGTTGCGTTTTTGCGCGGCAAAGAAAGTCTCAGGATTTTGCGGGGCGAAATTCCGCGTGGCCGTCTGTTCCGTACTGCTCATGTCAGCTCCGCTGGAAACGGTAAACCTGGGCATGAGATTAGCATAGCTTTCAGCCCTGGCATGCAGCTTTATTGCGGGTCGATGCGCAGCGTGTAAGATGGTCGCCGCAATGAAAACTGTCACTGAGGTGGTGGCATTGCTACAGGAGCAGATCAAGTCCGGCATCGAGCATGGCTTTGATGCTGACCAGATCGGCAACGTGCGTTTGCGCCAGCTTCTTCTGATGGAAGACTGCCTGAATGCGATTGGCTTTCCTGCTGAAACAGCCATAGAGCGCGAGTCTCGCAGGTGCCGTATATCTTTCAAGAGGCCAACTATGACGGCCTCTCCTGGACTGACCAGCAGGACGATCTTGGACACCTGAGTGTGTATTTTGATCTGGATTTCATGGTGCAGAACCAGCGCAAAGAACGCGGGGAAGCAACCAGCCAGGAATACGAATATTATGTCAACCAGTCACTTAAATTCATCGACATGAAAAAAGACGAGCGATGAAACCGAAAAGGCCGCTGGGTGCATCTTCCCAATAAATACACTCTTCGAGGTACATTGTTATTAGCGCGAAACGGACACAATTCGGAAGCTGTATGCACATGTTGCGTTATTCCATCATCGTTTTAGCTCTGGCTGGTGTGGTAGCGGCCCAAACCACGCCTACGCCAACACCTACTCCAGTTACACCGCCTTTATCCGCTTCTCCAACACCAACGCCTTCACCAACTGCTACACCCAGTCCAACTCCAACGCCACCGCTCAGCATTTTTGCTCCTACTCCAACCCCAACGCCCACACCAACACCGAGCCCAACTCCATTTGAAACACCTACACCTACGCCAAGCCCCTCTCCAACGCCGGGCATAATGCAATTTGCGCAATCGGACAAACCTACGCTCAATCGCACTCCATCTCAAAGTAACCCGTCTCAAAACAACCCGTCTCAAAACAACCCGTCTCAGAGCAACCCGTCTCAGAGCAACCCGGCCCAAAGCAACCAGACTCCATCTCCAACGCCTTCTCCTGCCGCTGAATCCGCAAAGCAAAATTCTGACGAGCCTCCAAAGCCCACGTATCCAGACCTGATTCCGCGCTTCGACTACGACACCAAATCCGGCCTGGAGCAGCGTGAAACCAACATAGAAAAGCGCGGCGATGTGATGCTCATCGAGTTCAACTACGCTGGCGATAGCGGTGACCGCGTGCCTGCCTACATAGTCATTCCGCACGGCGGTAACGATCATCCCGCTATCATCTGGGGACACTGGCTCATGAAGGGCTCGCAGCTCGCCAACAAAGATGAGTTTCTCGACGAAGCCATCGTCCTCGCTCACGCCGGCGTGGTTTCTCTGCTGATCGACGCTCCGCAAGCCCGCCACGGCTACGCTCCTGAAGAAAAGGATCCACTGGAAGCCGCCCAGCAGCAGAGCGAATCCGCCGTTCACCAGGTAATTGACCTTCGCCGCGCCGTTGACGTGCTCCGCCTCCGCCGAGACGTTGATCCCAAGCGCATCGCCTATGTCGGCCACAGTTGGGACGCTCACGTTGGCGCAATCCTGGCCGGCGTTGAGTCGCGTATCTGCTGTTATGTGCTCATGGCTAGCGGTTACTTCTATGAAGAAGATGCCTTCGCCAGCCGCGATCCTGAAACCATCGCGCATATCAAGGAAATTGGCGCAGACCGCGTCCGCAATTATTTTCACGACTACGCCTTTGACGATCCTGTCTATTTCCTCGGCC